>JALYZI010000130.1 GCA_030948915.1 Acidobacteriota bacterium
GTCCACCGGCCACCGGCCACCGAACCGGGCTCCTCGCATTAACAATATTTATCGTGATGCTTTTCGCGCACGACCATCCCTTCGTCGTGATGGATCCGTTTCACGAGGGCGAGCACCTCACGCCGGCGTTTCTCTTTCGGTCCGGCGAGCGCCCTTACACCGATGTCTTCGTGCTGCACGGCCTCGCCTACGACGGCGGCCTCGACGCGCTCGTCCTCGGCAATCCGCCTTCGCCGCTGCGCACGCGCCGCCTCGAAACAATCCTCGACGCCGCGACGCTCGCGCTGCTCGCGCTGATCGCCGCAGAGATTTGTACGACTGCGGGAGGTGCGGCGGCCGCCGCAATCATTGCGCTGTGCGCAATCGGCGCGGGCCTCGTTCCGGTGTTCCCGTACAACCGCCTCGCCCCGATCTACCTCGCAATCCTCGGCATCCTCCGGTACATCCGCGCCGGCCGCGGACTTTTTCTCGCATTCGCTGCTTCGACTCTCGGTTTGCTGTGGAGTCTCGACACTGGCATGTACGCGCTGGCGGCGACGGCGATCTGCACCGCGATCGTCCGCCCGCCGTTGAAGCGCATCGCGATGTCGGCCGCGATCGCGATCGCGTTACCGATCGCGATCCTTCTCGCGCTTCGCGTGGATCTGTGGCGCTTCGCGATCGACTCCTTCGTCATCATTCCGCGATGGATCGATACGATCTGGTCGCTGCCGGCGCGAAGGACAATCGATTGGGAATCGGCGCGCTACTACCTGCCGCCGGTTTTTTTCGGATGGTTGCTTGCGATATCAATTCGACGCCGAGACATGCGCGGCATCGTCGTCGCGATTTTCTCGATCCTCGCTTTCCGCAGCGCCGCCGGCCGTTGCAGCTGGAGCCACACCCGTTACGGCACTCCGCTCTTCGGTCTCGCCATCGTCGCGTTCGTATTCGAGCCGCTGATCGCGAAGAAGCGATGGATCACGGCGGCGATCGCCGCGATTCCGGTCATCGTGCTGGTCGAGCTCATTCCCAATACGATCGGCGCGACGAAGTTCATCGCGGGCTGGAAGTCACGCCAGAGCCACGCCGGGCTCGTGTCGTATCCGGTTCCGACGGGTCGCCACATTTACACGACGCCCGACGACGCGCGCGATCTCGCCGCGCTGCATGCGTTCGTCGCCGCGAACGCTGCGCCTGACGCGACGATCCTCGACATCGCAAACGAGCGCGCGTTGTACTACCTGCTGCAGCGTCGTCCGCCAATGCGTTGCTTCGACGTCCCATTCCTTTCCGTGCCGGTGCTGGCGCGCGAGGCGATCGAACAACTGCAGCGAAATCCGCCGGCGGTCGTGATTGTGGAGGGATTGCCGGCGATCGCGAATTTCGACGGCGTACCGAATCGCGCGCGCGCGCCGTGGCTGTTTGCGTGGGTCGACAGTAATTATCCGCGGCGAACGCGCATCGGACGATTCGTGGTGGCAACGCAGTGATCAGCGCACTGCGCGCGATCTGGCAGTCACGCGGAACCACGACGCTGTCGGTTCGTGCATCAGAAAGTCGAAAAGCAGTCGCGCTCCTTTGCCGGCACCCTTGGCCGAGACATGCTCGCCGTCGGACTCGAAATCATCGCGCTGCCACGTGAGTCCGTCGGATCGCGGCATCGTCCCGTCGGCCCACAGGTACGGGCCCCATGCGATCCACGGAACTGATCCTCTTTCGTAATTCACGTCGCCGATGCGGGAGTCCCACAGAGATCCGACACGCATCGTTGTGATCTGGCCCATGATCACCCAGCGATTCGAGAGTGCGGTCTCGTATGCGAACGGCTCCGGATTCCACGATGTCGTCGCGTATCCGCCGTACACGCGGCTCGACAGATACGCGATCTGCAGATTCGGATAGCGTGCTTTCAGCTCGCGCAGCGCGGCTGCGATTGCGCCTTTGAGTCGATATGCATCCGAGTCCTGCGGCGGCAGTGGGCGACCCGGCGAATTGGTCATCAGCTGCACCCACGCGACCTGCACTTGCGATTCGGTGAGGCCCGCCGGCGTGAGGATCGTGTCGCGAATGCGATTGAAATTGGCGGCGCTCATCGGCGCGATCCATTGCTGGCTGTCGGCCCCTTCGCGCGCGCCGTTGACGAAGACGACCTGCCGGTCGACTCGCGGATCGGAGCGCGTCATGGCGGTGAACGCTTCGAAAATGCGCTCGGTCTCGCCGAATCCAACCGACAGGAACACGATCTTCCCGTCGCGCGGCGTGACGAGCGCGGCTCTTCGCAGTCCGGCCGCGAGGTGATCGGACGGCGTACTGTTGCTACCATCCTCGTACAGCCCGCCGAGATAACCGTAGGCGTATTCGGATGGCCCGAGGTCGGGGAGGGGGACGAGAGTGATGGCGAGGGAGACGATGATCGCCGGCAGCACGCCGAGTACGCCGTCAAAAACGGTGCCACTGGTCGCGCTCCTCGTCTACGCCGCGATCGTCGTCGTCCTCGAAGTGCATCACGAACCGTGGCGCGACGAGGCCGATCCCTGGCTCCTTGCGCGCGACGCCGACGTGATCACTTTCTTTCACCGTATGGGTCTCTCGGGCACGCCGGGCTTGTGGCACACGCTGCTCATTCCGCTGGCGCGGACCGGATTGCCGTACGGCTCGCAGGCGGTCCTTCACATCATCATCGCAATCTGCGCGGCGGCCATCATCCTGTGGCAGGCGCCTTTTCCGATCGGCCTCAGAATCGCTATCATATTTTGTTACTATTTATCATATGAATATTCCGTCGTGGTCCGGAGTTATGCGCTCGGCATCCTGCTTCTCTTCAGCGTTGCGGCTCTTTATCCAAAGCGATTCGAGAAGCCGCTTGTGTTTGGCCTCCTCGTCGCACTTCTGGCGAACACCAACACGCACAGCCTGATCATCGCGGCCATGATCGGGGCGGGTTACGCGATCGAAGGCCTGATGCTGCGCCAAGGGTGGCTCGCCGGCGCGTCGGTGATGTTGACCGGCGGTCTTGCGGCGGCAGTGCAGGTCTATCCGCCGCACGATTCCATCGCGCGCGGCGGAGTCATGCTCTTTACTCCGGAGGCGGTGCCGCTCGCGGTGAGCGCGGCGTTTTTTCCGAGTTTTCCATTTGCCGGCAGCGCCATCGCGGGAGGCGTTGTGATCGCGGTCGTCGCGTTCTCACTCCGAAAAGACCGCGTTTCGCTTCTGGTTTTGTGCGGCGCGTACGCCGGCCTCGCGTTTCTCTACATCTACAAATGGATCGGCGGCTTCCGCCACACCGGCTTCGTCCTTCTCGTCTTGCTCTACGCGCTCTGGACGTCGACGACGAACGATCGGAGCCGCCTCCTCGCGCATTGCCTGCTGTTCGTGACGCTCGTCTTCTCCGTCTTCGCGACGTTTCGCATCGCGCAACTGGAGTTGAAGTACGCGTTCTCGGGCGCGGAGGAGATGGCCGCATACATTCAGCAGGCGCGACTCGAGGCGCTTCCGATCGCCGCGCACAGCGAGACCACGACCTCGGCAATCTGCCCGTGGATTCCACATCCATTCTGGTATGCCGGCAGTCAGCGCCTCGGCACGTTCACGATGTGGGATCAGCGATTCGAGCGCGGCCTCGAAGTGCCGTATCCCGATGCCGTTGCGAACGCGAAACGCCACTTCGCGGGGACGGACTATCTGCTGCTGCTGAACGTCGAGATGCCCGATCCCGCGTCGAACGGATTCGCGCTCCTGCATCAGACGGCCGTGCCCGTCTTCACACATCAGGACGAGCGTTTCTGGCTCTACCGGCCGATGCGCCGGTAACATCACTACGTCAATGGCGGGGACTCAGCGATGGAAGCGGACGTTCTACGAACGGATCGCCGGTGAAATCTCCGCGATGACGCGCTACTACGACGCCGTCATCCAGTTCGATCCGCCGCCCTCCGACTCCGGCTATCTGCTGGAGTGCATTGACGCGCCGCAGAAATCGATATCCGATTCGATCGATCTTCGCAGCGAGCATGAGCGCCGTACGGCGGTTCTTCTCAATGGCAATCTGAATCGCGAGCTGAACATCCAGGATCTTCTGATGCGAATTCGCGCCGGCATGGCACGGTCGTCGCGCGTCGTTGTCGTCAGCTACAACCCGTATCTCGCGCTTCTCTATCGACTGACGACATGGCTCGGCCTTCGAGCGGCGGAGCCGAACATGACATTCGTCACGCTGACTGATTTGCGCAATCTCGCACGCCTGGCGGGACTCGAGATCGTTCGCGTCCGACCGTGCGTCGCTTTTCCGTGGCGCATGCTGGGCCTCGGCTCGGCGCTCAACGCGCTGCTGTCGATACTCCCGTTCTTTGGCTGGCGCGCGCTGGTGCACGTCATCACATTGCGGGCGGTAGGAGTCGATGGCCAGCGGCCGCCGCTTTCGGTAGTGATTCCGGCGCGCAACGAACGGGGCAACATCGAGGAAGCGCTGCGACGCATGCCCGACCTGCGCACGCGCATCGAGGTCATCTTCGTCGAAGGTGGTTCGAGCGACGGGACGTGGGAAGAGATTCAGCGCGTCGCCGCGGCGTGGCGCGATCGATTCGCAATCAAGACTCTGCAGCAGACGGGCAGGGGGAAGAACGACGCCGTGCGCATGGGGTTCGCCAGTGCCACCGGCGATCTGCTGACGATCCTCGACGCCGACCTCTCGATGCCGCCCGAGCTCCTCGTGCAGTTTTATGAGGCGTGGGTGCGCGGCCTCGCCGATTTCATCAACGGCAGCCGGCTCGTCTACCCGATGGAAGGCAAGGCGATGCGCTTTCTCAACCGCATCGGCAACGTCTTCTTCGCGAAAGCGCTGAGCTATGTTCTCGATACCGCGATCGGCGATTCGCTGTGCGGGACAAAGCTTTTCGCGCGACACGACTACGCGCGGATGACCTCCTGGCGCCGCGACTTCGGCGAATTCGATCCGTTCGGCGACTTCGAGCTTCTCTTCCCGGCCGCCGTTCTGTCGCTGGGCGTGATCGATGTGCCGGTGCGCTATCGGGCGCGATCGTATGGATCAACGAACATCAATCGCTTTCGCGACGGGTCCGTTCTCCTGAAAATGACGCTTCTGGGATGGTGGCGCATCAAGAGCGCCGCCAGATCACGTCGGCGTAGCCGCGGCGATCCGTCGCATCGATGACGCTCGCGATGCGCTGCAATTTGCCGTCAGCATCGATGCGATGCGGCGAAAAATCGCGCAGCGGCCCCTCGACATCGGCAATCGTGTAGCCGAATGACTCGAGCGACGGCAGATCGACTTCCGTGCTGATCGTGACATCCGACTGCAGCAGCTTCCGCATGCCCGCCAGCACCGCGGGCTCGTAACCCTGGACATCAATCTTGACGAAGCGGATCGGCCCCGGGAATTCATCGAGCGATACGAGCGGAGTCGTCGAGCCCGATGGATCGACCTGATGATCGCCGTGGTGCTCGGGATTCACCCGCAGGCCAATCGCGCCAGAAGTCGCGCCGGCCGCGACACGCCGTGCATCGACGCGATCAGTCACCCGGTAGCGAGCAAGATTCCGCTCGAGCCGCGCGAAGTTCTCCTGCTCCGGCTCGAGCGCGAACACTTTGAATCCGGCGTCGATCGCGCGGGCGAACAAGACGGTCGTGTATCCGATGTTCGCGCCGACGTCGATGACGTGTCCGCCGCGAAAGAGCTCCGGATGCGCGCGGATCAAACCGGCGTGCGGATCTTCGAAGCGTTTGTACGCGAAATAGGCGCGGCTGAACGCCGCGTCGCCGATCGGCGTGTTGAGAAGTCCCGTGCGATGAGCGAGCGCGTATGCGCGAAGAAGGAGACGCATCGACCGTGCGATGATACGGCGCGCCGATGAAGATCCTGATTCTCAACGAACACGAGGTGACGCAGATGCTCACCATGCGTGATTGCATCCGCGTGATGGAAGAGGCGCTCGCCGATCTTGCGCGCGGCAAAGTCACCAATCCGCTCCGCAACGTCATTCGCGCTGAAGGGGCGTCCGGATTTCTCGGACTCATGCCGGCCTACCGCGGCGATTACGGTCTCAAAGAGGTGTGCGTGTTCCCCGGCAATCCGGCTCGAGGACTCGATACGCACCTGGGTGCCGTGCTGCTGCATAGCGGCGACACCGGCCAACTCCTGGCGGTGATTAACGCGTCGGCAATCACGGCGATCCGGACCGCGGCGGTCTCGGCGGTCGCGACCAGACTTCTCGCCCGTGACGACGCCCGAGTCCTCGCAATCCTCGGCGCCGGCGTTCAGGCGAAGAGCCACCTCGAAGCGATTCCGGTCGTGAGAAAGATCGACGAAGTGCGGATTTTCAGCCGAAGCGAGGGCAAGGCGGGAGCACTGGCGACCGGCAACCGGAAACTGGCGAAGTCAGCCGAGGAGGCTGTGCGGGGTGCCGACATCATTGTGACGGCGACCAGCTCGAAGGAACCGGTAATCCAGCGCGAATGGATCAAGCCCGGCGCGCACATCAACGCCGTCGGATCGAGCATCAAGACGACCCGCGAGCTCGATTCGGAAACGGTAAAGGCTGCGTCCCTTTTCGTCGACCGGCGGGAGTCGACTTTGAACGAGTCTGGCGACTACCTCATGGCTGGGGTTGGACCCGATCACATCCGAGCTGAGCTCGGCGAAATCCTGATCGGCAAGGCCAAAGGCCGGACTTCAAAGGATGAGATCACGCTGTTCAAGTCGCTTGGCCTGGCGATCGAAGATCTGGCCTCGGCGCAGTTCCTTTTCGGGGAGGCCAAACGCCTCGGAACCGGTACATGGGTCGAGTTTTAGCGGAATAAGGGGTGTCCTGAAGGCGTTGAGCCGGTTCCGGGCTTGACAGGTCGGAAATCCGCGGTTAGAGTGCGCGGGTTTGCCTCCACAGGAAGTCTTTTTTCGCTGTACGTGTCTCCCAACAAAGGATTTTTCGACGAATGCCAACGATCAGCCAACTCGTGAGTCAGGGCCGCGAAAAGGTCCGCTACAAGACCAAATCGCCGGCGCTGCAATCGAGCCCGCAGAAGCGCGGCGTCTGCACGCGCGTCTACACTTCGACGCCGAAGAAACCGAACTCGGCGCTCCGTAAAGTCGCGCGCGTCCGTTTGACCAACGGCATCGAAGTCACGACCTACATCCCCGGTGTCGGCCACAACCTCCAGGAACACTCGATTGTTCTGATTCGTGGAGGCCGTGTAAAAGATCTCCCGGGCGTTCGTTATCACGTCATCCGCGGCACGCTCGACACCGTCGGCGTCGCCAAACGGATGCAGGGCCGCAGCAAGTACGGCGCGAAGCGGCCGAAGAAGGGTTAACTCCGATGCCACGCAGACGCGAAGTACCGAAGCGCGAGATCCTGCCGGATCCGGTTTACAACAGCCAGCTGGTGACCAAGTTCATCAACTCGCTGATGCTTCAGGGAAAGAAATCGGTCGCCGAGAGCGTGTTCTACGGCGCACTGAAGAAGGTTGAAGATCGGGCCAAGGATGATCCGATCAAGCTGTTCAAGAAGGCCGTCGACAACCTCAAGCCGGCGCTCGAAGTGAAGAGCCGCCGTGTCGGCGGATCGAACTATCAGGTCCCGGTGGAAGTACGGCCCGCCCGCCGCACCGCCCTCGCGATCCGATGGCTGATCAGCTACGCGAACGATCGCGGCGAGAAGACGATGCAGGACAAACTCGCCGGCGAGATCATGGATGCCGCCAACAACCGCGGCAACGCGATCAAGAAGAAGGAAGATACGCATAAAATGGCGGAAGCGAATAAGGCTTTCGCGCATTATCGTTGGTAGTTAGTTGTTAGGTCTTAGTTGTTAGTAGTTTCCTGGTTTTCCCCAAGCTCCGTCTCGACCGGATAACACAGAAAAAGCGGGTTCTGCGGTTCCGGACCGAGCAACGGGAAACAAAAATTGATCGAATTGGTGTATCGGCGCCACGTGTGCGCCGATTGTGAGTTTCTGAGAAAAACGACATGGCACGGCAAGTACCTCTCGAGAAGACGCGAAACATCGGCATCATGGCCCACATCGATGCCGGGAAGACGACCACGACCGAGCGCATCCTCTATTACACGGGGATCACGCACAAGATCGGCGAGGTACACGAGGGGACTGCCACCATGGACTGGATGGTCCAGGAGCAGGAGCGCGGCATCACCATCACTTCGGCTGCCACCACCGCGTTCTGGGACGACTACCGCATCAACATCATCGATACGCCCGGCCACGTCGACTTCACGGTCGAGGTCGAGCGCTCGCTGCGCGTCCTCGACGGCGCTGTCGGCGTCTTCTGCGCGGTGGGCGGAGTCGAGCCGCAGTCGGAGACCGTGTGGCGTCAGGCCGACAAGTACGGCGTCCCGCGCATCGCGTTCGTCAACAAGATGGATCGCGTCGGCGCGAACTTCATGGCCGTCGTCAATCAGATCAAAAAGAAACTCGGCAAGAACGCCGTTCCTCTCCAGCTTCCGATCGGAGCCGAGGATCAGTTCAAAGGCGTCATCGACCTCGTGCAGATGAAGGCCCTCGTCTTCAATGACGAGAACCTTGGAGCGAAGTACGAAACAGTCGATATTCCGCCCGAGCTGATGGCGGAAGCCAAGCACTTTCGCGAGAAGCTGGTCGAATCGATTGCCGAGCAGCACGACGAGTTGCTCGAGAAGTATCTCGCCGGCGAGACGCTCAGCACTGTTGAGCTCAAGGCCGCGTTGCGCGAAGCGACCATCGCTCAGACGATCACGCCGGTCATGTGCGGATCGGCATTCAAGAACAAAGGCGTGCAGCCGCTGCTCGACGGAGTGGTCGATTACCTTCCCTCGCCGGTCGACATCCGCCCGGTCAAGGGCATCAATCCGGACGACGAGTCGTTCATCGAGCGCCCGGCCGACGACAATGCTCCATTCGCGGCGCTGATCTTCAAGATCATGACCGACCCGTTTGTCGGCCAGCTGGCGTTCTTTCGCGTTTACTCGGGACACATCGCGTCGGGAACGGCAGTACTCAACACGACCAAGGGAAACACCGAGCGCATCGGACGGCTTCTGAAGATGCACGCCAACAAGCGCGAAGAGATCAAGGAAGTGTGGGCCGGTGACATCGGTGCGGCCGTCGGCCTGCGCAGCGTCACGACCGGCGACACGATCTGCGACAAGGACGATGCGATCGTCCTCGAGACGATGGTTTTTCCCGAGCCGGTCATCGCGGTCGCGATCGAGCCGAAGACCAAAGCCGATCAGGAAAAGATGGGCGTCGCGCTCTCCAAGCTGATGCAGGAAGACCCGACGTTCAAGGTGCACACGGACGTGGAGACCAATCAGGTCATCATCCGCGGAATGGGTGAGCTCCATCTGGAGATCATCGTCGACCGCATGATGCGCGAGTTCAATGTGCAGGCGAATGTCGGCAAGCCGCAGGTCGCGTACCGCGAAGCGATCACGCGCAGCGCAGACGCGCACGGCCGCTTTATCCGCCAGTCGGGCGGCAAGGGTCAGTTCGGCGACGTCAAGATCCGCATCGAGCCGAACAAGGAAAAGGATTACGAGTTCGTCAACGACATCGTCGGCGGCTCAATCCCGAAGGAATTCATCAAGCCGACGGATCAGGGGATCCGCGAGGCGATGGAGAAGGGCATCCTGGCCGGATATCCGATGACCGGAATCAAAGTGACGCTGTACGACGGTTCGTACCACGACGTCGACTCGAGCGAAATGGCGTTCAAGATCGCCGGCTCGATGGCCTTCCAGGAAGCGGCCAGGAAAGCCGGACCGATTCTCAAAGAGCCGATCATGGATGTCGAGGCCGTGACGCCCGAGGAGTATGCCGGCGACGTGATGGGAGATTTATCGCGCCGTCGCGGAAAGATTCAACAGATGGACGAGCGCGGCGGAGCGAAAGTCATTCGCGCGCACGTGCCGCTCTCGGAAATGTTTGGTTATTCCACGCAACTGCGCTCGATGTCGCAGGGACGCGCCAGCTACACGATGCAGTTCTCGTCGTACGAGCCGGCGCCCAAGAGCGTGGCGGATGAAGTGATCGCGAAGGTAGCAGGATAAGAACAAGTCCTGAGTCCTGAGTCCTGAGTCCTGAGAGACGAGG
>JALYZI010000151.1 GCA_030948915.1 Acidobacteriota bacterium
CCCCGGCCGTTCGGACGCGCGAGCGTGCCGGTGACATCGGTGCCGACGAAAAGGCCATCGAGATACGTCGTCGCGTATCCACCGCCGATGATCGCCACGCCGTAGTCCGGGAAGCGATTGATCGCCAGCCCGTAAATCTGAAGATAGAACGGACTGTTCGGCGTGCCCGATGATCGAAGCTCCAAACCATTTCCGGCGGACAGCCGGGCTCCGCTCAGCTCGATGCGGCGGTCGCCGGTCAACCTGGTGTTGCCGTCGATGCGGAGGGTGTGAGCAGTGATGGCGGGCAGGGGAGTCAGAGGCTCGATCGTCGAAAGCGCCGGCAAATCGAACGTCATCTTGCACGGCGCGTCGCCGAGACAGCGCGCATTCGCGTCGATGATGCCGGCGCGAAAAGATCCCGGACCGGAATCGGCGGTCGAGTTGACCGTCAGCATTCGATAGATGATGGTCTGGATGCCACTTTGATTGTTCGAGAGGAAGTCGTCTGGCGTTTCCGAGGTCACGGTCGCGATCACGGTGGATAACATGCCGTTTGGATCGGAGGAGAGCGTGGCCGTCGCGGTAACGCGCGAACCGTCTTCGCTGAAGCTGATCGGCGCGAGCTCGGGCAACGTGCAAATCACTTCGCTGTCGCTCCCCGAACAGCTCCACGATCCCTGCTGCACGTCCACCAGCTTCGAGCCGGCCGGCAACGGCATTCGCAGCGTGAGACTCTTCGCGACTTCGGTACCGCGATTACGAATGATCGCGGCGAACGTGGCCGTGGTCCCGGGATCGACGAACAGGTTGTTGTGGTAATCGACGAGCAGCGAGACGTCGGAGGTCGCGAACGCCCCGATCGAGACAAATGGAATGGCTGCAAGGAGTAAGCGTCGGAGCATAGTTACAAATAATACTTCAGATCGAACGGCCGACAAAACCGCTGGCAACCGGCACCCGACGGCCGGCAAGCGCATTTGCGGCTTCCATCGCGATCGTGGAGTCGATCGGAGCGAGCGGGCGGAGGTAGTCGCCTTCCATCACGGATAGCGGGACTCCGTCGCGATATGCGATCCGATTCGTCGCGACCGCACGAATGCGTTCGCCGGAATCGAGAATGCCCGCGAGATTGAGTGGATCGCACGCGCTGATCGCGATCACGCGCCCGTCGGGTCCTTCGCGCCGCACTTCGCGCAGACGTTCGACAGCTTCGGGGAGCGCGAATTGTTCGCCCGACATTCCGTTGACGAATCGTCCGCCGCGAATTTCGCCGCGTGCTTCGAGGCGCCGGTAGACGCGCGCAAGGTCTCGCCACGGCGCGGTCGCCGGTTCGCGCGTCAGCATCCGGCGGAACAGAACGCCGTAGCGACGCAGGAGGGCCCAGGCCTGGACCTCGATCGCGTCAGATGTTTGAGTTGCTCCACCGAGCAGTGACCATCGGCCGTGACGGCCCGCGAAGCCGTCGGATGTCACGAGACCCGCTTCGATCAATTCTTCGAGCGCCTCGTCGCGTTTCAGGAATGACGCGCCGCGCGCGCGCAGTGTGTCGAGGATTTGTTGAGCCGCGACAGACAGGATTGTCTGTGGCACATCCGCCGGCAGCCAGGCGTCGACGTGATCGCGCGGGAAGAGCGCGACGCCGCTCGTCAACTTCGCCCAGCCGATGTCGCCGCCGAGCGAGAGCGTGTCGAGGAATGACGGATCGTAACGATCCATGCGCGCGGGCAGGATGAATTTCTCCCACGCGCTCACCGCGACTTCGAAACCTTCGAGCTGATGAAGAATCTTGCGGAGTCCGTCCACGCCGCTCAGCTTCTGCGTCACGTGCTGCCAGGAGAAAAGGAAGCGTGTGAAGTCGGCGACGTTCACCGGTTCGATCTCAGCGCGGAGACGGTTCAGCGTATAGCGATGGATGCGCGCGAGCAGTCTGCGGTCGCACCACTCATTCGGTCCCTCGAACGTCCCGCGCAGAATCGCCCCTTCGGATTCGAGCGTCAGGAGCGCTGTGTTGGCTTCCGACTCGCTGATGCGCAGCGATTCGGACAACGCTCCCGATGTTGTCGGGCCAACGATCGACAATCGGCCGCGAAGAAGCTCGACGATCGCGTCTTCGCGCGTCCAGGCGCGCATGCGGGATGGCGGGGCGCTGAAGTTGACGCTCTGCGGATGGACCGCGAGAAATTCGGGAAGCCGTTCCGCCGTCACCCACAATCCACTGAGGCAGCCCGCACGTCGCGCCGCGACGAGCGTGTCCATCAACTCGCGAGAGATTTCGTCATCGTGCAGATACCCGGCCGTCAGCATCGCGTCGTGCAGTTCGTCGGCGTCGCGAGGATCGGGACGCTCTTCGTCGCGAACGCGCTCGATCGCGGATGCATCGAGGATTCCGGAGCGTCCCGTGGAGACCATGTGCGTTCGGCGCTCCTCGAGCGGGGCATCGTCGAGGAAGCTGAACGGCGCGGAGTTGATGATGTCGTGGGACAGCGGCGAGGGCTCGACGGTGTCGCGCGCGATGCATTCGATCTCGCCGCGATGGATGCGCCCGAGGACGCGGGCGAGACCCTCGAAGTCCATCGCTTCTTCGAGACAGTCGCGCACCGTCTGATTGATGAGCGGATGATCGGGGAGCTGCCGATCTCCCTGGATGTTCTCTGCGCACGCGGCGGCATCCGGGAAAACAGCCGCCATCAGGTCGTCGGCCATCGCGCGCTGCAGCGGCGCCGGAACTTTCTTGCCTCCACGATTGCGCGGGATCGCCAGAGAGATCGTGCTGTTCCATCGCCACCGCGTTTGAAACACGGGAGCGTCGAGGAACGCCTGCACGAGGACGTCGCGCGCGGTTGCCGGATGCAGATATCGGAAGACATCTGCGAGCGGGAAAGAATGTTGCGGTCCGAGCGAGAGCAGCACGGCATCTTCGGTGGCCGCCGCCTGCAACTCGAAATTGAACTGACGGCAGAAGCGCTTGCGCAGCGCCAACCCCCACGCGCGATTGATGCGGCTTCCGAACGGAGCGTGCAGCACGAGCTGCATGCCGCCCGACTCGTCGAAGAAACGTTCGACGATGATCGTGTCCTGCGTCGGCATTGCGCCGAGCGCGGCGCGGGCGGCGGTCAGATACGTTGTGATTTCCTGGGCCGCCGGCTCTGTGATGCCGTCGATGTCCGACGGCTGAAGACCCTCGACGACATCCCTGCGAAAATCGCTGACGGCGCGCGAGAGCTCGTCGCTGCGCGCGGGCGCTTCACCGAGCCAGAACGGGAGGGTGGGCGGCGCGCCCTTCGCGTCCGCCACGCGCACCGTGCCGCTGCCGACTTTCAGGATCTGCCATGAGGCGTTTCCGAGCTGGAAGATGTCGCCGGCTGCGCTCTCGATCGCGAAGTCTTCGTTGAGTGTTCCAATGAACGTGTCGTTTGGCTCGAGAAGCACGCGGTAATCGGCAACTTCCGGAATTGCGCCGCCGGAAGTGATCGCCAGCATTCGCGATCCGCGCCGGCCTCGCACTTTGCTGTTCACCTCATCGCGATGCAGCAGTGCGCCTCGGCGGCCGCGTTTCGTGTCGAATCCGTCGGACACCATCTTCAGGACGGCATCGAAGTCTTCGCGCTTCAACTCGCGATACGGCCACGCCTGACGCATGAGCGCAAACAGCTCGTCTTCGGAATAATCGTCGCAGGCGGTTTCCGCGACGATCTGTTGCGCGAGTACGTCGAGCGGCGCGTCATATTCGAAGATGCGATCGAGCTCGCCGCGCGTGACCGAGCGCAGCAGCGCGGCGCATTCGACGAGGTCGTCGCGCGACACGGGAAACAGCCGGCCCTTCGGCAATCCCGAGACTGTGTGTCCGGAGCGGCCGACGCGCTGGAGAAACGTCGCGATGCGATTCGGCGATCCGATCTGGCAGACGAGGTCGACGTGGCCGATGTCGATTCCGAGCTCGAGCGATGCCGTCGCGACGAGCGCTTTCAGGTGTCCCGATTTCAATCGCTCTTCGGCATTCAGACGTTTCTCTTTGGAGAGGCTTCCGTGATGTGCGGTGACCGCGTCTTCGCCGAGGCGTTCGGAGAGGTGGCGGGCGACGCGTTCGGCCATCCGGCGCGTGTTGACGAATACGAGCGTCGTGCGGTGCGCGCCGATCAGCTCCGTCAAACGGTCGTAGTACTCGGTCCACACTTCATGTGACATGACCGTCTCGAGCGGAGAGCGAGGCATCTCGAGCGCGAGATCCATCGCGCGCCGGTGGCCTTCGTCGATGACTGTGGCTCCATCGGCACATCCCACCAGATACTTCGCCACTTCCTCGATGGGATTCTGTGTCGCCGAAAGTCCTACTCGGTGTAGAGGCGCCGAAGCTACGCGTTGTAGACGTTCGAGCGTGATCGCGAGGTGTGCGCC
Organism: Acidobacteriota bacterium; assembly: GCA_030948915.1. Taxonomy (GTDB): domain Bacteria; phylum Acidobacteriota; class Thermoanaerobaculia; order Gp7-AA8; family Gp7-AA8; genus Gp7-AA10. The sequence goes on from JALYZI010000151.1 coordinate 4,378, forward strand.
GCGTCGCGTTCCGATGACCGCGTGGATCTCATCGACGATTACCGTTCGCGCCGTCCTCAACATATCGCGGCTGCGCTCCGCGGTGAGAAGGAGATAGAGCGACTCGGGCGTCGTGACCAGAATGTGCGGCGGGGTACGCAGCATCGCCGCGCGTTCGCTCTGCGTGGTGTCGCCGGTGCGAACGGCCGCCGTAATTCTCGGCGCGCCCAACCCCATCTCCTCGGCGATCCTGCGAATGCCTTTTCTCGGCTCAGCGAGATTCTTGTGGATGTCCGCGCTCAGCGCCTTCAGCGGCGAGACATAGACGACGCGCACTTCGTCGGGCAGCGGACCTTTCAGGCTCTCTACGAAAAGATCGTTCAGCGCCGACAAAAAAGCGGCGAGCGTCTTTCCGGAGCCGGTCGGCGCCGCGATCAGCGTATGCCGCTCTTCGCGAATCGCCGCCCAACCCTGCTCTTGCGCGGTCGTCGGCTGGCCGAGCGTTTCGGAGAACCAACGTTGAATGACGGGATGGAAATGTTCGAGGGTCATGAGGCGCGGTTATTATCGCTCACCTCTCTGTGACATCGACGAACGCGGCCGTTGGTCTGTGGCTTGCGATAGGCTCGGACACGTCGGCAATCTACACCGGAGGCCAAATGCAGAAAAGCAAGGCTTTAACGCTGCAAGTCGCGGGAACATTCGCGCTCGCGATGCTGGTCGGAGCGTCCGCTTTTGCGGAATCACGTCATCTCGGGGGGACGCGCGGAGGTGGATCGTCGCGCAGCGGTGGTGGCTTCTCGCGAGGTTCCGGTGGCTTCTCGCGAGATTCCGGCGATTCCTCGCGAGGTTCCGGCGGTTTCTCGCGCGGTTCCGGTGATTCGTCGCGTGGAGGCGGCGGCTTCTCGCGTGGCTCAGGCAGTTTCTCGCGCGGGTCAGGCAATTTCTCGCGCGGCTCGAGCGATCGCGGGGGCTTCAGCCGCAGCACACCGTCGTATAACCATGGCTACAGCGCGCCGCGTTCCTACCGCAGCGCACCGCGCGGTGGGACGAGCTATGGTCGCGGCTCTACTTATCGCGGCGGAAGTGGAAATTTCTATAACAACGGCAGCCGGTTCTTCGGACGCGGCCGAGTCGAGCGCGTAGTTCCGTATCATGGCGGCTACCATGTGTACCTCGGCGGATGGGGCTATCCATTCTTTGTTCCGTACCGTTTCTACAATCCGTTCCGATTCCGCCTCGGCCTCTTCGTCGGTTTCAACGCTTTCTATGATCCGCTCGGCTACTACAGCGTCTATGGTTGGCCGGGTTACTACCCGCCGCCCGTGTACGCAGCGGGTCCGACGGTCTACCGCGACGGCAGCAATTACGACAACAGCAGCGAGTTGCAGGGAGTCGTCGAGAGCATCGACCTGCACAGCGGAACGGTGCTGGTGATCGAGGACCGCTCGAATCGCAGGACCACGGCGCTTCTCCCGCCGCGCGACCGGCGCGTGGATGACATTCGCGTCGGTGACTACGTCGAGCTCTCCGGCTCGTGGGTGCGCGGCCGAAACTACGATTTCGACGCCGACTCACTCGAGCGTCTCGATCCCAGGCGGTAATACGATTATGGGAGTGCGAAGCGCATTCGCACTCCTTTTCGTTTTGTCCACAATTCCGGCGCTGGCCGCCGACCAAGTCATCGTCGTCACCGTGACGGAAGGCTTCCGCCACGATTCGATCCCGACCGCCGAACGCGTCATCACCGATCTCGCTCCACGCCTGGGATTCGAAGTCACATTCCTCCGCGAAGAATCCGATCTCGACGCCGGGCTTTCTGCTGCCGCACTGAGCGACGTCAAGGCGGTCATGTTCGTGAACACGACCGGCGATCTCCCGGTTCCGGCGCGCGAGAGTCTTCTCGCCTGGATCGCCGGGGGCGGGTCGTTCATCGGAGTGCATAGCGCATCCGACACATGGCACGAGTGGCCGCAGTACATCGAGATGCTCGGCGGCGAATTCGATCATCATCCTGATCAGACGGCGCGCACGATCTTCGTCGACAACGCATTGAATCCCGCCACCGCGACGCTTCCTCCGTCGTTCGTCCTGTTCGAGGAGTACTACGTCTTCAAGAACTTCGAACGGAATCGCGTGACGATGCTTCTTTCACTGCGAGCGAGTCCTGAAAACAGCGAGCCGGGACTTTTTCCGCTGGCCTGGACTCGCAACTACGGCCACGGCCGTGTCTTCTACACCGCCCTCGGTCACCGCACCGAGGTCTGGACTTCGGAGTGGTTCCAGCAGCACGTCGCGGGCGCGATCGCGTGGGGTCTTCGCCGCGATCTCGTTCCGCGCCGGCGTACCGCGGGCAAGTAGATTATGGAAACGCTGGCGGCGGCGCCCTCCGCTTCGTGGCCTGCTCGAACGCATACGCCAGCCGCAACAGCGTCGGCTCGCTGCAGGCCATTCCGGTGAAGCTCACGCCGAACGGCGTCGCTTTTGCGCTGAAGTTTTCCGGAAACGCCGGCGTCGGCGCATTCGGAACGGTCGCGAATGGAACGATCACCGTCGGGTAACCGGGACGCGCCGCGATGTTCGCGCCGCCCGGTCCGGGGAAGAGCAGCGCATCGAGATTGTTGGCCTTCATCACTTCGTCGATGCCGTGCGTCGCGGTCAACTGAATATCTTTCGCGCGATCGGCTTCGTAACGTGCGCGGAACAGATCGAGATCCATCGCATCGGAAATGTCGAGCAGCGATTGTCCGTACTTGATCGCTCCAGCTTTCTGATGCGTGTTGTTCCACGATCGCAAGTCGGTGAGCGATTTCACCGGCGGTTTGTCGCCCAGCGATTTGACCCAGGCGTTGAAGTCGCGTTCCATGCCGTAGGCGAGATCGATCGAGCACTTCTTGTTCTTCACCTCGTCCATGTCGGTGCACACGCCCCAGTTCAGCAGGTTGTTGTTCGCATCTTTGTCGACGATGCTCGGAATGTCGGCGGGATCAACGATCACCGCCCCCTGCTTCTTCAGAATGTCGATCGCCTCGGCCATCGCCTTGGTCTGCTCGGGAGTGAGCCCGCCGCGATCGCGATCCGACCCGGGAGCCTTCGTTTTCTCGTAGTAGTTCGTGCGCGGAATTCCGATGCGCGCGCCTTTGAGGCCGTCGCTCTTCAGCAGTTTCGTGTAGTCGCCCTGCGGCGCGCACTTCGTCGTCGCGGAATCGTTGGGATCGGGACCTTCGAGGACGCCGAGGATGATGGCGGCGTCGGTGACGGACTTGGCCATCGGGCCGGGCGTGTCCTGGTCGGCGGTGATCGGAATGATTCCGTAGCGGCTGATGCGGCCGACAGTCGGCTTGATGCCGACGAGCATGTTCTGATTTGCCGGACTGAGAATCGAGCCGGAGGTCTCCGTCCCGATGTTTGCCGGCCAGAAATTCGCGGCCGTTCCTGCGCCGGAGCTCGATCCGCCGGTGTTGAGGGCCGGCCGGCCGTCGAAGGTCGCCTCGCGCGGATCGCGTCGCGGATCGTATGGATTGAAACCGTAGCCATTCAGCGCGTTGTAGTTGTTCGGCATGCTCGGGTTTCCCGAAACCCAGTTCGCGAGCTCGGTCATCTGCGTCTTGGCAATGATGATCGCGCCGGCGTCGCGGAGTTTCTTCGTGACGGTCGCCTCGTACGGCGGAACGTAATCCGCCAGCGCGAGCGCGCCGCCGGTGGTCGGCATGTCGGTGGTTTGAATGTTGTCCTTGATCGCGATCGGAATTCCGTGCATTGGACCGCGGATCTTTCCAGCCTTGCGCTCGCGATCGCGGTCGTCGGCTTCCTTCAGCGCATTCGGATTGATCGTGATCGCCGCGTGAAGCTTGTCTTCATACGTGGCGATGCGCGTCAGGTACTGCTGCACGAGATCGTGCGACGTGAGGCGGCCCGATTTCAGCGCGGCCTGCATCTGCGGAATCGTCGCCTCGACGACCGAGAATGGTTTTTCCTGAGCGAACGCCGACGTCGCGAACAGCGCGGCAAGAATGACAATCTTCTTCATGCCGCGGATTCTATGACGGAGCGCCGGCTTTCAGCCGGCCGGTATGCGGGCTTCCAGCCCGCGCCGGCAGAATGCCGGCGCTCCGTTAGGCCGGCAGCCGCACCTCGAACACCGCCCCCCCGCCCTCCCGATTCGCGGCGCTCACCGTTCCGGTGTAGCCCTCTACGATCGCCTTCACGATCGAAAGGCCGAGGCCGGTGTGGCGATGGGTGGGAGGGTGGTCGGGGCGGTAGGTGAAAAAGCGGTCGAAGATCCGGCTGATGTTTTCGACCAGAATCCCGGGGCCTTCGTCCGCGAAGCGCACGACGATGTCGCGTCCTTCGCGGGCGGTCGAGATCACGATTTTCTTGCCGTTAGGCGTGAAGCTGACGGCGTTGTCGAGAAGATTCTCGAAGACCTGCAGCAGGCGATCTTGCGACGCCTGCATTTCCAGCGGGCCCGCTGCGAGCTGCAGATCGAACGTCACGCGGTCGTGCTCCCGCATGCGAAATCCTTCCACGATCCGCTGCAGCAGCGCGTTGATATCGATCGGCGTGCGCTCCTCTTTCTGAATCTCGGCGTCGATCATCGTGATCTCGCGCACCTGCGAGAGCAGGCTTTCCATCCGCGCGATCTCCGACTCGGCCACGCGCAGGAATCGCGATCGCTCGGCGGGCGCATCGACCTGCGACAGCATCTCGGTCGCCATGCGGATCGAAGCCAGTGGATTCTTGAACTCGTGCGAGACGTCCGACGCAAACGCCTCGGTCGACTGTTGATGCAATTCGAGGCGCCGCGTCAGTCGCTCGAGCGCGCGCGCCAGATCGCCGATCTCGTCGCGTTTCATCGATCCTTTGAATCGTCCGCGAAGCCGCCCGCGATAATCGGCGACTTCACCCGCCTCTTTTCGAAGCTGCCGCAGCGGCTGCACGATCGTCGTACTGACGAGCAGCGTCAGGAAAAGCGCGACGACGACGGAGGCGAGAAAAATCTGGAGGATGCTGAGGCGGATCGCGTGAAGATCGCGAAGAATGTCGTCGGTCGTCTGCGAGACGAGGACTGCGCCGATGACATTGCCCCGATGGTAGACCGGCAGCGCGGTGTAGAGCGTTACGAAGCGCGGAGTCGTCGACGAAAGGCGCTTCTCCACTCCGGTCTGTCCGACGAAGGCCGCTGAAAGCTCGGGCCCGCGCAGAACGGGCGAACGCTCGTAGGCCTCGCTCGATGTCAGCGGCCGCGTGATCGGGCGCAGCCATCGCAGCGGCTTCGCGAGCACCGCCGCGCCGGCGCGATAAAGCCAGTTGTCCTTGACGCCGTTTTCGTCTTCGTAGGAGACCTGCAGCGGACCCGTATCGGCAGTGACTTTGCCCTCCGGACTGATGACGCGGATCCGCTCGTCGCCGAAGCGCACGTTCCGCAAAATCGCGTTCGCGCTCGCCCCGCTCTGTAGCGTCGAAACGACCAGGCGCGCCTGTCGCTCCATCGAGTCGAGCTGCGCTTTCTCGAGGTGCTCTTCGTAGATGCCGATGAAGAGAAGCGCCGCCACCGGAAGAAAGACAACCAGGAGGTTGAAGAGCGCCAGGCGGATCGAGATCCGCGACAAGAATTGCGACGGCCCGGCCATCACTTCGCCTCGGGCTGATAGCGATAGCCCATGCCGTAGACCGTATCGATGCGGTCGAATTGCGGATCGACAGCCTCGAATTTCTTGCGGATCCTTTTTACGTGGCTGTCGATCGTGCGCTCGCTGACGTAGTTGTCGTGCGGATAGCCCTCGCGTGTGAGCTGCCGCCGCGTCTTCACGTGCCCCGGATGCCGGACCAGAGCCTGCAGCATCATGAACTCGGTGACCGTCAGCTCGATCGGATTGCCTTTCCACCGGACGATGAAGCGCTGCGGGTCGAGCTCCAGCGAACCGACGCTGAGAAATGTCTCGTCATCACGCGATGAAGTTGCGCGCCGCGCCGCGCGGCGGAAAAGCACACGAACGCGCGCAACCAGCTCGCGCATCGAAAACGGCTTGCAGAGATAGTCATCCGCGCCCAGCTCCAGGCCGAGGATGCGGTCGACTTCGTCGTCGCGGGAGGTGAGGAAGATGATCGGGATGTTCTCCGACGCGCCGCGGATTCTCCGACAGAGCTCGAGCCCGTCCATGCGCGGCATCAGGATGTCGAGAATCGCGAGGTCCGGCAACTTCTGCTCGAAGGCGCTCCACGCTTCGACGCCATCCGCGAAAGTCTCGACCGCGTAACCCTCGCGGCGCAGCGCGAAGGCAACCGTCTCGCGGATGTTCGCCTCGTCATCGATGACGGCAATCGAGGTCATCGCTTCGATTCTACAAGTCCTGAGTCCTGAGTCCTGAGTCCTGAGTCCTGAGTCCTGAGTCCTGAGTTGCGGCGCGATCGTCGGGACGAGCGTCAAGCGCGACGGCAGCATCGAAATGCCAGTCGATCCCGCGAGATTCGAGCGTGTCGTTCGCGCGTTCAGACCGAG
>JALYZI010000054.1 GCA_030948915.1 Acidobacteriota bacterium
ATCTGCGCGACGATCGGACGCCGGTCGACGCATTCCTGTCTTGCTTCCCGGCCGGGACGCTCACCGGCGCTCCGAAAATCCGCGCGATGGAGCTGATCGATCGCTTCGAGAAGAGTCGCCGCGGACCGTACGGAGGCGCGGTTGCCTACTTCGGATTTTCCGGCAATCTCGATTCATGCATTACGATCCGCACCGCCGTGCTGGCCCACGACAAAGCGTACGTGCAGGCCGGCGGCGGAATCGTTTACGACTCCGATCCCGCTTATGAGTACACCGAATGCGTGAACAAAGCCGCGGCGCTGCGCAAAGCCATCAGCCTCGCGAAGGCGATGCTTGACCAGCCTCGCAGCGCACCTTCTGCACGCCGAACATATGGAGCAACTCCGCGACCTTGACCTCGGCATTCTGCGAGGCCAGCGTCAGGATCCCTTTGTTCACGGCCTCATTGCGGATGCCCGTCTCGGCGTATTGACGCGCGCGGCCCTCCATGTTCATGTCGGCGCGGCGAAAGAATCCCGTCTTGCGGTTGATGACGTGCGACTCGCGGTTGTCGAGCCGGGTCACGAGGACCTGTGACGCCGGCAGGCGGACGACGATCGTGCCGTCCAGATCGCGGCGGATGTCCCCCTGTTTGAGCAGCGACAGATCGATTCCGGCGATGACGTCCCCGGTCGCGAGAAACGTCAGCTGGTCGCCGCCGAGGGCGTTGGGAACGAGGTCGTAGGTCTGGGTGATGGTGCTGACATGGACGACCCGCATCGTGGCTGTTTCGAGCCGGTTAACGGCCCGGACGCGGGTCACCAGGGCCGTCAGATCGACCTGCTCTTCGTGAGGGGCCAGGATCTCCTGGGCGGCCTTTTGGGTCTGCCTCAAAAAGAACCAGGCACCGACGAATGTGATCCCGATCACAAGGAGGGTCGCGACGACCCCGACGGCGATCCCTTTGCGTGACATTTCATCCCGCAACGTTGTGACGCCGTGGTGAAATTCTGCTACTCTCTTCGAACCCCGGTAGGATTCAAGGAAGTTTTCAGAGGGCAATCCGCGTCCCGTTCGGCTACGCCACGCCCACATCCCGCCTGAGTCTCCACTGCTTGTTGATGTGATCGACGTATGCCGACCGTCCGCTCTCCAGCCATTCGGTGAGGATGTCGACGCTGATGTCGTCGAGCGATTCGACGATTGACAGGCTGGCTGCCGCGGCAATGCGTTCCAGCGGCTTGTCGAGCTGGGCGACGGCTCGCGCCGAGCGCGCGATGCGCGATCCGATTTCGACGTCGCGCTTCATGCCGATCATGCGCGTGGCGGCCAGCGTCAAAAGGATCGCGGCATTCCAGTTCGATCGCTCCTGCCATCGCGGCGGCTGGATGAAGTCGGCGACGCCGATGTCAGCCGCCAGCGCGGCGATGTGACGCTCAGTCGCGATATGGACCGGCTCCAGGTCGGCGTGAAAGAGCATTTCGTAGCTTTCGCGATCGTCAGCCGGGGAAAGAGTCTCGGCGATCGCTTTTCGCGCCGTCGCGTCGAGCTCCAGCGGCAGCGCGGCGAGGAACATCGCACCGTTGTCGCGGGCCAGATCCGCAAGATCTCGCAGGGTGCCGAGGTTTGTCGTGACGGGAAAGATCACAGGGATTGCGACGCCCCACCGGAGGCGGCGCTCGCGGGCAATCGAGAAAAGCTCCTCCAGGCGCGGAAAGTCGGCCGGCCAGGTCGCGATCGTGACGATGGCGCGATCGCAGGTGGACATGGGCGCGGCGCCGCGCGTGGAGATGAGATGAATCGCCGTCGCGCCGCTGTCACAACAGAATCGCAACGCTTCCTCTCCCCTTCGAAAAACGACCTCGGCGAATTCGCTCGCCTCGATCATCGCGGGCTCGGCGATGCGCGAAGTCCGCTCCAGCGCGTCGCGGACGTCCTCGCAGACGCTGACCTCCATGCGATCGGAGTAGCTGGCGCGCAGTTCGAGGTAGTCGATCGCGATCGGCGCGGCGCGACGCGGTCCGTACGGAGCAATCGTCGTGGCGGCCCAGAACGGTGGCGAGGGAATCGCGCTTCGCTGAATGCGGAGCTGCTGCGCTTTGCGATAGATGATCAAGGGCGTGTCGCGAGATAGGGCGCGACGAGTGTGCGAACGTACTTTGCGATCATGTCGAATTCCAGGTTTACACGCTCGCCGATACGCGCGGTGCCGAGCGTCGTGCGGCGCAGTGTTTCGGGAATGAGTGCCGCTCCGAAGCTGGAATCATCGGGATCGACGACGGTCAGCGAGACTCCGTCGACCGCGATCGATCCTTTGCTGACCACGAGATCCGAAAAATCTCGGGGAAAGCTCCAGCGGTAGACAGCGAATTCACCTTCCGATTTTTTCGAGATGAGCGTGCCGGTCGTGTCGACGTGACCTTGAACGAAGTGTCCGCCGAAGCGATCGCCCACGCCGAGCGCGCGCTCGATGTTGACGCGGGCGCCGGCGCCGAGCGAGCCGAGTGTCGTTCGCGCGAGAGTCTCATTCGAGATTTCGGTCAGCAGAGCGCTGCCATTCGGAATCACGGTCAGGCAGACGCCGTTGACGGCCACGCTTTCGCCGCGCGCGAACGGCTCATCGTCCGTGCCGCGAATGCTGAGGCGCGCGCCGGCGTCGAGTCGTTCGAGCGATTCGATCATGCCGTTGGTGTGAATGATGCCGGTGAACATTACGGATACGCGGTGATCATCAAATCGCCGCCCACGAGTTCCACGCGATCAAAGCGAAAGCGGTACGCGTCTGTCAACCGCTGCACGGCGTCGCCGGCGAAAATCGAGGGGGCGTCGCTGCCGCCGATCAGCGCCGGCGCGACGAAAACGATCATCTTCTGCCACAGCCGGCGCTTCACAAATTCCGAGAGGACTACCGCGCCGCCCTCGACGATCATCGACTGGATTCCTCGCCCGTAGAGATCGCCGAGAAGTTGATCGAGGTCGATATCGTGATTGATGTGCAGCGTCGGGCCGCCATCTGTCAACGCGCGCGCAGTGGACGGAACGCGCTGATGGCGGTCGAGGAC
>JALYZI010000243.1 GCA_030948915.1 Acidobacteriota bacterium
CGCACGCGCGAGGGCGATCTGATCACCTCCGGGTCGGAAGATGTGCCCGCGAAGATGACGCGCCGCGCCGCCGTGCCCTATCCGCCGATGGCGCGCATTCAGCGCGTCGAAGGAACGGTGCTCATCAGCGCGCTGATCTCGGAGACCGGCAAAGTGCTCGACGCGAAAGTCATTCGGCCGATCAGCAGGCCGGTCGGACTGAATGAGGCCGCGTTGCAGATCGTCCGCAACTCGACGTTTTCTCCGCCAATGAAAGATGGTGTGCGCGTGAAGTCGTGGACCACGGTGCCCGTCGACTTTAGGCTATAATCGCGCGCCCTTCGGAGCGTGGAAAAATGGCGGTTCTAACCGATCAGCAGCGCAAGTTCTACGAGACGACGCTGCAGGTCACCAAGCAGGAAATCAACGATCTGAAAGAGCAGATCGAAGAGGAATTGGGTAAGGTCAAAGACAGAATCGCGGATCTGCAGAACGCGATCAATGCCTCCAAGCAGATGTACGCCGCCGCCTGCTCCCGCCTCGGCGTCCCGAACGACATGGAAGAGGAAGAGGCGGGCGAAACATAAGCCGCATCCCTCATCCCTCAGCCCTCATCCTTCTTCTGTCCCTTGCGTGCGCACAGCCGCACGAAAAACCGTACGAGATTCGCCGCGTGGTCTCCCTCGCCCCCAACGTCACCGAAATGCTCTTCGCGCTCGGTTGCGGGCCGAAGGTCGCCGGCACCGACACCTTCTCCGACTATCCTGAGGGCGTGAAGCGGCTGCCGCGCGTCGGCGGCGTCGAGCCTGACATCGAGAAGATCGTGTCGCTGCATCCCGATCTCGTCATCGCCAGCGCGTCGAATGCGCATCCGAACCTGCGGCACGCGCTCGAAGCGGTGCACGTTCCGCTGATGGTGATCACGACCGATCATGTTGCGCAGATCGAGACCTCGATGCGCGATATCGGACATGCTCTCGGATGTCCGAATCCGCCCCGTGTCGCGGAAGCGCTCGAGCAACAGCGCCGCCAACGCGCGAAGTCTCCAACTATTCTCTTCGCTGTCTGGACAGAACCTCTGTACGTCGCCGGAACGGGAAGCTTCGTCGACGATCTCTTCGCGCTCACCGGCGCGCGCAACGCCGTCTCAGCTCCCGGCTGGCCGCAGTACTCATTCGAGTCCTTCGCGGCGCATCCGCCGGACTTGCTGCTGTATCCGAGGCGGTCAGTGAAACGCGAGGCGGTCGATGCGCTTCTGCGCCGCGCGAACGTGCACGTCGATGCCATCGCGGTCGATGAGAATCTCTTCACGCGGCCCGGTCCGCGAATGCCGATGGCGGCTGCCGAGCTCAATCGCATTCTCGATCAGTGGGAAAAGTCGCATTGATCCGGCCGATGCTGCTGCTGGCGGCGGCACTCCTCATCGCGATCTTCGCAGCATCGACGTTCGGCACGGCATCCGTTTCATGGCGCGACGCGATTGCCGGCGAGCCGACTGCGCGCACGGTGTTGTTCGACATCCGCCTTCCGCGCGTCCTGCTGGCGGCGCTCGTCGGCGCGGCACTGGCGAGTGCCGGCGTCACCTTTCAAACATTGCTCCGCAACCCGCTGGCCGATCCGTTCATCCTCGGCGTCTCGGGCGGTGCGGCTTGCGGCGCGGCCGTGACGACCGCGCTCGGACTCGCGCGCATTCCGGGCGTGGTCTCGATCGTCGCCTTCATCGGCGCGTGCGCAGCAACGGCGGCGGTGTTCGTCCTTGCGCGGCGGCGTGAACATACCGACCCGACACGCCTGCTGTTGTCAGGACTCGTCCTCAACGCGCTCTTCTCCGCGATCATCCTCATCGCGTTCGCTCTTTCGCCGGCGAGCGATCTGACTGCCGCATTGCGGTGGATGATGGGAACGCTCTTCAGCGCGACATGGAGCGATGTCCTGCTGCTGCTGGCGTTCGTAGTCGTTGCGATGATCGCGCTGATCACAATCGCCGGCGATCTGCGGATGCTGGCCTTCGGCGAGGACGACGCGAAATCGCGAGGCGTCAACACCGAGCGCATCAAGTTGATCGGATTCGCCGCCGGTTCGATCGTGACCGGCGCCGCGGTCGCGGTCAGCGGAATCATCGGATTCGTCGGTCTGCTCATTCCGCATCTGATCCGGCTGATCTGGCGCCGCGACTACCGCGTGTTGTTGCCGCTTTCGGCGCTCGGCGGGGCAATACTTCTCGTGCTCGCGGATCTTGCGTCGCGTATGACGCTTCCCAACTCCGAACTTCCAGTCGGCGCGTTCACGGCCATCCTCGGCGTCCCGTTTTTTCTGTCGCTGCTGCGGAGGAGCCGCTGATGCTGGCGATTCGAGGAGTGTCCTACGCCTACGACAGCGTGGTCGCGGTTCGCGAGCTGACAGCAGAGTTTCAACGGACGCAACTCGTCGCGCTCACCGGGCCGAACGGCTCGGGAAAATCGACGCTCCTGAAATTGCTGGCGCGCGTTCTCGCGCCGGATGCCGGCACGATTGCATTCGAAGATCGCGACCTGAGGTCGTGGCCGCCGAAGGAGTACGCGCGGCGCGTCGGATATCTGCCGCAGGATCCCGATCCGACTTTTCCGATGCGCGCGTTCGACGTCGTCCTCTCCGGCCGCGCTCCATTCCTCGGCCGATTCGAATGGGAGACCGGCGCCGATCGCGAAGAAGCGCGCCGCGCGCTGGCGTTGTGCGATGCCGAAGGTCTCACCGAGCGCTACCTCGACGAGATGTCGGGAGGAGAGCGCAAGCGCGTCTTTCTCGCACGTGTGCTCGCCGGACAGCCAAAGTTGATTCTGCTCGATGAGCCGCTGGCATCTCTCGACGTCTCGCACATGCAGCAGTTTTCGCGGCTGCTGCGCGACATCGTGGGCCGGACCGAAACGACCGTCATCTACGCGACCCACGATCTCAACTGGGCGGCGGCGTATTCCGATCGCATGCTGGTGATGCAGCGAGGCGCGCTGGCACTGGACGCCCCCCCGTCCGAGCTGATGAGGCCGGATGTCGTGCGCAATCTTTTTGGCTTCGACGCGCGCGTCGTCGACGGCTGGCTGGTGCCCAGGCTGCCGTAAACGGGGATTGAGATTGCGCGTCTAACGTGCATGAAACGCCTCGCTTTACCGCTGATCGCGCTGCTGCTGACGACCGGCGCCAGCAGCGATTCCAAGCTCAGCGACCATCAGCGCGCCGTTCACGTTCTCAATCGCCTTGCGTTCGGCCCGCGCCCGGGCGATGTCGACCAAGTTCTCAAGAATGGCGTCGATGTCTGGATCGATCAGCAACTCCATCCCGATGCGATTCCCGATCGAGCGGTTGAGGCGCGCCTGCAGAACATGCCGACGCTGAAACTCAGCAACGGCACGATCATGGACACGTACTACAAACCGCTGGTTCAAGCGCGTCGTGCGCGAAAGGCAGAGGCGGGCGAGGCGCCCGCAACCACACCTGAAATGATGGCCGCGCGGCAGAAGGGGCGTGAGGTCGTCGAAGACCTCGTCGCGCAGCGCATCATCCGCGCCGCCGAATCGGATCGTCAGCTCAACGAGGTGATGGTCGACTTCTGGTTCAACCACTTCAATGTGTTCATCGGCAAGGGACCGGATCGCTTCATGATCACCAGTTACGAGCGCGACGCGATTCGCCCTCGGATCTGGGGACGCTTCGAAGATCTGCTCAGCGCAACCGCGAAATCGCCGGCAATGCTTTTCTATCTCGACAACGCTCGCTCGCGCGCCGGCGCACTCAACGAGAATTACGCACGCGAGATCATGGAGTTGCACACGCTCGGCGTCGACGCCGGCTACACGCAGAAGGATGTGACCGAGCTGGCGCGCGTCTTCACCGGCTGGACGATCGAACAGCGCAGCGGAACTTTTGTCTTTCGTCCGCGACTGCATGACAGCGGCGAGAAGACTGTGTTAGGCGTACATTTCCGCGCCGGCGGTGGAATCGAAGAAGGCCAGCGGATGATCCACATTCTCGCGCAGCATCCGGCCACCGCCCATCACATCGCGCTGCAGCTCTGTCAGCGGCTCGTCTCTGATGATCCGCCGAAGGCGCTGGTTGATCGCGTTGCGAAAAAGTTCCTGGCCACCGACGGCGATTTGCGCGAGACCGAGCGGGCAATCATCGACAGCCCGGAGTTCTGGGACCCGAAGCAATATCGCGCGAAGGTGAAGTCGCCGTTCGAGTACGTGATCTCGGCGGTGCGAGCGGTGAATGCCACCGTCGACAATCCGTTGCCGATCGCCCGCGCGCTGCAGCAGATCGGAGAGCCGCTCTACGGCGCGCAGCCTCCGACCGGCTACTCGGATCGCGCTGACGTCTGGATCAACACCGGCGCGCTGATGAACCGCCTGAATTTCGCGCTGGCACTGGCGGCCAACAAGTTGCCGGGCGTGCACAGCGATGTCGTGTCGATCATTCCGGCGAGCGAGGCAGCCGACGCCGCCCATTCCGTCGACGCGCTTGCGGTTGCGCTGATCGGCGGCGATCTGAGCGCACCGACGCGCGCGACGATCAAATCGCGCATCGTCGAACGGAAAGCACCGACAGAAGATCCGAGGGACAACACGCAGTTACCGATGATCGCCGGACTCATTCTCGGCTCTCCCGAATTTCAAAGGCAGTGACGCCATGATCGATCGCAGATTTTTCTTGAAATCGTCCGGGCTCGCGCTCGTCGCGGGCGGGCTCCTTCCCAACGTCTTCGTGAAGATGGCCAGCGCGGCCACGACCAAAGGGAAGAAAGTTCTCGTTGCGATTTTCCAACGCGGCGCGGTCGACGGACTCAACGTCGTCGTGCCGTACGGCGAGCAGGCGTACTACACCGCGCGGCCGACGATCGCCGTTCCCCGCGAATCCATTCTCGATCTCGACGGATTCTTCGGACTGCACCCTTCCCTCAGCTCCGTAGCGCCGTACTTCAAGGACAAATCCCTCGCCTTCGTTCAGGCGGTCGGAAGTCCGGACACCACGCGATCGCATTTCGATGCGCAGGATTTCATGGAGTCGGGAACACCGGGCGTGAAATCGACTGAGGATGGATTTCTGTCGCGCGCGCTGACCGTCAGGAAGGATCCGTCGCCGTTGCGAGCGGTCGCTCTCGGTCCGGCGTTGCCGCGAATTCTGTCCGGCAGCTCGGGAGCGGTCGCGATGACCAACATCGCGCAGTTCGGCATTCGCGGAGGTGCGCAGGTCAGCGCCGGCTTCGAATCCATGTACGCCGACGCAGTCGCGGGGGCCCTCGGCGGCACCGCCAAAGAGTCGTTTGAAGCGTCGCGCATTCTCAAGTCGGCCGATCCGACGAAGCTGCAGCCGGAAAATGGCGCGGTCTATCCCACCAATCCCCTCGGAAACTCGCTCAAGCAGATCGCGCAGCTCATCAAGTCGGAGGTCGGACTCGAAGTCGCGTTCGCCGACGTCGGCGGATGGGACACGCACGCCGGCGAAGGCGGCGCGCAAGGACAGCTCGCGAACAATCTCCGTCAGTTCAGCGACGCCATCGCCGCGTTCACCCGCGACCTCGGATCGCGCATGGGCGATGTCGTCCTCGTCACGATGTCGGAATTCGGACGGACGGTCCGCGAGAATGGCAATCGCGGCACCGATCACGGCCACGCGAATTTCATGCTGGTCGTCGGCGGCGGAGTCAAAGGCGGGAAGGTCTACGGCAAATGGCCGGGCCTCACCGATCTTTACGAAAGCCGAGATTTGGCGATCACGACCGACTTCCGCGACATCTTCGCGGAGCTGCTGACGAAACAACTCCGCATCGCGTCGCTCAAGTCCGTTTTCCCGAACTTCGAGCCGAAGGTGCTGGGATTGCTCGCGTGATCGCGTTTATTTCGCCTGATCGCGCGCGGCGTTGATCGCGTTGTCGATCGCGTCCTGGCGCTGCACCAGATCGGACGGCGGAGGCGAGCCGCTGCGCAGCGCCGAGTCCATCTCGTTGACCAGACTGCGAAGATCGCTCATCGCACCAGTCGCGATGTTGCATGCCGCATCGCCGCAGAGGCATTTCTCCTGCGCCTGGCGCGCCTGCGTTTCGACGCGCGATCGGAAGTCAGCCCACGCTGTTGTGTCATAGGGTGGATTCGCGAAGCGTCCGACGCCCGATCCCCACGTCTCGCCGGCGGCCGCTGCCGCAGCAGCGCACTCCTGCGAGGCGGACGCGCCCGCGGTGGGCGGCGCGGCCTGATGATTCTTTTGCCACCACTTGAAGATCACGAACGCCAGGACGATGACGACGAGGAGCTGGATGATTGTCTTCATATCCTCACCTCTTGATCAGCGTCACGTCGCCGAACGGTGCGATCTGATCCTTCACCTGCGCGTAATCGCCGACGATCACGATCGCTCCGCGGTACGTGTCGAAATACTTCGCGGCCGTTTTCTGGATGTCGACGGGCGTGAGCGCATCCACCTTCTCGTGAAATGTCTGCAAAAAGTCATATGGTAATTGATAAGTATAAATAGTATTGATTCTATTCGCGAGGCCGGCCTGGCTTTCCAGCTCCAGCGAGAGGGTGCCCAGGCTGTAGGTTTTTGCGGAGTCGAGCTCTTCTTTCGTGACGGGAGCGACGCGCATGCGATCGAGCTCGTAGAGCATCTCGAGGATCGTCGGGCCGGTCACTGCGTTCCGGACCGACGCGCTGGTCCAGAACGCGCCCGCGCGGCGGCGCAGATCGGCGACGCTGAACGGCGAGTACGTGTAGCCCTTGTCTTCGCGGATGTTGCGCGTCAGGCGCGAATAGAACGTGCCGCAGAAGATCATGTTGGCGGTGCGCAGCGCAATGTAGTCGGGCGATTTTCTCGGCGGCGCGGCGGCGCCCATCACGATGGTCGACTGCACCGATCCCGGCCGGTCGACAAAGTAGATCTGCCGCTTTTCGCGCCTGGGCAGCGGCGGCGATTCGAGCGGCGGCGCACTTCCGCCGCGCTTCCAGCCGCCGAACGCTTTCTGCACTGCATCGAACATCGCGCCGGCCTCCAGATCGCCGACGATGATCAGGTGCGCGTTGTTAGGCGCGTAGTGCGATGCCGCGAACGTCCGCAGCGACTCGCGCGTGATCTTGGCGATCGCGGCCGGCTCCGGCACGACGAAGCCGTACGGATGCCTGCCGAATACCGCCTTCTCGAGCTCCTCGTTCGCGACGAAATCGGGATTCGAGCGCTGCTCTTCGATCTCCGACGCGAAATTCACTTTTGCGAGATCGACCTCCGCTTTCGGATACGCCGGATGCTGCGCCACGTCATCGAGAAGCTCCAGCAGTTTGGGAGCAGATTCAGAAAGCGATGTCGCAGTGATGGTCGTCGCGTCGTCATCGACGCCGACGCTCATCGATCCGCCGATCGATCGCAACTCTTCCTTCAACTGCCTGCTGGTGCGCGTGCTCGTCCCCTCCGTCAGCACGCGGCCGGCGAGCTGCGCGGCGCCGGGATGCTCGCGATAATCGCTTCCGCGGCCGGCGAGGAACGTCAGCTCGGCGGTGATCTTCGGCACGTTCGCGAGCGGGACGAGAACCACCGTCAGTCCATTCCCGAGTTTCTTCTCCGTGATCGCCGGCCACCGGATCGGGCGGGCGGGGGCGGGCGGGGGAGGGGCGGTGGTCTGGGCGGCCACCGCGAAAAGAGCGGCGATGAGCATCACTTTTTCTCCGGGACGCGATCGATCGCGGTGCGATTCGTCGCGACGAGAAATTTCTTCGCGGCCGATTGCAGCTGCTCGGCCGTCAGGGTCTCGTAAGCGTCGACGATGCGATTGATACGCGTTGGATCATCGTTGAAGAGCGCGAAGGACGCCAGCAGATTCGCCTTCCCGAACGTCGACTCGAGCTGATCGTAGAAATTCGACCGGAATCGCACCTTCGCATCGTGCAGCTCCTTAGCTGTGACACCGTGGTCCTGAATATCCCGCACGATCGCGTCGACTTCCTCGAGGATCTCGTCGCCGGTGTGGCCCGTTTTGTACGTCGTGCGAGAGACCAGCAGCATCGGGCCGTCGTAATCGAACGCGTTGCCGAGCTCGAAGTTGATCCCGCCGTTGAAGTCGATCGAGATCGCTTTCTCTTTCACGAGGCGCTGATAAAACCGCGAGCTGTCGTCGCCCTGCAGAATCAGATCGAGAAGGACCATCGCGGGGTAATCGGAAGAATCCTGATCGGGCAGGTGATAGCCGAACGCCAGCGCCGGAACGTTCGCGAGCTTGTCCGTTTGTTTCAGTCGCTTCTCCTGCGTCTGTTGCGGCTCGTTGATGTCGGGGCGCTCGGGCACCGACTGCAGCGGAATGTCGCCGAAGTATTTCTGAACCATCGGCTTCACGGCCGCCGGATCGACATCGCCGACGATGGTGAGGACGGCGTTGTTAGGCGCGTAATACGTCTTGAAGAATTCGCGCACGTTCGCGATCCTGGCGGCCTCGATGTCGTGCAGGTCGCCATAGAAATTGTGGGCGTTGAACCAGTTCTGATTCGCGTTCTGCCAGATGTCGAGCCACTCGAACAGCGCGTACGGCTGATTCAGCACTGCCGATCGCACCTCTTCGCTGACGACGTTCTGCTGGTTCTTGAGATTCTCATCGCTGACGTCGAGCGAGCGCATGCGATCGGACTCCAGCCACAGCGCGGTCTCCACGCGATCACTCGGCAGCGTCTCGAAGTAGTTCGTGAAGTCGAGGCGGGTCGAGCCGTTGAGATTCCCGCCGTTCGCTTCGACGATTTTCGCGTGCTCCATCTTCTTCACGTTGGTGGAGCCTTGAAACATCATGTGCTCGAACAGGTGCGCGAATCCGGTCTGACCTTTCGGCTCCACACGAAATCCGATTCCGTAGTACACCCCTACCGTCACCGTCGGCGCCGCATGGGCCTCGGAAATCACCACTTTGAGTCCGTTAGGCAGCCGGTAGTAGTCGACCGGGGTGTTGACGGTCTTTGCCGGCGCTGCGGCGGCAGCCAGGAGAATTGTGAA
The DNA here is from genome assembly GCA_030948915.1 of Acidobacteriota bacterium. Taxonomy (GTDB): domain Bacteria; phylum Acidobacteriota; class Thermoanaerobaculia; order Gp7-AA8; family Gp7-AA8; genus Gp7-AA10. Next base: position 8,971 of record JALYZI010000243.1, read on the forward strand.
AATGAAAAGGCGTCGCATTGCGAAATCCTACACAGTTCGCGGTCGCGAGAGTGTAACGACCACCACCGCGCCGGTGAGTCCGAGGAAACCACAGGCGAGCCAGAGAAGGAGCTCGTTGCGCGCGAAGAGAAGCGTCCCGAGCGGCGGACCGATCACCATTCCGAAGGACCACGTCACGGTCAGGAGTCCCATGTAGCGGCCGCGATATTGCGCGGGCGCGATCTGCGCGACGTACGCCACGACCATCGGAGAGCTGAGCATCTCGCCGATGGTCCAGATCACAACGGTCCCCGCCAGCGCCGGAATCGTGTGCGCAAAGCCGATGAGCGCGAATCCGATTCCGGTGAAAAGAAATCCGAGCGCGATGACCGGCTGAGGACGAAAGCGCATGACGTACGTGGTGATCCACAGCTCGAAGCAGATGATCAGCAGTCCGTTCTCCGACGTCAGCATTCCGTACACGCGGCTCGGGAAGCCGGCCGCCTTCACGTGGAGCGCGAATGTCGATCCGAGTTGAAAATCGACGACCGTCACGCAGAAGGTCGCCAGCAGAAGAAAAACAAAGGGCTTGTTCTTGACTGCCAGCCGCATCGCCTCGCCGATGCGCTCGTTTTTCATGTCGGAGCGAAGGCCGTGCGGCAGAAAAATGAGCGCGATCAGTCCGTAGACCACCGAGGTAATCGCGTCACCGACGAAGAGATAGAGGAAGGAACGGTCGGCGAGGAAGCCGGCGGTCGCGGGACCGGCCGCGAACGCGAGATTCACGGCAAAGCGGTACATGCCGAACGCGAACACGCTTTGATCCGTTCCGACCAGATCGACGAGCAGCGCCTGACTGGCGGGCCGGTACATCTCGGCTGCCGTTCCGGCGAGGCAGGTGAGGATCAGAATCATCGGATACGTTCGCGCCTGCGAGAGGGCAAGCATCGCGATCGCCGATGCGAACATCGAGAGGACGATGGTGTGGCGCCGTCCGATGCGGTCGGCGAGATGTCCGCCTAACATCGATGCGAACACGTGGCCCGCGCCGTACGCGCCGACGCCGATTCCCGCCTGCGTGATGCTGTAGCCCTGCCGCGTGAGATACAGAACGAGAAACGGCATCACGAACGAGCCGAATCGATTGATGAACGTTCCGCCGAAAAGAATCCAGGCCGGGGCTGGAAGAGCGCGAAGGTTTTCGCGAAGGGTCAATCGATGATTTCGTTCAGCGACTTGAGGAAACGCGCGACTACAGCCTCATCGAATTGCGTTCCGGCCGCCTGGCGGATTCGGCGCGCGGCGTCTGCGCGCGGCAATGCGTTCTGATACGAAAGAGCCGATGTCATCGCGACCCAGGCATCGCACACCTGGATGATGCGGGAGGCCAGTGGAATCGATTGCCCGCTCATGTGGCTGGGATAGCCCTTGCCATCGACGCGCTCATGATGCCGCAGGACCGCATGCGCCACCTCGGCACCCAGCAGCGGCTCGACGATCGCGGCGCCGACGATCGGATGCTCCGCCAATCCGCGCAGCTCTTCGGCCGTCAGACTCGGGCGGCGATACAGACGCTCGTAGTCGAGCAGCCGAAGGCCGACATCGTGAACCAGGCCCGCGACGCGGACGATCTCGACCTGATGCGGCGACATGCCGACGAGCGTGGCCAGTCGCTGCGACATTGTCGCGACCTGACGGCTGTGATCGAGCAGCTCGGGATAGCGCTGAAAATCCGGCTCGAGCAGTTTCTCGGCGACCATGTGGCGGTCGCTTCGCCCCGCTCCCACCGCGATGGCGGCTTCGACTGAATTTTCGATCTGGCGCAGGAACATCGCCAGCGCGCGCTGCGCCTGCGTTTCCGGAATGCGTTCGAAGCCGACAGTGAGAACCAGTCCGTCGAACGATTGCGCATTGACGGGGGCGCTGAGGATCGTGCTGATGCCGGCCGCGCTGACCGGCACGATCTGCTCGCCGAAGGGATAGATCAACTGCGGCTCAGAAGTGGAGAGATCGAAGTCTTTGTGAGCGACTCCTTTGAACCACACCTGAAGATGTCGCTCCAGCGCCTCGATCGCATCTTCCGTGACTTCCGCGATTGCCACGATCGATTGCGGCGTGTACATCTGCCCGATCGCGCTGAAGCACGCGAGCACGGCGCCCGGAATCGCGAGCGCCGCTGGAAGAAGAAGGCGCACGATCTCGATGTCGCTTTCGGTCATCACGCGTTTCGAGGTGGCTGACGGAGCGAGGTGGCGCTTCGCCATCATGTCGCGGGCGGCCTCGATCGCTTTGACCGCCGGCGCCGAAAGGTCGTAGCGCGTTTCGCTCATCGAGACCACGGGTGTGGCTGCCGCGGCGGGCGCGAGTCCGAAGAGTTTTCGCGCGGTGAGGAGACTCACGACCTGATCGGCGATCATGCGCGCGGCATCGAGATCGGGATTGCCGAACGGCTTCTTGCCGGCTTTGTCGCGCATGTCGATGAAGCCGAGGAGACGGCCGCCGACGAAGAGGGGGGCGGCCAGGAGGCGATCGGTGCCTTGCCGGAACAGGAGCTCGGACAGGCGAGTGTCCGATCCTAGTCCGTTGACGAAGAAGGCGTTGCGTTTGACGGCCAGTCGGTCGACGAGATCATCGGTCGCGTTGAGCGTTTTGCGGCTGGCGTCATTGAACGCATAGCTCGTGACGAGCTCGAAGCGCTTTTCGTTAAGGTCTCCCGATGCCGACAGATACAGCGCGGCGCGCGTGGCCTGGACGTGCTCGACGCATCCATAAAGGATCTGCTTGAGCTGGTCCTGCAGCGCCTTGACCTCGTAAATCATGGATGGAAATAAGTATAACGCCTTGGAGACAGGCGCGAAGGCGCGAGGCGCGGGGCGCCGGTGCATTCTCGGCTGTGCGATAGCTCGCGCGATTTGCTTGAAGGCGAGCACGCACATTGCGCCTTGCGCCTCGCGCCTTCGCGCCCGGGAGGCCGGGTGGGATCAGTCGAATTCGAAGCGGAGGCGCAGGCGCAGATGGGCCAGGACGGCGCCGCCAAAAGTTCCGACCGTATTCCAAATGACGTCGTTGATGTCCGCCACTCGCGATGGCAGGAAGTACTGCCATGCCTCGATCGCGCACGCGAACGTCAGGCCGAGCAAGACGGTCAGCACGTACGTCTGCACCGTCGCGCGATCGACCGTGTAGAGCGTGATGAACATCAGAAACCCCCACGGCATGAACAGCAGAACGTTCGCGATGATCGGGACCACGATCAGCGCAAGCACGCGAGTCGGCACCGGCCGATGCGCCACGCGTTTCGCCAGATGACGCAGATCCTCGAACGGAATCGGATCGATCTTCGCGTAACTCTTCCCCGACATCCACAGCGTCGCGGCCGCGATCGCAACCGTCGCGATCAGCAGCAGGAGAATCGTGAACGGACGCCGGACGACGATCGTCGTCTGCATCAGACGTTGACGAACTTTCTGAAGTCGACGTTCAGGATCAGTCCGATCGCCATGAAAAACATCATGGTCGCCGATCCGCCATACGAGATCATCGGCAGTGGAATGCCGGTGACCGGCAGAAGTCCGATCTGCATGCCGACATTGATGACGACGTGGAAGATGAAAAACGCGATGAGCGCCAGCACCAGAAACGTGCCGCCGCGATCGCGCGCCGCTTTCGCGACGGCCAGCGATTCGAGAATGAGAAACAGATAGAGCGTCAAGACGACGCTCACGCCGACGAAGCCCCACTCCTCGCCGAGAACCGAGAAGATGAAGTCCGTGTGCCGCGCAGGGAGATATTCGAGATTGACCTGCGTGCCGTGCAGAAAGCCTTTCCCGGTGATGCCGCCCGAACCGGTCGCGATCTTCGCCTGCATCACCTGATAGCCCGACCCGAGCGGATCGCGCGCCGGATCGAGAAAAATCTTGATGCGCTCTCGCTGAAACGGTTTCAGAAAATGCCAGCCCGCCGGCAACGCAATCAGTCCGCACAGAATCGCGATCACCCAATAGCGCGGTTTGATGCCGCCGAAGAACATCGCGACGCCGACGAGCGGCAGAAAACTGGCCGCCGATCCGAACGCCGGCTGCACCGCGATCAGCAGCATCGGCGCGCCGAGGATGGCCACGACGATGGTGAAGGTGCGGATGTTGAGGTACGCGCGATCATTCGAATCGAAATACTTCGCGATCAGCAGCGCCGTGAAAATCTTCATGAACTCCGAAGGTTGAAACTGAAAACCTCCAATGTGGATCCACGAGCGCACATGTCGTGTCAGGCGGCCCCAGATCAGAACGTATCCCAGCAGAGCGAGGCCGATCCCGTAGAGAAACGGCGAGATCTCCATCAGCGCGTGATAGTCGACCGCGATGAAGACGATCATCAGCAGGACGCCGATCAGAGTCCAAACAACCTGTTTTTGAAACAGCGGCGCGTCCTGATTGAAATGCGTCGCGCTGTACACCAGCATGCAGCCGACAGCCGCGATGATCAACGCGGTCGCGAGCAGATTAACGTTGAGGCGGGAGAGAGTGCGTTCGACAGACATTTTAGCCGTTGGCCGTCAGCCGTTTGCCGAAGAGTACATCACGGCTAACGGCAAACGGCGATCGGCTAACGATTCGGCACTTCCTGATTGTAGAAGAACATGCACGTCACCCGTTCCGATGGATTCGGAAAGTCCTTCGGCAGCGGATTGAGCGGCGACGACAGCTCGATCGCTTTCTTCGCGGCGAAGTCGTACGGCGGGACGCCGGAGCTGTTCAGCATCGTCACGTCGGTGAGGCTGCCGTCGCGCTGAATCGTGAAACGGATCGTGACCACGCCCTTCATCCCGGTCTGAATGAGCTGCGGCATGTTGTTGTACCAGTTGACGCGAATGCGGCTGACCATCGACTGCGCGTATTCGCCCCAGTCGTACCACTGCGTCTCGAACGAAAGTGGTCCCGACTCCGCGAACCCTTTTTCGCCGCCCTGGCTGCCGAGGTCCATGCCTTGCTGGCCAGTTCCGATCGACGCGATTTTGCCGACCTCGCGGATTGCGTTGCGCCAGTCGATGCCGCTCGAGGCGCTGGCCTGCGACGGACGGTAAGTAAATGTTGCGCCCGCCGCCGACGGTGCCGATTCCTGCGCCGGACGGGCGGTCAATTCGGATTCCGCTGCCTCGGCCTGGCGAGCGCGAGCAGCGTCTTCGGATCCGCGTTTCGCGGCCGGGGGTGTGTAGAAGCCGCCCTGGCCGGGGCGGGTTGTCGGCCGTTCAGCGCTCGGACTGGGCATCGAAGCGCGGCGATTCGCATCGGAGAAAGCGGCATGCAGCGGCGCGGTTTTCGTCTTCGGTCCGGGTGCCTCGGTGAACTGCGGGTTCTGACGGATCAGCTCGACATAGTGAACCATCGGCGTCACACGATCGGAATCCGTGAGGGGGTGATAATTCCGGATGAAATAGATGACGAGCAGCGTGTGGAGGATCAGGGACACGAGCACCGCGGCTGACACCCCGCCGCGCCTCGACCCTTCCTCTACATCGAAATGCAACTCGTCTGACACGGTTGTCTCGTAGAAGCTTGGACGACCCGGTTTTCTTCCACGTTACGCTCCTTGCTACACTTCGTTGAATGTCGTCCGCCTTCACGGCTGAGCCGCCCCCGCCTCCGACTTCATCCCCCGCACAGTTCGATTTTCTGCGTCCGTTCACCTACGTCTTCGACGACCCCCGCTGGATTCCGAAGATCCTCCTCGGCGGCGTTTTTTCGCTGGCGGCGATCTTCCTCGTCGGAATCTTCTTCATCTATGGATACCTCGCCCGGCTGGCGCGGAACGTCATCAACGGCGTGCAGTATCCGCTGCCCGAATGGGACGACATCGGGGAGTACTTCACCGAGGGCGTGAAACTGTTCGTGGTCGGCCTCATCTACGCGATCCCTGTGATTCTGGTTGTCTGCATCGCGATCATTCCGGCGGCAATTCTCAGCGCGAATGGCAACGACAACGAGACGCTGCGGTCGCTCGGCGGGATGACTGCAACGTGCGTCTGGTGTCTGGTGTTTCCGCTGAGCCTCGCGATGGCGCTCTGGCTACCGGCGGCGCTGCTGTCCGCCATTGTGACCGGTGAGTTTTCTGCGGCGTTCCAGTTTGCAAACATCTGGAAATACATCCGCGCGAACATCGGCAATTACCTTCTGGCGTTCGTGGTCTGGCTGGTGGCGCGCTTCGCTGCCGGATTCGGCGTCCTGCTTTTGTGCATCGGCATCGTGTTCACGATGTTCTGGGCCTTTTGCGTTGCGGCCTATGCGTTCGCTCAGGTCTATCGCATGTCGTCCGTAAAACTGCGATGAAACGCAACACGCGCATTGTCGCGGCCCTCATCGCGTCCATCTCCGCGGCAATTCTCGCGGCCAGCACGCTGTGCACGTGGGCGATCGCGCATGGCGCTTCGATGCGATGGCGCCTGCTTTTCCGGATGTTGTGTCATGGGATTCCGCGGCGTTGCCTGGAGCTGTGGAATGTGCCGATGCCCATTTGTGCGCGTTGCGCGGCCATCTACGCCGGCCTGATTGCGGGCATCCTTCTATTCACGCTGCTGCCGCGAGTCCAGGAAGTGACCGCTCGCTGGATCCTTGGATTTGCCGCCTTTCCAATGCTTATTGATGGCCTGACGCAGCTTACGACCCTGCGCGAAAGTACAAATCCACTGCGCATCGAGACCGGTTTGATCGCCGGCGCGGCCTTCGCGTTGTGGGCGCTCAGTGCGGTCGAAAGTCACGTGCTTTCAACTGCTTGACGCTTCGGAACCGCTGGTTTAACCTTCGAGGGCACTCCATTCGCGACGGCCGATGAGAGAGAGATGGCTTTCCAGGGATCGCTCAAAGAACTGCCCCTTCCTGACATTATCCAATTGGTCAGTGTTGGCGGAAAGACGGGCAAATTTACTCTGACCCGCGACAACGATCGCGGCTTCATCTTTCTCAAGAACGGCCAGATGGTGCACGCCACGGTCGGCGATCTCAGCGGCGAAGAAGCCATCTACTCGCTGGCGATCTGGAATCACGGCGACTTCCTTTTCAATCCCGGCGAAGAAGCCGACCGCCAGACGATCACGAAATCGAACACCAATCTATTGATGGAGGCCGCGCGCCGTCTCGACGAGTGGCGTGTGCTGTCGAAGAAGATTCCTTCGGTCGAGCTGGTGCCGGAGCTGCTCACGCGCGAGAACCGTCACGAGCAGATCACTCTCAATCCGCAGGAGTGGATGATCATCACCCGGATCGACGGCCGCCGGTCGATCGTCGACATCGGGCGGACGCTGAACATGTCGTCCTTCGAAGTCGCGAAGATCCTGTACGGAATGGTCACCTCCGAACTCGTCACTCTAAAAAAAAAGCGTGAACGGGATGAAGAGAACAGCGAGCTGATCGACATGGCGGCGCGGATTCGTGCGATCGCGGAGGAATTCATCGGCGATACCGCGCGAAAGACGATCGAGAAACATTTCCTGCACGCGCTCGACGGCATCATGAGCGGCAACGGCGAGAACGCCGTCGATGCCATGGTGGTCGAGTTCGAGAAAACCGCCTCCCTGCTTCGAGGGCTCGCGGTGACGGAACAACTGCGATCACGGATCAGCGAAGTGCGCGATCAGGCGTCAGGCGTCGGGCCTCAGGCGTCAGGGTTGCCCGCTTGAAACCTGACGCCTGACGCCTGATCAAAACGCCTGGCCGCTCGAGAATGAGACCAGCAAACCGCGGTGGCCGCGCGGATCTCGATTCAACGCGTACGCAAAATCGATCCGCAGCAGATTCTTCGGCGTCCTCGGCAACCCAACGCGGATTCCGACGCCGACATCGCTCTGCATTCGCATCAGCGACGCGAATCCGCCGTCGGTCGCATTTCCGGCATCGATGAATGCCACTACGCCGGGCGACGCGAGCTGCAGCATTTCGCGTCCGAGATAGAGGCGCTCCTCGAGATTGATGACGATGGAACGGCTGCCCGCGAACGTGTGTGCGCGATAGCCGCGAAGTCCGCCGAGACCGTCGGCGAAGAATTGCAGCTCCGGGTCCATTCGCCAGCCGCTGCTGACCGAGACGTGTCCAACCGTCGTGAGCGGATACGCGTCGCCCCCCTGGCGATTGACGTACAACACGTTCGCGCTTCCGATCATGTTCTGGATTCCGGAGGCGAGCCGCGTCGACACTCCGAACGACGGCATGACGAAGGCGTCCTCGCCGAGACGCAGACCGCTTCCGGCGCGAACGTGAACGAACTCGGTCGTCGAATCGACGCCGAGCGCGGTCGGCGATACTGCCCCTTCGACGGAAAACCGCCGGCCGAGATTGAAGTCTTCGAAGCGAAGATCTTTGTTGACGAAATTCATCTTCAGAAAATCGTTCTCGGCGTACTCGTAGCGCGCGAGCAGATATCGGAACTCGCGCATATGCTCGAACCGCTCGTGCCCGGAGATGCTCGTGAAGTCGTCATCGATCGAGCGGAATCCCAGCGTCACGCGGCTCGCATGCGCATCATTCGGACGGAGCGCGATGCCGTAGCTCGCCGCGAATTCGCGATGGTTCTGCTGAAATCGCGAGACCTCGATGCCGTCGCGATAGAGGCGATTGTTCTGGCGGAAGGCGGCGAACGATGCGTCCGACGCCCACGGCGTCGAGAACGCGAAGAACGGGCGGCGGAGATTGAACTGCCGGTTGTATCCATCGGAGGTGTGCGCGTAGCCAAAATGCGCGCGAAGGTACGGCGCGAAGAATGCCGGATCGTTGTAGTTGAGTGCGGTCTGCCGCCGGTCGACGCCCTTGTTCCATCCGAGCTCGATGTCTTTGCCGAGGCCGACGAGATTCGTTTCGCTGATCGTTGCGCCGTAAGTGTTCATGCCGCCGCGGCTGCCCGCCTGCGTCTCCGGCGCGATCGACCACGAATCCTGCGTCACGACCCGGATGTCGACGAGACCGTCATGCGGCGCGGACGCCGTCACGGACGCCGATTTCAAAAAACCGAGCGAGCGAAGGTTTCGCTCCGTCTCCGCCAGGCGGGCCGGTTCGTAGACATCGCCTTCGCGAAAGAGAAGGAACTTCTCGATGACGTGGCGCCGCGTCTCGATGTGGAACCGGTCGGCGAGCCGGTAGAAAGTGCCGCGCTGTTTCTCGCTCGCGGAATAAACGTCCAGCGGCTCGACGACGATCTTTCCGACGTGCAGCGGCTGCGCGTCGAGCGACGCCGCGAGGACCAGCAATGCGAGGAGCACACACGATGATAACCGTGATTTGTTATCCTGTCTTGACACCACGTCCCGGAGGTCCAATTGGACGGTTACAAAGGCGGCTGGATCGAGATCATCGCCGGCGGCATGTTTTCAGGGAAATCGGAAGAGCTGATTCGCCGGCTCCGCCGTGCGCTCATCGCACGGCAGCGCGTTCAGGTCTTCAAACCTTACATCGACGATCGCTTCGGTACCGACGACATCGTCTCGCGCGATGACCGCCGTCTGAAGGCGACTCCCGTCTCGACGAGCGCCGAGCTCCTCTCGCGCATCGAGATCGGCGTGCAGGTCGTCGGCATCGACGAAGTGCAATTCTTCGATGCCGGAATCGTCGAGGTCTGCATGCAGATCGCCGACGCCGGGATCCGCGTCATCGCCGCGGGACTCGATCAGGATTACATGCGCCAGCCGTTCGGTCCGATGCCGGCGCTTCTCGCAGTCGCGGAGGAAGTCTCGAAAATGCACGCGGTCTGCGTGAGGTGCCGCGGCGCCGCGCACTATTCGCAGCGCGTTTCGGGCGGCAACGCGCAGGTCGAAGTCGGCGATACATCGTACGAAGCGCGATGCCGATCCTGCTACGAGCTTTACAGGGCAGGCGCCGAGGAGCGCGAGGAGCCTGTGGTGCAGCTCACGATGCCGCAGCCAGTGTGACATTTCTTGTCAGCTCTTTGAACAGAAAATGCCCTAGCGCAAGGTCTATAGAATTGATAAGTCGAGATACGACAAAAGTTTAGCTTGGAACGAGCAGTGGTATCACCCTTGCCGTTTGACCTTCGCAGTCAAAGGGAGGTTGTGCGCGTCGTGCAAAAACAGAAAGGGTTCACTCTTCTCGAGTTGCTGATCGTGGTGGCGATCATCGGCATCATCGCCGGCATCGCGATCCCGAATCTGCTCGTGGCGTTGCAGCGCGCCCGTCAACGACGCACGATGGTGGACATGCGCAACGTTGCGATGGCCTGGGAAGCGCGCAACATCGATGTCGGCCGTTACAACGCCGCCGGCGCGTTGCCCGGAATCGATCAAGAGATCACTTTTTCGGACCTGAACATCGCGCTCGCACCGACCTACATCAAAGTGCTTCCGCTTACCGACGGCTGGGGTCATCCCTTCCAGGCGTGGAGCGATCAGAGTTGGACCAGCACCGCGCGGGCGCAGCGTTACGCCATCATCTCGCCGGGCCGCGACGGACAGTTTGCAACGACCGAGACGCTCGGCATGATCCAGAATTTCGACTGCGACATCATCTTCTCGAACGGATCGTTCCTCGCGTACCCTGAAGGCGCTTCCACCACTACGCAATAGAAAGGACTGAGGACTGAGGACCGAGGCGAAAGTTTCTCGACTGACGCTCTTCCTCTTCCTCGCCATCTTCATCCCGCTGCGCTGCGAACGCGCGACCGGCGCGTCGCAGGATCCGATGGATCGCGAAGCGGAAGACGCGCTCGTCTCCTATCTGCGCATCGACACCTCCAATCCGCCCGGCAACGAAACTGCCGGCGCGCATTTTCTGCAGCGGCTGTTTGTGAAGGAAGGAATCGAAGCGCAGCTGGTCGGATCGAATCCCGCGCGCCAATCCGTCTACGCGCGCCTCAGCTCGGGCAACAATGAGAAGGCGCTGTTGCTGCTCCACCACATCGATGTCGTTCCGGTCGCGATGAACGAGTGGACGAAGCCGCCGTTCAGCGGACTGCGGTCGGGCGGCTACATCTGGGGCCGCGGCGCCCTCGACATCAAATCCCTCGGCATCGCCGAAGCGATGGCGATGATCGATCTGAAACGGCGGGGCGTTCCGCTGAAGCGCGACATCATCTATTTAGGCGTGGCGGACGAGGAGCTGGGCGGCCTGCATGGATGCAAGGAGCTGCTCGAGACCCGTCCGGAGTTGTTCAGCAACGTCGGATTCGTCCTCAACGAAGCGGGCTACAACGAGACGATCGTCGACAAGATCACGTTCTGGGGAATCGAAGTGCAGCAGAAGGTGCCGCTGTTTCTGCGCCTCGAAGTGAAAGGGCAGGCCGGACACTCGGCATCGCCGCCGGAAGGTGGCGGAACGATGATGGAGATGATTCGCACGCTCGAGGGAATCGCGAAGATTCCGACGCCGTATCGCGTGACGCCGGCAGTCGCGCGCTATTTCAATTCGCCGGGTGTGACGCGCCAGGATGCGCGAGGCGAGGTGCTCCGCTCGCTCGCGCGCACGATCGATCCGAAACGCATCGAGGAAGTGCTGCCGGCCGGATATCGTTCGCTGCTCCACGATACGATCGCGATCACCGGGATTCACGGCGGCATCTGTCCGAACTGTTTGCCGCTGAGCGCGAGCGCGAACATCGATGTTCGGCTGCTCGACGACGAGCATCCCGATGCGATGCTTTCCCGAGTTCGCGCGCTTCTGCCGAAAGGGGCGAAGCTGGACGTGCTTCTCGCCGGCCAGCCCGCGCCGGAGAGTCCGAGCGACACCGAGCTTTTCCGCGTGATGGCGGCGGCGATGAAGCGCGCCGAGCCGGGATCGACGGTCGCGCCGGTCGTGAGTGCCGGAACTTCCGACAGCCGATACTTTCGCGCACGCGGCGTGGTGGCCTATGGAATCGCGCCGTTCAAAGTGAACTACTACGATGCCGACACGGTGCACGGAAATGATGAGCGCATCCGCGCGAGCTTTTTTCCGCCGGGCGTGCGGCTGATGCGAGAGATCGTGCACGACTTCTGCGCGCGATGATGAGCCGGCGTCTCGCGTTCGTTGTCCTCACGCTTCTCGCGGTCGCGATGTTCGCGCGTCCGCTCTTTCGCGGCGAAGTGCTGACGTTCCGCGATCACGCCGACTATTTCCAGCCGCTCCATTACTTCACCGCCGACGAGCTGCGCCATTTCCATCTGCCGCTCTGGAATCCCTACAACGCATCCGGCGAGCCGTGGCTGGCGAATCCGCAGACCGGCGTCTTCTATCCGCCGGCGTGGATTTTTCTGGTGCTGCCGTTCGCGACCGCCTACGTCATCTTTCTGCTTTTCCACGTCGCGCTTCTCGGCTGCGGCGCGTTTCTGCTTTTCGCGCGCATCGGATCACCGCGCAGCGCGCTGATCGGCGCCGTGATCCTGATGCTGTGCGGTCCGACGCTGTCGATGATCGACATCTCGAACAATCTGACGACGTTCGCATGGCTCCCGCTCGTGCTGTGGTGCGCAATGTCGGGCGCGTCGCCGATGCTGGGCGCGGCCGCGATCGCCATGTCTTTTCTCGCAGGCGAGCCATTCTTCGCGGCCGTCGGAGCGCTGATATTCGCGACGATCGCAGTGGCCGGTGACCGGTGGCCGGTTGACGGTCGCCCACCGGCCACCGGCCACCGGCCACCCGTGAAAACAATCATCGATGTTGCGGTGACCGCATTCTGCCTTTCCGCGATTCAGCTCGTTCCGTTCATGGCTCTGATCGCGGGAAGCGACCGCGCCGGCTCCATTCCGCGCGAGGAAATCCTGCGCGATTCCATGACCTTCGCAGACTGGCTCCGCATCGTCGTTCCAGGCGGCACGACGCATCAGCATTTCATTCCGGCCGTGTACATCGGCATCGTCCCGGTGATCCTCGCGCTCTTCGCCATCCGGGACCGTCGCGCGCGCGGATGGCTGATTCTTCTCGCGCTCAGCGTGATCGTTTCCGCCGGAAGCGGCGAGCTCCTCACGCGGCTTCCGCTGACGATCATCCGTTATCCGGCGCGCGTCGTCCCGCTCGGCGCGTTCGCGATTGCGGCGCTGGCGGTGATCGGATTTGAGCGCATTCCCCGCTTTGGCAGGAGTGCCGGCGCCGCCCTCATCATCGTCGCACTGATCATCGCGGAGCTCGTGCCGCGCATCGGTCCTATTCTGCAGAGCGCCCCGTTCAATCCGCGCGTTCCGTACGCGCGCGTTGTGGGGCGCGACGGAAAAATCGCGCGCGAGATGCCGGCGCAACTTTCGACCCTGGATCGCCGCGCGTGGATTGCAGGCTATCTCAATCTCTTCGAACACCGCTTCGATGCCTGGACGGCGGCGCCGGTCGTCTCCGAATCGTACACACGGGCATACGTCGACGCGATGAACCATCGCGATCTTCTCGATCGCGCATCCATCGCGTACATCTTCACGCTCGACAGCGGCCGCGTCGGCGTCTCGCATAATCCCAAAGCATTTCCAATGGCGTACTGGCGCGATTCTTCGGGACGCGCGGTGGGCGCGTCGCTGCTCGCCTTCGCGACCAGCGCGGTTCACGTCGTGATCGATGCGCCCGCCGAGGGTCGCGTCGTCGTCACGCAGCAGCTCGCGAGCGGATGGAGCGTGGAGGTCGATGGCCTGGCCGCCAACGCGGAGCGCGATGGAGTTTTTCGCGCCGTTCGCGTGCGCGGCGGACATCACGCGATCACGTGGCGCTATCATCCGCGATCGTTCGCGATCGGAATCACGCTGACGTTGTTCGCAATTCTTCGCATGCTCCTTTCATCGAGCTTTGTCAAGAGATCCGGCGCAAAATTTATTTTTTCCCAAAGGGAAAATCACTTGAAGTCTGATTCGCGAGCAGGTGTAGAATCGCGCTCTCCAAAATTTCTTCAAGAGGAAACGTTCTATGGTGAGCAGTATCGATGATCGTTTGAATCAGATCATTCGTGAGCTAATCGGAAACGGCATCACCTTAGAGCAGGCAGTCGAGGCATTCGAAGGCAAGTACATCGTCGCCGCCATGTCTGCCAGCCGCGGAAACGTCACGCAGGCTTCCAAGGCTCTCGGTGTTCATCGCAACACACTCCACAACAAACTGCGCACGCAGACCATGCTCAATGGTTTTGCGGAATCGATTCGTCC
>JALYZI010000251.1 GCA_030948915.1 Acidobacteriota bacterium
CGATGCCGCTCGAGCAGGTGCTGCGGTACGGGACGCAGATCGCCGATGCCCTCGACAAGGCGCACCGCGAAGGCATCGTCCATCGCGATCTGAAGCCCGGCAACGTCATGATCACGAAATCGGGCGCCAAACTCCTCGACTTCGGATTGGCGAAGTCGAGCGGGTCAGTCTTCGACGGAGACGGAGCGACGCAACACAAACCGCTGACGCAGGAAGGAACGCTCCTCGGCACTTTTCAATACATGGCGCCGGAGCAGCTCGACGGATTGGAAGCCGATGCGCGCACGGACATCTTCGCGCTCGGCACAGTTCTCTACGAAATGGCAACCGGCAGGCGCGCCTTCGATGGAAAAACGAAGACGAGTCTCATCGCCGCGATCGTCAGCAGCGATCCGCCGCCATTGTCGAAGATCCAGCCTCTGACTCCTCCGGCGTTCGAGCACGTAGTCGCGAAGTGCCTGGCGAAAGAACCCGATGATCGCTGGCAATCTGCGCACGACATCGCAGAAGAATTGCGGTGGATCGCAGGAGCGGGATCGCAGGCGGGTGTGGCCGCGCCGCTGATGCTGCGCCGGAAATCGCGCGAGCGGCTCGGGTGGGCGGCGGCGGTGATCCTGGCGCTGATCGCAGGAGCGTCTGCGTCACACCGGATGTGGCATGACGGCGTTCCTTCCTATCGTTTCACCATTCCGATGGTCGATAGTGCGTACAGAAACGGCGGCGGTGCCCAACTGTCGCCGGACGGTCGCACAATCTATTTCGCCGCCAGCACCAACGGTACGCCAAGTCAGCGTCTCATCTTCCGACGACGCCTCGACGAGTTGACCGCCGTCCCGATCGAAGGAACGGAACGCGTCGGCGGTTCATTCAGACTCACGCCCGACGGGGCAAGTCTCATCCTCCCATTGGGTGGAGGAGTCATTAAGCGCATCAGCGTCAATGGTGGTCCGTTGCAATCGGTCGCGGATGGCGTGAACGGCGGCACTAACCAACTGGCCATTTCGATGGATGGAACGATTCTCATCGGAAATAACGACCGTTCCATGCGGCGCATCCGCTCGAATGGGGATGTCGACGAGGTGACCCAGCTCGACAAGGCGCATGGCGAGACGGGACAGGACTGGCCGTGGTTTTTGCCTGACGGCAAACGCTACTTGTTTCTGAGCGTCCGGCGCGACACGACGCGGGGAACGATTCATCGAACTCTGTGCGCGGCCTCGATCGGGTCGAAAGAGATCAAGCGGATCGATGAACTGCCGACGCGCTTCGAATACGCGATGGGCAACGTATTTTTTGTTCGAGAAGGCACTCTGATGGCCAGGCCCTTCGACGCAAGCCGTCTTGAATTCAAGGGCGAGGCGGTGCCGGTGATCAACAGTGTTCCATTCGACAGCTCGAATGGATCGGCTGCGTTCAGCGTCAGCGCGAGCGGAGTGATTGCCTGCGGTCAGGCGGTCGCGGTATCGCATCTGACGTGGGTCGATGCGACAGGAAAGAAACTCGCCACGATCGGCAGCCCGTTGTCGGCCACCGGCGTCCTCGCGACTGCGCCGCGCGCACCCGTCGTTCACGGCGGCGAGCAGGCCGTCCTGCCGATCATCGATCATCGCACTGGAACGCAATCTCTATGGATTCGAGGTTTGACGCGTGACACTTCAGCGCGCGTCACGTTCAGCCCTGCCTTCGAGGTCAATCCGGTCGTAACACCTGATGGATCTCGCGTGTTTTTTGGCAGCGACGCGCAGTCCGCGATTGATATTTTCGAGGCGCCTCTCGATGGCAGCTTACCGCCGACACTCGCCGTGTCAGCGCCTAATGTTCAGGTTCCCACCGACATTTCGCGTGACGGAAGATTCCTGCTGTACACATCGAATCAGAATCAAGTTGTGACCAAGCAGGACTTGTGGATTCTGCCGCTCACAGGGGATCGCAAGCCATATCCATTTCTCGCGACGCCAGCAGTCGAGAATGACGGCGTCTTCTCGCCGGACGGAAAGTGGATCGCGTATGTCTCCTTCGCGACGGGCACTCCGCAAGTGAACGTGAGGCCGTTTCCCGGACCGGGCGCAGCGCGGCCGGTATCAACAAACGGAGGAAGTACACCGCGATTCAGTCCGGACGGGAAAAAGATTTATTTTCTCAACGCGAACAGCTTGATGGCCGCTGATTTTCACCCCGACGGATCCGTGCGCGAGCCCGCGCCTGTCTTCGAGCTTGGAGACCGCATCGGTGGGTTCGAGCCTGTCGGAGATCGCTTTCTGATGGTTCTCCGGAACGACATTGATACGCCGCCGCTGCGTGTCATCGCGAACTGGCAGCCGCCGCACTAGAGTGATTCAAAATCGCCGCGCGATTCCCCACGCCACCCCTGCATCCGCGCTGTTTTCGTAAGTGAGCACGTTTTCGATCAGCGCGGCGTATGCGATCACCGAATGCCCGATCCGATGCTGCATGCCGGCCGAAAGCTGATACGAACGGCGCGTGAACTCCGCGATGCCGATGTTGCGGAACGGGCTCTCGGAAACCGTCACCTGCACGACTGCCGATGTCTTTTCCGTGAGCAGCCGCGAAATGCCGACGGTATCGGTGATCAACGTCTGCGCTCTTGTTCCGAGCTGATGATTCGTTCCCAGCCGGAGCATTCCGAGGGTTGCATGGATCGTCGTCTGGCCGAAATCGCGCGAGACGAGGATTTGCATCCCTCCATCGAGCGAGCCCGATCCGTTGAGTGTGGACGCGTTACCGGTCGGCAGTTCCAGGGCGCCGGACACCGAGAGCGAGATGTGCCGCTCCTCGAACAAACTCAATTCGTACTTTCCGGAGATCGCGACGTCGCCGAGTGCGGAGCTTCCGGATCGATCGCGAACATACTGCGTTGGGCCGTTTGGCAGGACGATGATCTCGGAGTTGCGCGGAAAGGCGTCGCGACTGGCGTTGCCGACGCTCAATGCGTGATGCACGCCTTCGATGAGACCGTCGGACCACCCGCCGGTCGTTCGGCTGATCGGGATCGTCAGGCCGAGCTCGAAGTTTCCGCCGAAGCCGTGCCGCATCGACAGCTCGGCGCGCTGTGTCTCGCCGTCGACGAGATAAAGCGGAGCACCGACCTGGGCTTGCGGGCCGGCCAACTCGCTGGCCGGCGACATTCGAGTCGTTTCGCCGAAGGCCCTGTGGGTGATCCACGCCGACTTCGCGAACGTGTTCGAGTCGGCCGCCGAAATCATCACGACCGATTCATCTTCGCCGAGCACGCGAGCCCGTTCCGGTTCGAAGAAAAAGAATCCGTTGCTGAGGAGAAACTGATCGCGGATCGGCAGAGGAGCTCGCAGATCATCGCCGCTCCCTTGCGCTTGAAGCGTCGCGCAAGCGAGTAAGAGGACGGCGAATGTCGGCGCGAAGCGTTGCATCTCCGCGGGCGTATCTTATTGATGTTAGGCGCCGTTCACAAACCCGCGCCGGATGGCCTCCACCCCCATGGCCGCCGCGATCGCGAGTTGGGGGGCGACCGGTATGCGAAAACGCGAATCCGATTCCCCGCCTGCCGAGATGCCGATGAAGTACGCGGCCGAAAGCGCGATCAGCAGCGCCAGCGGCCGGTCGTATCGCCACAGGTAGATCGTGCCGGCGACCGACAGCACGAAAACGGCGATCGGAATCGCGCCCAGTCCCATCTCGAGGATGTCGGGCGACAGGGGACTGACATCCCAGATTGCGTCCCAGTCGCTCGCGAAGAGGTTCACCAGCAATCCACGGATTGTGAGCTGCACGAATGACACGGGATGTTCGCGAATGATCCGCCACGCGTACTTTGCGTAGTAGCGACCGCGGACGGCGTCGGAAAGCGTGTTGGCGTCGATGTGCAGCTCGTTCTGCATGGCATCGTCAGCCTCGTCGGTGAGCGCCTGCTCCTCATCGGCGACTGCTTTTCGAAAGTCTCCTTCGTCCTCGATCGCGAGCGCGCCCGCCGCACGGTAACCGAGGAGGTTGAAGTCGCCGATCGGGGAGATTGTGAAGACGCCGATGCGCATGCGATTCCGCAGCGCCCACGCGCCGGGAAGCGCAAGCGTGATCGCGACAAAGACCAACAACTGCCGTTTCGGGATGCGCCGCAGCAGGAAGCAGAAAGCCAGGACGACGAAGTAAAACAGCGCGACTGGCCGAATCAGAACGAGCGCTCCGGTGAGCAGTCCGATCGCGACCGGGCGAGGGCGTTGCAACGCCAGCACGAAAACGACGTACAACAGAGCAGTGAAGACGGTTTCCGTCAGCAGCTTGTTGGCGTAATGAATCGTCGGCACATTGAGAGAGAACAGCAGCGCCGCGATGAGCGCCGGGCGCCGGCCGGCTCGATAGAGAACGAGGAGGTAAATGCCGATCGCCAGGCCGGCATCGACGAGATGCTGGAAGATGATGACCGGAAGCGTCCGCGCGCCGAAGAGCGCCAGCAGCAGGGGATAGCCGGGCGTGCGGAGCGTTTCGATCTCGCCTGACGCATCGACGAATCCGAGGCCGTGCAGAAGGCTTCGCGCCGGCGCGAGATAGGTGGAGGAGTCGGGGTAGTAGAAATCGCCGTTACTGAAATAGAGATAAACGAAATTACTGAGGATCGCCACGCCGAATACGATTGCGAGATCGAGGCGATTGCGCGACGATCGAGACGACATCAGGCAGATTATGGGGCAGCCGCGATACAGATTCGCATGGCGCTGGACGCTATCGTCGATTACGGTCGGGATCATCCTGATCTCGGCGTTTCAGCTCGGCGCTGATAAGCGTCCCTCGATTCGGCTCCTCATCGGCGGGGCGATCGTCGGCCTGTGTATCTATGCATCGAGCGTTTTCTTTCAGGGACTGCTCGGGGATTACTTCGCCAGAGTCCGCCCGCCGTATCAAATGCCGGTACGGGTGTTGTTCATGGTCTTTGCGGGCTTCGTAGGATGGGTGGTCGGCTTCATCATCAGCGCATTGATCGTGACCGGACGGCCGATGCTTCGCGACATCATCGGACCGGAGACTCGCGCACTGCTGCTGATCGTGATTGCCATCACGGTGCTGCTCTCGTCGCTCGCTCACGGATATGAGGAGCTGCGCCGCCGCCTGACCGCGAGTGTCGAGAAGTTGAAAGAGCGCGAATTCGAAGAGAAGGAGCTGGAGGTCGCGCGCGAGATTCAGTCGCGGCTCCTGCCGCCGCCGTTCATCGAAGGCGATGGCTTCGCGATCACCGCGCGCAACATGCCGGCGCACTACGTCGCCGGCGACTTCTACGACATCCTCCGCCACGACGACGGCTCAGTCGGAATCGTCATCGCCGACGTTTCCGGCAAAGGCCTCGGCGCGAGTCTGATCATGGCGTCCGTGAAAGCCGTGCTGCCTTTCGTTGCCGACGGCTCGGTCGAATCGACTTTGTCGAAACTCAATCAGCGGCTGGCGTCGCAACTCGGAAAGCGCGAATTCGTGGCGCTGGCATACGCGCGATTTCATCCGTCGACCGGAAAGCTCCAGATCGCGAATGCCGGAATGCCCGATCCGTATGTCGTCTCGAACGGCTCCGCCGATCCGATTTCCGTCGGTGGCCAGCGCCTGCCGCTCGGCGCCCGCGCCGACATTCGTTACGATTCAATGGAAGTGCAGCTGCAGCGCGGCGACCGCTTCTTTCTGATCTCGGACGGAATCCCTGAAGCTTCACGGCCGAATGGCGATCCTCTCGGCTACGACGCGTTGCGGGAGATTCTCGCCGCCATTCCGCCTGGCGGAGAATGGATCGACAGCGTTCTCGAGCGCGTCCGCTCGCAGGTGCAAGGCATCGATGACGATTGGACCGCGGTCGTGCTCGAGCGACGTTAGGGTTTCAACTGACTTTCCAGCTCGTCGGGCCGTGATGACCGAATCCGCGCATCCTCGAGGCTGATGAGTCCCTGTCGCACGAGGCGCGCGAGCGAATCCTCCAGCGAGATCATTCCCTGCCGCTTGCCGAGCGTGATTTCGCTGATGAGGTTCTGCAGTTTCTCGTTTCGAATGTGATTGCGCACGGCGTGCGACGCCAGCAGGACTTCCACCGCCACGCATCGGCCCGTGCCGTCGGAGCGCGGGATGAGCTGTTGCACGACGATTCCATTCAGGCTGAGCGCGAGTTGCTGCTTGATCTGCGTCTGCTGTGCCGGCGGAAAGACATCGATGATGCGGTGAATCGCCTGCGCGGCATCGCTGGTGTGCAGCGTCGACAGAATGAGATGGCCGGTCTCGGCGGCCGTCAGCGCGGTCGCGACTGTCTCAAGATCGCGCATCTCGCCGACGAGAATCACATCGGGGTCCTGCCGCAAGGATGCGCGCAGCGCCGCGGCGAAGGATGGCGCGTCCCGTCCGATCTCGATCTGCTCGATCACCGACGTGCCATTGCGATGCTCGTACTCGATCGGATCTTCGATCGTGATGATGTGGCGCGACTCGGCGCGATTCAATTCGCCGACCAGCGCCGCCAGCGTCGTCGATTTTCCTGCGCCGGTCGGACCGCACACCAGCACGAGACCGCGCGTTGGCTTCACGAGCTCGGCGAGCATCGGCGGAAGATTCAACTCGCTCAATGTCGGGATCGTGGACGGCAACGCACGGATCGCTGCGGCCAGCGAGCCGCGCTGGCGATGAATGTTGACGCGAAATCGCCAGGCGCGCCGATCGTCATCGGTCGCCGGCTTCGACAGGCGCACGGAGAAATCGGCGGAGCCGTCGGCGTCGACGCGCTCGCGAACGCGGCTCGTCAGGAAGGAGCCGAGGAGTGAATGGACGTCGTCAGAAGAGAGAGGATGTTTGTCGCCGGCCATCAGACGCCCCGAGACGCGATAGATCGGATGCGTACCGGCAAGGATGAGAAGGTCGCTCGCGCCGCGTCGCGCCATCTCAATGAGCAGTCCCTCGATCGGATTGCCGCTCGGAATGAGAGCCGGCGGCCAGGAGGGAAGTGTCCCCACCTCAGCCGTACCGTGCTCGTTGAGCTCTTTCACCAGCTCGTCGAGGTGCGGGTCGCGGATCAACTTGGTCATAGTCCGGTTACATCGTGCCACAACTCGGTTTTCAGTCCGGCGCTGCGGGGTCGAACTATCAGGAGGTAGTGCATGTTTGAAACCGCTGTTGTCCGGCCCCAGACCGCCGATCGCCGATTCTCGTGGTTGTCCATCTCGCTGGTTGTGCATTCGGCGGCCATCGCCGCGGTGTTGACGGCGAGCATCGCGACCGTCCGTCTGCCCGAGCAGGCGCCGAAACAGATGACTGCTTTCCTCCCCGCCATCGCCCCGCCCCCCGTCCTCGGCACGCCCAACCCCACGCCCGCCCAGCCGCGGCCGCGAACAACCAACGCGGCAGCGCCGCGCGCTGCGGTGGCGCCGATTGCGGTGACGGCGCCGACGGTGATTTCGAACACGATCACGCCGGCCGCAGACTACGCGCAGAATCCGGGACCGCCGGCGACCATTGGATCGCCGATCGGATCGGACATCGGAGTCGGCGCTGAGTCGCCGTCAACCGCGATCGCGCCGGATGCCGCAGGGCCGCTTCCGATCGGCAACGGAGTGAAATCGCCGGTCGTGATCCAGCGCGTCGAACCGATCTATCCGCCGCTCGCGATCCGCGCGCACATGAGTGGTTCCGTCGTGCTGGAATGCATCATTGACAAGTCCGGACGCATCCGCGACGTGCGTGTCGCGAACAGTTCATTTGGCGCGTTCGAGCAGCCCGCGATCGACGCGGTGCGGCAATGGGTGTTCGCGCCGGGGACGCTCAACGGACAGGCGGTCGACACGATCTTCGAGCTGACGGTGAAGTTCCAGGTGAAATGAATCCCGAGCGCCGTTCCTAGCGCCGTTTTTTGGCGCGCGAACCGATCGCGCGCCCGTAGACCGCGAGCTCGCGGCTTCGGCGGATCTGAATTGCGCGTCGCAGTGCGCCTTCGCGGCCATACCGCGTGATCGAAACAAATTCGCGACGAATCTCTCCGGGCGCGGGACTCCATGCGACGACGAAACTACTTTTCGACTGATAAACGCCCTGCACGCCGGTCCGGCTTCTTGCGCTCGTCGACGGAAACAGCCGGTTCGTTCGAGGCTTGCCGACTCTCTTCTCCTGCGCATCGCGCCATGCGACCGCTTTGCGGAATGCCGCGCGCGTTCCTCCATGCGCTCCGTCGGCGAAATACTTCGAGAACGTTTTGCCGCGGAAGACAACCCGCGCGTACCACCCGACGCCGTGCCCGCCCGGATCATCGATTCGCGTTACACCCTTCGCCTTCGGCGACCTTTGTCGTTTCTTCACGCCATCAATTCTATGCGCTCACGCTTCCGGTACGACTTCATCCGCGGCCGCCGGACGCCTGTCGATTGAATTCACGTACGTCACTCCGACCACGCCCGCGATCGTGAGCACGCTTCCGATGGCCGTCAGGCCGGTGATGTGCTCATTGAGAAAAAGCGCGCCGAGGAAAATCGAGATCAGGACGGCGAGCTGGGAGATGACGCCGACGGTCATCGCGTCCACCCACCGCAGGCTGAATGTGAGCAGCAGTTGCGCGATCATCGCAAAGAGCGCGGTGGCGCCCAGGGCGATCCATTCGGTGCCGTTGGGCGTTTTCCAATTCCCGAGCGCGAACGGCACGTTGATCAGCGTTCCGAACAGACAAAAACTCGCGTAGACCGCCCACGACCCCTCGGTCCGTCTCGCCGCGCGCATCGCGGTCACCGCCGCGCCGGAACAGACTGCCGACAGAAGCCCCGTGATCTGCCACATTCCGAATCCCATCGTGCCGGCGTGCACGACCAGAAAGATTCCGATCAGCGCGACAGGCATTGGAAGCAGAACGCGCGGGCTGAAACGCTCGTTGATGAACGCGACCGAGAAGAGTCCGCTCCAGATCGGCGCTGTGTAATTGAGCAGCGTCGCGATCCCGGCGGTCGTGTGCTCGATCGCGAGAAAGTACAGCGTGACCGCTACACCGCCGAAGAAGCCGCGATACAGAATCAAGTCGAGCCGCTGAAACGTCAGCGCCGCGCGGCGATAGCGCGGAACGACGATGCACGGCAGAAGTCCGATCGCCATTCGAATCATGGCGACCTCCGGAGCGGAGATGTGCGCCGACGCGATCTTGGCGGTGAATGCCATCGCACCGAACGCAGTTGCGGCGATGACCATCGTGACCAGCGCCCGATCGCGGGGATTTTTTGCTAGTGTCACGGCCATGCAGCTCCATTATCGCGGCGCAACGCGCGAGGATGCTCGGACGATCGTCGAGTTTCAGGAGTCGATGGCGCGGGAAACCGAGGAGGTGGAGCTCGACCGCGAGGTCGTGACCCGCGGCGTCGAGGCCGTATTCGACGATCCCTCGCGCGGACGCTACTTCGTCGCGGATGCCGATGGCCGCGTGGTCGCGTCGCTCCTGATCACGTATGAATGGAGCGACTGGCGCAACGGCGTCGTGTGGTGGATCCAGAGCGTGTACGTCGATCCGGAGTTTCGCGGGCAAGGCGTGTACGCGGGGCTGTACGCGCACATTCGTCAGGCGGCTGACGCATCGGTGCGCGGCATTCGGCTCTATGTCGACAAGCGAAATTCACGCGCACAAGAGGTCTATCGGCGGTTGGGGATGAATGGGGAGCATTACCTTGTGTTTGAGTGGATGAAATGAATTGGGAATTTGGAATTTGGAATTTGGAATGAAGAAAATTCTCAATTCTCAATTCCGAATTCCCAATTCCCAATTCTTGTTTCGGGACTTCCAACGATAACGCTTCAAATCAATTCGCCCCCGCCCATCAAACTCGATTCCCTCCGCCCGCAACAGCATCCGCTGCAACTCATGCGAATCCGACCCCCTGCGCAGGCTGATCTCTCCCTTCGCATTGACCACGCGGTGCCACGGAATGCCGCTGCCGGAGGGAAGCGCGTGAAGCGCATAGCCGACCTGCCGCGCCCGTCCTTCCAGTCCGGCCCGCTCTGCGATGTCGCCGTACGTTGAGACGCGTCCGCTGGGAATGCGCCGCACCGCTCGATAGATTCTTTCGTATGTCCTGGAGGCCACTGCACAAATCCGAGTGCATCAGGTAAAATAAAGGAACACTTATGCCACGAGCATTTGCATCCGCGCAGATTTCTTTCGGACTCGTGTCGATTCCGGTGCGGCTCTTCACCGCCACCGAATCGAGCGAGAAGATCAGTTTCAACATGCTGCACGCCGACTGCGGCTCACGCATCCAGCAGCAGCTCTACTGTCCGAAAGACGAACGCACGATCGACCGCACCGAGACCGTCAAGGGTTACGAATTCTCACGCGGCCAGTACGTGACCTTCAACGAAGAAGAGCTGAAGACGCTCGAGGAAAAGGCGACCCAGACGATCGACATCAGCGAGTTTCTGCCGCGCGAGACGATCGATCCGATCTACTTCGCGAAAGCAAACTACATCGCCCCCGACAAAGGCGGCGCTCGCGCGTACACGCTGCTTTCGAAGGCGCTCGAGCAGACCGGCCGCTGGGCGCTCGCGAAATACGCGGCGCGCGGCAAGATGTACCTCGTAGTCCTTCGCCCGCTCGGCAAGGGTCTCGTGATGCAGCAGCTCTACTACCCCAACGAAATCCGCGCGATGGACGAGCTCGACCTCGGCGATGCGGTGATCAAAGACAATGAGCTGAAGATGGCCGTGCAGCTCGCCGAGATGGGCGCTGCCGACGAGTTTCATCCGGAGAATTACCGCGATGAAGTCGCCGATCGCATCAAAGTGCAGATTCAGAAAAAGATCGACGGCGAGCAGATCACGGCAGCCGATGAGGAAAAGCCGCGCGCTCAGGTCATCGATCTGATGGAAGCGCTGAAGGCGAGCCTCGAGTCGCCGCGGCCGCGCGCCGTAAAGTCGCCGTCGCGGATGCCGGTCAAAGCCGAGCAGAAGCGTAAGCCGGCGAAGGCGTCGACGCTCAAGGCTGTTCCGAATCGCGCTCGCAAGTAGTCGCCTGTACAGATAAAATTTCGGTATGTCCTACACGGTGCGGGAGGTGTCGGCGATGCTCGGCCTCTCCGCCGCGCAGATCCGCTCCTTCGCCAGTAAAGGTGTCCTGCAGCCGGAGCGTGGTCCGCGCGGTGAGCTGCGCTTCGGCTTCCACGATCTCGTCATTCTTCGGACGGCGGGCGAGCTCGCGGCGGCGAAAGTTCCGCAGCGCAAAGTGCAGCGCGTTTTGCAGCGGCTGCGCGAACAACTTCCCGCCGAGCGTTCCCTGACCGGCATGCGAATCGCTGCCGATGGCGATCGCGTCGTGGTCAGCGATGGAGCAGCGCTCTGGAATCCGGAGTCCGGTCAGGTTCTCTTCGACTTTTCGGTCGAGGAGCTCGCCGAACGCATGTCATCGATTCCGCGCGCAACCGATGAAGCCGAGGAGCTCTACGACGTCGCGTGCGAAGTGGAGACGTCTTCGCCCGATCAGGCGAGGGAAGTCTATGAACGTTTGCTCGAGATCGATCCCGATCACGTCGATGCTCACGTGAACCTCGGCCGCCTTCTGCACGAGGATGGCGCGCCGGCGGCCGCCGAAAAGCATTACCGCCGCGCGCTCGATCTCGATCCCGATCACGAGATCGCCGCCTTCAACCTCGGCGTCGCGCTGGAAGACCTCGGCCGATTCAAAGATGGCATCGACGCTTACCTGCGCGCACTCGAGCTCGATCCGCAAAACGCCGACGCGCATTTCAATCTCGCGGGTCTTTACGAACGCCGTGGCGAGAAGGCCGCCGCGCTGCGCCATTTGAAGACGTATCGCAGGCTCACAGTTGACGGTTAATAGGATTTGTCCTCAGTTGCCAAAAATTACCCACGGCAGAACGTCTGCGAAGACATGACCGCAACACCCCAGGGACTGACGCTGCCGTCCGGGTTGTACGGCGGCGAATAGTCGAATGATCCGTCGTATTCCGGGTTGTTCACGAGACCGCCCTGGTCGTTGTAGACGCATTGCCAGCCATATTCCTGACGATAACTGTCGTAACCGCCGTGCGTCGGAGTGTGCCCTTCATGCGACCACCCGGTGGGAATCGGACAATCTTCCGGCCCTTTCTGCAGATCGGGTGGACTTGGCGGGCAGTTCTGTCCAGCGTTCCGGTTGTGATGCCAGTCCGGCCCCCATCCCGGCAGAATGCCTCTCCATAGGCCGATCGGGTCGCTGAGGTTCACGGGGTCGTTCAATACGTAGGCGTACAAATTTGAGTCGCCTCCGCCGAAGAGAGCGGGATCGGGTCGTGTCCAGCGCCCGGTTTCCGCATCGTACTCACGAGCTGCGCAGTGCAGCAGCTTGGTGTCGGTATCGTAGATTCCGCCCGCAAAGCCGAACGGTTGGAAGTTAGGATTCGTCGCGTGCTGCTCGGTATGCGCCTTCTTCGACTCGGCGATGATCTTGTCCTGCAGGTTGCGCGGCACTTCCTCGTAGTGCGAGAACTCCATGTGAAAGCTGCCGCGGCCCTGGGTGATCGAGCGCAGAGTCGAGCCGTAGGTGAGCATCTCCGCCATCGGAACGCGTGCGTGCAGCGTCTGGGCGTCCCCTTCGGCCTCCACCCCCTCCATCCGGCCGCGGCGTGAATTCAGATCGCCCATCAGATCGCCGACGTACTCCGTGGGCGCGTTGATGTCCACCTTCATGATCGGTTCGAGCAGAGTCGGCTTGGCCTGCTCCATTCCCTTGCTGGAAGGCCAGCGAGCCGGCGATCTTGAAGGCCATTTCCGACGAGTCGACGTCGTGATACTGACCATCGAGCAGCCGCACGCGGAAATCGACGACCGGATATCCCGCCAGGAAACCGCGGCGGCGAGCATCCTGAATGCCCTTCTCCACCGCCGGGATGTACTGCCGAGGAATGGAGCCGCCGAAGACTTCATCGACGAATTCGAAATCCGCGCCGCGCGGCAGCGGCTCGATCTTGATCTTGCAGTCGGCGAACTGTCCATGACCGCCCAACCGTTTCTTGTAGCCGCCCGTGCGCATGGCTGTTTCTGTCAACCCGTCGACGAACAAGACCTACGTAGCAAACGAGATCAGTCGCAACGTGACGGTGATCGACGGGACGACCGCCGGAACGGTGACAGCGAACGAGGCGATGAGCCATCCCACGGTCGCCATGAGCCGCGCGTTCCGGCACACAAGAGACATTTCTCTGACATGGTCTGTATCCTTCTGACTTCGCTTCTGCGCACGTCGGTCAAGCCCCGACAAGCGACGGCCACCAGAAAGCGGCG
Organism: Acidobacteriota bacterium; assembly: GCA_030948915.1. Lineage (GTDB taxonomy): Bacteria > Acidobacteriota > Thermoanaerobaculia > Gp7-AA8 > Gp7-AA8 > Gp7-AA10. The sequence goes on from JALYZI010000251.1 coordinate 13,252, forward strand.
GCCGGCGCTCGCAAGGACGAGTTATGGCACGAGGTAGTAGTCAGACTTGGAGTACTGCGAATACGCGACCCAGGTGCAGTCGGGTGCACCTTGCCAGCTGGTACGGAACTCGTTGATGTACCCAATCAACTTAGGCGAGCCGGGATTCATCGTGGTGCTCAGGGTGTAAGACCCGGTGTTCACCGGATTGGCGCCCCCAGCACTCCACGAAAACCCCTCGCTCGGCTGGCAAAGAGCACCACAGAGAATGGTGATTTGGAAGCTGGTGTTCTGCGGAGGCGAGGATACGGCGAGGGTGATCGATACTTTCGCCGGTCCTTTCGTGCCGGCTGGTGGATGAATAATCCATGTCGTAGCCCGACTGGACCCTGCTGGTACGGCTGAAACTCCCGCGTCTACGGTTGCGTCGCCAATCACGCTGTCCGACGTTGGCAAACCGGTGACATGGACGGAGAAGCCGCGGTACTGACCCCTGGCGAGGTTATTTTTTACAACGTTCAGGTTCCCGCTAGGCAAACTCGTGGCGATGATTTTGGTGTCCGCACACACGCTCTGCACCTCGCGCTGCGCTGAAAACGTGTAGCGCAGCTTCGGGTCGGTGACCAGTTCCCACGGCGCAGTCGCCATCGAATCCGAGGGCCTTGAATAGACCGTCGTCGTGAGAGCCACACTGCTCTGTGTGATGGTGGACGTCAACTTCACCGAGTAAACTCGCCCGCGGGTGATCGCAACAACGCCCCCCGGCCTCGTCACCTGCGCGTACCCGAACGCGGCAAAGCAGATCATTGCAACTGTGAACAGGAAACAGGAGCGAAGGGATCTGTTCATGGCATCTCCTTTATGACAGGTAAGTTCCCGGATCGGCGAAAGTGTTACCGCAGTCCGAGAAGTCTCCGGCCGATGAGTGCGCCAATTGCGAGGAATGCAGCTGCGAAGGGATAAGGGATACGAATTTCATTTTTCGGTCGCGAAGGCCGAGCCGAGACCGTCGAGCTGCTTGGCGGGACTCGCGGACGCACGGCTGCATCGCGCGCGCCTTTGTCCACCCCGCCGCGACGAGATTGCGCAGAAGATGTGCGCCACGTGCGCCGCGCCGTCGAAAAGCGCTGCCGCGCCGAGAATTCGTCGAGGGCGGATGCGCGCCCACCGCTGTGGCGACATAGGGTGGCACGGTGACCCAAATGGCAACTCGGCACGCGCCGGCCATCCGAGTGCCCCTGCGATGTAACGACTACGCGACTTCGGGAACTCTTGAAGGCCGTGACTGAAGTCTCTGCTACACGCGCCGAGATGATTGAAGAGGCTTCCGTTCGCCGCGACCCGATCGTGATCGCTCTGGCAATCCTTGCGAACGTGACCGGAATCATCTATCTCACGCTGGCAATCGCGAATTACCCGCTGATCATCGGACCTTGGGGAGTTTTTCGCCTAATCGCGAGCTACGGCCTGCTCCGGATGAAGACTTACGGGTTGATCTTAGAGCGCGTCTCGGCGTTATTCTGGATCGCCATTTCGGTTCTCTTCTTGGGCCTGGTTGTCCTGGTGGGCGTTTCCAGCGGCTTCTTCCCTCCTCACCCTCGCGTCGCGTTCTTCGTTCTCAGCGGAATCCTCTCTTTTTGGGAGTTCCGGTACCTCGGCCGGGCTGAGGTGAAAGCGCGGTTCGCGAAACGAGGTCAGCCGGGGGCACCTTTGCCCCTGGTGGCGAAGGTCGGCTGGTTTGGTGGGCAACTCGCGTTGTTGTTGCACCTTCACATGGCGTTCCCTCTGCTTCCGACGATCACCCTCTACGATTCGGTTTGGGATCTCACGCATCAGCGTCGAACGATGGCGGACATGAGAACGATCGCCACCGCGATCGAGGCGCGTGCCATGGATGTGAACGATTACCCGTTTGCCGCGTCCATCGAGGGCATCGCGACGAAGATCAGTCCGACGTATCTGCAATGGGTGCCTCTGCGCGACGGTTGGGGCAATCGGTGGAGATATGGAGCATGGAAGGTAGATCCGAAAACGCCTGGACGCGACCACTACATCATCATCAGCGCGGGAAGGGACGGGCGGTTCGAGGTCATCGATCCGAAGTTGATGGAGGCGTTCGTGCGTTCGAATCACTCTGGCCAGCTGTCGACATTCACGGCCAAAGAGACGACGAACCCCGACTGCGACATCGTGTACTCGAATGGCGAGTACATTCAGCATCCCGTAGGCGTGTCTTGGCCTTTCAACCCATGGTGATCGCCGACATGATGGAAGAGGCTCCCGTTCGCCGCGCGCCGGCCGTAACCGCGTTGGCAATCCTTGCGAACATGACTGGAATCATTTGTCTTGCCATCGCAATCGGGGAAGATCTGTTCAATGACAACTACCACTTGACCGCACTGATCTTCGGACCTTACGGAGTTTTTCGTCTGATCGCGAGCTACGGCCTCCTTCGGATGAAGACTTTCGGGTTGATCTTAGAGCGGCTCTCGGCATTGTTGTGGGTCGCCATTCCGCTTATTCCGCTTTTCGTTGCGGTGCGGGATTTCGTTGTCGATTACTCCACACCTGCGCCTCTCGTCGTGTTCGTCGTTGTCAGCGGAATGCTGTCTCTTTTGGAGATCTGGTACCTCGGCCGGCCTAAAGTGAGATCGCGGTTTGCAAAACGAGGTCAGACCGGCGCACCTTTTCCTCTGGTGGCAAAGGCGGTCTGGTTTGTTGGACAACTCGCGCTGTTGTCGTGCCTTCACGTGGCGCTCCCGATGCCGGCCGAGACGATCGCCGGCCTTTTGACGGGGTTCCGCGTTCGGAACGAAACGTATCAGCATCGAACGAGGGCGGACATGAGAACGATCGCCGACGCGCTCGATGCGCGGTCGCTCGATGTGAATGATTACCCGTTTGCAGCATCCATCGAGGCCATCGCGCCGAAGCTCAGTCCCACATACCTGAAACAGGTGCCTCTGCGGGACGGCTGGGGTAATCGATGGCGATATGGAGCATGGAAGCTAGATCCGAAAACGCCTGGACGCGACCACTACATCATCATCAGCGCGGGAAGGGACGGGCGGTTCGAGGTCATCGATCCGAAGTTGATGGAGGCGTTCGTGCGTGCGAACCAGACCGGCGACCTGTTCTCGCAGAAATGGACGACGAACTTCGACTGCGACATCGTCTATTCGAATGGCGTTTTTCTTCAAACCCCCCAACCCTTGTCCGGGAATGGCAACTGACGGTCACGACTGTGGGCGTGCGGATCGTGAGCCGTTAACCGCTAACTGTTAACCTATTGCTATGACAGCCGTCCTGGAAGAACCGCAGGTCGCTGAAGTCGTTATGCCGCTCGTGCCGCCGCCCGAACGTCTGGCGGCGCTCGACGTTTTTCGCGGCGCGACGATCGCCGGCATGTTGCTCGTCAACAATCCCGGAACGTGGAGCGCGATCTATCCGCCGCTCGAGCATGCGCCATGGAACGGATGGACGCCGACCGATCTGATTTTTCCGTTCTTCCTCTTCATCGTCGGCATCACGACGCATCTCTCGTTGCGCAAGCGGCCGCCCGAGGAGATGGTGGGCAGGATCATTCGACGCGGGTTGATGATCGTGCTCGTTGGCTTGCTCCTGAATGCGTTCCCGTTTTTCTGGTGGGGAAAGATCGCCGGCATTGACCATCCTGCTTTCTGGCAGCGCGTTCTCTATCGCGCGCAGCACCTCCGTTTCGCGGGCGTGCTCCAGCGGATCGGAATCGCGTACATGGCCGCCGCACTGCTTTCGTTGCGCACGACGCGACGACAGCAGGTCGCGATCATCACGGCGCTGCTGATCGGGTACTGGGTCGTGATGACGCTGGTGCCGGTGCCCGGCACTGGAACAATCGGCGCGTTCCTTCTCGATCAACCCGACAAGACCCTTGCCGCCTGGTCCGATCGGCTCATCCTCGGCAAGAACCACATCTGGGCGTCGAGCAAGACCTGGGACCCCGAAGGACCGCTCTCAACGATTCCGGCGATCGCGACTGCGATGCTGGGCATCTTCGCCGGCCGTTGGATCGCCGACAAGCGAAAGTCTCTCCTCGAACGCATTGTCGGACTCTACGGTGCCGGCTGCGTGGCGATGGTGGCGGGCTCGTTGTGGGGCTGGGTTTTTCCGATCAACAAGAATTTGTGGACCAGCAGCTACGTGATTTTCACCGCTGGATTCGCCTGTGTCGTTCTTGCAACCTGCCTCTGGATTGTTGACGTACGTCACATTTCGGGCTGGACGAGACCTTTCATTGTCTACGGCGTGAATCCGCTCATCGCCTTTGTCGGTTCGGGGTTGATGGCCCGGCTTACCGATTCGCTCCTGAAGGTGAACATCGGTGGAAAGAGCGTCTCGCTGCACCAGGCTTCGTATCAATTGTTTTACGAGCCGTTCTTTCCAGCGAAATTCGCGTCACTGCTCTGGGGGTTGTGCTTCGTTGCACTGTGGCTGGGGATCCTCACGGTCCTTTATCGCCGCAACGTCATCGTCAAACTGTAAACAAACGATCGGAAGGAAACGTCTCGTGACCATGCGAAGAATCGGTGGATTTGTGATCGCGCTCACCCTGTGCGCTTTTGGCGCATTTGCGGATGAGGCCTCGGAACATCTCGAGCATCTGAGAATGATGATGCATGAGATGTCATCGCACGGCGCGATCGTCCCGCAGCCGGAAGCGATCAATCCGCTGGCAGCGAAGGCCTTCTCGATCACGGCGCGTTCGTTTTCTTTTACCCCTCCGTCTTTTTCCGTGAACCAGGGCGATGTGGTCACATTGACGATCAGCGTTCCATCGAATGACGCATCGTCGATCGGCCATGGAATGCTGATGGACACGTACATCGAGGGTGGCGTGGACGTCGGGAAGGGTCAGACGAAGACCGTCACCTTCACGGCAACCACGCCCGGAACTTTCGCTTGGGTTTGCACGCAGCCATCGTGCGGCACAGGCCACTCGAGCATGTTTGGTCAGATGATCGTCAACGCAGTGTCGACGCTAAGCATCACTAGCGTGACACCCAACACCGGCTCTACGTCCGGTGGAACGGACTTTACGATCAGTGGTTCGAACCTCGGCAGCATAGGAACGACAACTGTCACGTTCGGCGGCGCCGCGGCCACGATTCGCGCCGTGAATAGCTCTGCCATTATCGGCACGACGCCGGCGCACGCTCCCGGCGCGGTCGATGTGGTGGTCACAACCGGCGGACAAACGGCGACGGCGTCCGGCGCGTTCACCTACGTTGCGCCCAGCGTCACGTCGATCTCGCCTAACACCGGCTCGACGGCCGGCGGGACCGTCGTCAACATCAACGGAACTGGATTTCAGACAGGCGCCACGGTGACGATCGGCGGCATTGCTGCCACCGACGTCAGCGTCGTCAGCTCCACAACGATCACCGCCAAGACTCCGATCGGTCCGGCAACGCAGCAGGCGGGGCAGCCCCGCGACGTCGTCGTGACAAATCCGGACGGCACCACCGCAACGCTTACGCGCGGCTTCACGTACTTTGTGCCGACGCTTACCGTCGCTTCGCTCAGCCCGACGGTCGGAGGGACGAGCGGCGGAACAGTGGTGACGATTAGCGGTACTGGATTCACGACTGGCGTTAACTCGTCAGTGACCTTCGGCGGCGCTGCGGCAGCCAACGTCACGGTCGTCGATGCGGTGACGCTGCAGGCCACCACGCCGCCGCATGCGGCGGGGACTGTCGACGTGGTGGTGACGTTCGGAACATCAGTGACGCGAACGAACGCGTTCACGTACGTAACGACGCCGCCGAGACATCGGTCGGCAAAACATTGATGCGGGTTGTGTTCGCGGCGCTGCGCTGCTGACGCGCCCAATGCGCTTGCGCATTCTCATCGTCGTCCTTAGCCACGCATCGATTTCTGCTGTGTACGACTAGCGCCGTCGCAACACGCGCCCTGGCAACGCTCCCGTCATTTTCCCGGCGCGCAAGACGGGATTTCCGTTGACGATGACATCGCTGATTCCAACCGCGAAATGATGCGGATCCTCATACGTCGACGTATCGGCGATCGTGTTCGGATCGAACACGACGACGTCCGCCTTCATCCCCGGCTTCAGTGCGCCGCGATCGGTGAATCCCGCGCGCGACGCCGCGAGCGATGTCATCTTGCGCACCGCCTCTTCGAGCGTGAATAGATGCACGTCGCGAACGTAGTGGCCGAGGATGCGGGGGAAAGTGCCGTAGGCGCGGGGATGCGCGCCCGCTTCGCGCATCGCTCCGACCACCGCGCCGGAATCCGATCCGACCGCCACCCACGGCTGCTTGAGGGCATACTGCATGTCCTCTTCGCTGAGCCCGAAGTAGATGGCGATCGGCGACGAATTGCTTCCTTCGAACAATCGCAGCGCCGCCTCGGCCGGCGTCGTCTTCATCGTCATAGCGATGTCATTCAGTCGCTTGCGCTCGAACTGCTTCAGCGTCGTGCTCGGAATCTGACGCAGAAGAATTGACGATCCGTCGCCGACGCGCATCGCCTGTGCGACTTTCGATCGCGTCGCGGCATCTTTCAGCCGCGCTACAAACGCAAGATAGCCGCCGTCGAGTGCCCACGCAGGAACGACTGAAGTCAGGTCGGTGGCGGTCGCGGTGTACGGATAGACGTTCGAGGCGACATCGAGTCCGCTCTTCCGCGCCGCTTCGATCTTCGCGACGATCTCCGCCATGTGGCCCCGCATCGCGCCGCCGGCCTTCAGATGGAATGTGTTGACCGGCACATGCGCCTGGCGGCCGATGCGAAACGCTTCGTCGAGCGCGGAGAGTATGTTGTCGGACTCGTTTCGCAAATGCGTCCAGTAGCCTCCACGCGCAAGAGCGATCAACTCCTCGGTCGTCGCGAATCGACCGGGCGGATAAATGAGCGCGGTCGAGAGTCCGATCGCCCCTTCGCGCATCGCCTGATCGACGATCGCCTGCATTCGCTTCAGCTCCTCGGCCGTCGGCGGACGATCGGCGGTGCCAATCACCATCTCGCGCGGATTCGCAGCGCCGATGAAGAAGGCGAAGTTGATTGCCGAGCCGCGCTTTTCGATTACTTGCATGAATT
>JALYZI010000260.1 GCA_030948915.1 Acidobacteriota bacterium
GAAGTCGGTTATGTCGGCCGCGATGTGGAATCGATCATTCGCGATCTGACCGAGATCGGCGTGAAGCTCGTGAAAGACGAAAAGGCGCGGCTCAACCGCGATGCCGCCGCCCGCAATGCGCGCGAGCGGATCCTCGACATCCTTCTTCCCGACTCCCGCCGCCCCGCCGCCCGCCCGGCATTCGTCGGCGCCAGCGCGCCGGTCGAAGAGCCGGTCGACACGCGCGAGAAGCTCGGCCGCTGGCTCGATGAAGGGAAGCTCGAGGAACGCGAGATCGAGATCGACGTGAAGGAGCAGAGCTTTCCGTCGTTCGAGATCTTCTCGGCTCAGGGCGTCGAGGAGATGGGCGTCAACGTCAAAGACATGCTGCCCGGTCTGTTCGGCGGAAAGTCGAAGCGCAAGAAAATGCACGTCGGCGAAGCGCGCGAGATCATCGTGCAGGAGGAGGCCGAGAAACTCGTCGACCAGCAGAACGTCGCGCGTGAGGCCATCGAGCGCGTCGAACAGAGCGGCATGGTCTTCCTTGACGAAATCGACAAGATCGCCGGCCGGCAGCAGGCCTCACATGGTCCCGACGTTTCGCGCGAGGGTGTGCAGCGCGATCTCCTCCCCATCGTGGAAGGCACGACCGTCAACACGAAATATGGCATGGTAAAGACTGATCATATTTTGTTCATTGCGGCCGGAGCGTTTCACGTCGCGAAGCCTTCGGACCTCATTCCGGAGATGCAGGGACGCTTTCCGATTCGCGTCGAGCTGGAATCGCTGACCGAAGATGACTTCGTGAGGATTCTGCGCGAACCGAAGAACGCGCTGACGATGCAGTACTCTGCGCTGCTCTCGACCGAAGGCGTCGAGCTGAAATTCAGCGACGACGCGATCCGCGAAGTCGCGCGCTATGCGGCGCTGGTCAACGAGAAAACCGAAAACATCGGAGCGCGCAGGCTGCACACGATCCTCGAGCGCGTACTCGACGGTCTCTCGTTCGAGGCCAGCGACATGCGCGGCCAGCAGCTGACCATCGACGCAGCGTATGTCCAGGGCGTTCTCGCCGACATCATCAAGGATGACGACTTGTCGCGATACGTTCTATGACACCGTCTTCTTGAACGCGGTCGCGCTCAGCGCGATCAACACCGCCGAGATCGCGACCAGCGCGGCTACCGGTTGCCAGATGTCCCAGAACGTCGCGCCGCGAATCACGATCGCGCGCGAGATCTTGATGAAATACGTCGCCGGCAGGATGTGCGAGATCACCTGCAGCGGCACCGGCAGCGACGACAGCGGAAAGACGTATCCGGACAGCAGCACCGACGGCAGCATGACGGCCATCGCGCGCTGCATCGCCTCCATTTGCGATTTGGCACGCGCGGATGCAATCAAACCAACCGACAAGAGCGCCAGGAGATAAATCGGCGCGAGGCCCATCAGCAGCGGCACGCTTCCGTGAATCGGCACGGCGAACATGAAGCGCATCAGAAGAACGATCAGGATCAACTGAATGTATGCGAGGCCGAGGTATGGGAGGAGTTTGCCGACGACGACAGCGAGGGGCGAGACCGGCGTGACCATCAGTTGCTCCAGCGTTCCGCGCTCGCGCTCCTTCACGATTGCGAAGGCCGAGAGAATCGTCGCGGAAAACGTCAGCAGGATCGCGATGAGGCCCGGAATGAGAAGGTTCGCGCTCCGCATGTCGGGGTTGAACATCATCATCGGACGAGCATCGATGAGCGGGCGCCGGCCGGATTTCTGGATCAGGTCCTGGATGCTGGTGCTGAGCACTACGCCGTTCGCGGCCGCCAGCGCCTGACTCGCGACACTGGAATCGGAGCCGTCGATCATGACGAGAACCGCGGCGTTGCGGTTCGCCGCCAGATTGCGCGAGTAATCGGGCGGAATCTCGATGGCAACGTTTGCATCGCCGGAGACGATCGCGTGTTGCAGCGCGGCGCGCGACGGAACTTCGCCGACGATGTGAAGGTACGAGGTGTTCTCGAACTGCTGGATGAGACGCCGGCTCTCCTGCGTGCGGCTCTGATCGAAGATCACGGTCGGAATGTTTTTGGCATTCATGTCGATGACGCCGAACAGAACCAGCTCGAAGACCGGAATCACGAGCGCAAAAAACAACGTCCCGCGATCGCGCAGCATCTGCGTCAACTCTTTTCGGAAAACGGCCGTGAACCCATGCATCACATCACCTCCCGCGACACCATCGTCGCGCGCTGCGCTTCGATCTCCCGCCCGCGCGTCTCGGTGAGCCGCACGAACACATCCTCGAGCGAAGCGTCGATGTCGTGGACTTTGACGTCGCCGATACCGAACGCTTCGAGGTCGCCCTCGACTTTTTCATTTGTCACGGCCGCGTCGATCAACAGATGCAGAGACGTGCCGAAAATCGTGCACGCGCGAATGTAGGGAAGCGTTTTCGACTTTGCCAGCAGCGTCGCGATTGCTTCGCCGGCGACCGCCTCCACCCGCCGCGTTCCCTGCGGCGTCACTTCCGGCAATTTCTTGAGCTCTTCCGGCCGGCCGCTGACGATCAGCCGCGACATGTAGAGATACGCGACCGTTCCGCAGCGCTCGGCTTCATCCATGTAGTGCGTCGTCACGAACATCGTCACACCGCGCCCGGCGAGCTGGAACAGCAGATCCCAGAGCTCGCGCCGCGCAACAGGATCGATTCCCGCCGTCGGCTCATCGAGAAACAGGACCTTCGGCTGATGCATCAGCGCCGCCGCAAGCGCGAGTCGCTGCTTCCATCCTCCGGAAAGCGCAGCCGCCAGGCGATCGCGATACGGACCGATGTGCGTCAGGTCGATCGCCCATTCGATCCGTTCCTTTCGCTCGCTTCCCTTCAGGCGATAGATCGAGCTGAAGAAATCGAGGTTCTCCTGCACGGTCAGATCGCGATAGAGCGAAAACGATTGCGAGACATAGCCGATGTGCTGTCGGACAAGCTCTCCCTGCCGCTCCACATCGAGCCCGTCGACAGTCGCATGGCCTTCGGTCGGTACGAGAAGGCCGCACAGAATTCGGATCAGCGTCGATTTGCCGGAGCCGTTGGGGCCGAGGAGACCGAAGATTTCACCGCGGGCGACTTGAAGCGTCACGCGGTCGAGCGCGCGGAAGGTGCCGAAGTCTTTTGACACTTCCTGCACGTCAATGCCGATTTCGGTGCTCACTTCGCGCGGCCCTTCACGCCGAAGTCGACCTCAGCGGCCATCCCCGCCTTGAGGCGCGGATCGGGATCGACAAGAACCTTCACGCCGAAAACCTGTTCGGCGCGTTGCGCCCGCGTCTGAACATTGCGCGGCGTGTACTCGCCCTGACTGCTGATCGTTCCCACGTGACCGGCGAAAGATTGATTCGGAAACGTGTCGACCCGCACGCGCGCAGGCTGGTCGACGCGAATCAATCCGAGCTCGGTTTCGGGCACGAACACCCGCACCCAGATCTGGTTCGATTCGAGAAGCTCGGCCACCGGCTGATTGGGCGCGACGAGATCACCGGGGCGCAATCCCATCGACTGCACGACGCCCTCGACGGACGATTTGACGACAGTTTCTCCGTGCTGCTTGAGCAGTGTGTCGAGTCGCCGCTGTTGCTGCTCCACGGCCGCCCGCGCGGCCTCGATGTCCTCCTTGCGTGTGCCCTTCTTCAGCAAGCGCAAATCGTCGGCGGAGGTCTTCGCTTTGGTCGCGGCGTCGTCGAGCATTTGCTTCGAGACGATTCCGGCGCGAAAGAGCGCCGCCATCCGCTCCCGTTCCCTCTCATCGTTCGCCGCCACCGCCTCGGCCTTCGCGATTTCTTCGGCGCGCGGCCCGGCGAGGGCCTTCTCGTATTGCGCACGCGCGGCATCGATCGCCGCTCGCTGCTCGGCGATCTGCCTGTCGACGGTCTCCGTCTCGAGCGTGACCAGCACCTGGCCGGCCTCGACGCGCGATCCTTCGTCGACGAGAACGCGCGTTACGCGGCCGCCGACCAGCGAGCCGACGTTGACTGTTCGCGCTTCGAGTGT
>JALYZI010000064.1 GCA_030948915.1 Acidobacteriota bacterium
AAGAGCCTTCTCCACATGTTAGTCAGCCCTGCGCATCCAGAGGACGCACGGATTGTATGAGTTCGACAACACGCTGCCATTCGATACGCTCCTCTTGATTGATGGGGAGTGCTCGATGGCGCAACAGCGCGTAATTCAAACCGGTTACAACCGCCAATACTTCAGTCGCAATTTTGGCGACCTGCATTATTGACGCCCAGATACCAGGTAACAAGGACGAGTTGCCGGCAGCGTCACGAAGGATGGCATTGATCCATTGCGTCCGCCCCAGAAATGCCTTCTTCAAGTCGATGCCATTCTCACGATAGCCGACGAGAATCTCTGGAATTCCCGCGAAAGTGCTTCGTCGATAGGAGCGAAGCAGCAAGTCTTGATCGTCCGGCCGCGTCGCACGCTCGTCATAGCGATGTTCCCGAAACCACTGCAGACCGCCCATGAACGTTGGCTGGCCCATTGGAAAGCTGCTGTACGGCTTTTGAACGATCGATGCGTGATCCGGCGGCATAGTGCGTTTGCCGACCACCTCGAAATCACCTCGAAAGACGATCATATTTGATGCAACGACATCCACGACGGGATTCGCCGTGAGAAACTCCACTTCGCGTTCAAGACGTTGCGGATACGAGATGTCATCGCTATCCATCCAGGCGAGATATTTCCCTTCCGCTCTGGCCAGGATTTCATTTCGGCGGTTCGGCACGCCTTTACGCTGACCGTCGGCGAAAGCACGAATGCGTGCGTCACGAAAGGATCGCGCGATGGCACTCGTAGAGTCTGACGACCCGTCATCGACAATGACCATCTCCCAATCCGGAAAGGACTGCGCCACGATCGAAGCGATCGCAGCTCTGATCGTTTTTTCAGCGTTGTAGGCTGTCATGCCCACAGTCACGAGCGGCTGATTAGAGCGCGTCATTCAGCATTCCCTGGCGCACCGCGAGATAGTTCGTCGTCGCGAACGTCTCCAGAGTCTCTGCGTAATGCGCAATGGGCCAGAGCCCGTTCGCTAAAATCCTGTAGATGCGAAAGCGTGGCTGCAGGACGTCGCAGAAATCGCGGAAATATGTCCGCGAATCGATGTTGCAGCCGCCGAACTCGAACTGAATGCAATCGATGGCATCGCGATCGAGAAGCGCTCGCGCGCCTTTGAGAACCGCCAGCTCGTGGCCCTCGACATCCATTTTCAGGAGATCGATGCGCACGATCTTTTCATCACGACAGTAGTCGTCGACGGTCCGCAGCGCCACCGTCTCCGACGGCGCGAGCTTCAGATCGATGTGGTCGAGTTTCCGATCATACAGAGAGCTCAATCCGGAACGATCGTCATTTGTGTAAAGGGTCATACGCCCTTGCATGTCGCTCAGACCGAACCGATTGACTCGTGCAATGGTGCTGCAGCGTTCCTGTAGCCGATCAAAAGTCGCGGCCGAAGGCTCGAAGCAATGGATATCGGCCCGGCCGTCGAACGTTTCATGCACGAGGGTCGCGTAGTCGCCGATATTGGCACCGACATCGAATACGACCACCTTTCGCCCCGCTGTGGCCCGGGCGATCTGCTTCAACACATATCGCTCACCGCTTTCGCCCACGTCGGCGCCGCCACCGATGTTCATGCCGCGCAGGGAAAACTGATGCAGGACTGCGAAAAAAGGCTGCAGACGCAGGCGGCCGAAGAGCGCGCGTTTTGCCAGTTGTTTAAATGCGCGAGGAAGCATCACTTCGCGTAAACGTCGCCGAAGACCGTCGACGGCATGCCGTCGAGGCGGCGGAGAATCGTGCCGGCATCCATCCATTCGGATGCGTCGAGCTCCATCGACTCTCCGTAAGAGAAGTTGAAGCGCTCGTAGCCGATCGACGTCAGATGTCGCACCGAGTCGGCTGTGCCGTCGAAGAACTCCGGCGTGAACTCGAACGAAACCGCGCGAATCTTCTGCGTTAAGCCCTTCAACACGACCGGCTCGTACCCCTCGACGTCGATCTTGCAGAAAACAGGAAGACCGTGCGATCGAATCACCGCGTCGAGCGTCGTCATTCGAACTTTCTGTACGCCTCGCCAGTCGATGTCTCCAAAACGCCCGGTGGTTTTCACGCGATCGATCCAGTCGGACGCCATCGACGAAACTGTGCTCTCCTCGCTGATCCGGATTTCTCCCTCGCCCTCGGCGGCGCTCAGAGCCGCGGTCACCAGTACGAAGTCGGAGCGTCCGCCGAATTTCTGCCGGAGCTCGCGCGCACACGCTTCCTGCGGCTCGACCGCCACGACGCGCGCACCGAGGTCCAGGAAAATGGAGGTGCGGTTTCCGACGTTCGCGCCCACATCGAAGACGAGGTCGCCCGGTCCAAAGAACTGACGATAGAACGCCAGCATGCGGCGGTTCTGACGCCTCACGGCAGGGCTGACAGCGTCGCGGAGATTTCGCGCAAAGCCAATCAGGTGCGTTCGCTTCAATCCGGTGACCAGCAGCTTTCGCAATTGCATCGGATGTTTGGCTACCGTCTCACGCCTCATCGGCGCGGAAGCGATGCGTGAGACCGCGGATCCAATGTGCAGTGACCGGAACAGACATCGCGGCAAGCGACAACATCGCCAGCGCCGTGACTCCGAGAATGGCGATTCGTGGAACCGCCGGGGGAAGCGTCATGAGAAGAACTCGACCAAGTAGAGCAATCAGGGTCGTGCACAAGAGCGGCCGGCCGATGTCCACTGCATACCATTTCCACTGTGCGCCCGGTATCAGTCGTTTATGCATGATCTGAATCGGGACCGTCAAAT
>JALYZI010000274.1 GCA_030948915.1 Acidobacteriota bacterium
GAAGTCCTGAGTCCTGAGTCCTGAGTTCTGAGTCCCAACCGCCCCTCAGGACTCAGGACTCAGGACTCAGGACTTCATGCGGCGAGCCTCTGCCGTGCGTTATCGAGCAGCCGCTGAACGTCAGCGACCGCGGTGATATCCGCGAGCCCCGTCCGAATGTCTTTGCCGTGCGCGATTCCCTTCGAGAACCAGCCGATGACTGTTCGCGCCTTGTGCAATTTCCATTTGTCGGGCTGCGGCGCGCCGTCGATCTTTTGCAGATAGCGCTGCATGGCATCGATGCGGCGCTCCAGCTCGTCGGCACCCTCGGTCCCGCCGGAAACGATGTCGCGGAAGATGAACGGATTGTGCAGCGCCGCCCGGCCGATCATCACGCCGTCGACGCCCGTCTGCTCGAACATGCGGCGTGCGTCGGCGGCCACTTTCACATCACCGTTGCCCCACACCGGAATGCCGAGTTCGCTCTTCACGTACGCGATGTAGCCCCAGTCGCTCGCGCCGCTGTACCCCTCGTTGCGCGTGCGGCCGTGGATGGCAATCGCCGCGACGCCGATCTCCTCGAAGCGCTTGAGCAGCGGAAGCACGTCGTCGCTCTCCCAGCCCTTGCGCACCTTCACAGTCAGAGGAATCTTCACACGCTTGCGGATTTTTTCGACGACCTTCGACGCGCGATCGAAGTCCTTCAGCAGCGCCGAACCCGCCCCGCTGTTCACGACTTTGCGCACCGGGCAGCCCATGTTGACGTCGACGATGTCGACGCCTTCCGCTTCGACGATCGCGGCCGCGTCGTCCATGCGATCGGGATCGCCACCATAAATCTGGATCGCGACCGGCCTCTCGGCCTCGGAGAACGCCAGCATCTGCTTCGTCCGCGCGTTGTCGCGCGTCAGGCCCTCGGCGGAGATGAATTCCGACACGACGAGCCCCGCCCCGCCCAGCTCCTTGATCAGCGAGCGGTAGTACGTGTCCGTCACCTCGGCCATCGGCGCGAGCGCCAGCGGCGGATCGATGCGGACGCTGCCGATGGAAAAGGGCTTCATGGCTCGGTTAACAATGCTGACACACAAAGAACAATTTCACCCTGCGACCCTCGGCATAGGGGTCGAATTCCATCACTTCCATCGGTACCAGCGCGGCGCTCGCCAGTGCATCCACGATCTCCCGCTCGCTGTAGGCGCGCTGCTCGCGGCGTTCATGGATG
Source organism: Acidobacteriota bacterium (assembly GCA_030948915.1). GTDB lineage: Bacteria > Acidobacteriota > Thermoanaerobaculia > Gp7-AA8 > Gp7-AA8 > Gp7-AA10. The sequence goes on from JALYZI010000274.1 coordinate 1,202, forward strand.
TCGATGCGGCCTCCCGTGGGCAGTTGAGCCCAGCCGGTGACCATCGCCTGCGCAATGCGGTCGCGCGACCGATATTTCGTTGCCATCTCGAGGTGGTAATTGCGGCCGTCGGCGATGAACGGATCGTCGTTCCCCCATATCGCGGGGTAAATGTCGGGATGATTCACATCGAAGAGGAGCAGACCCTCGTCATCCATTACGCCTGCGATGGACGAGAATGTTGTACGTAAATCATTCACGCTTTTCAGATGATTGAGGCTGTCGTACAGACATGTGACGCGCGCGAATTTCGCGCGCAGCGGAAGAGCGCGCATGTCGCCGCCAATCCGATGCCGCGCGCGCCGGCGCGCGAGACGCAGCATCGGCAATGAGAGGTCGACGCCTGTCGATCGAAACCCGCGCCTGGTGAAGAAATCGATCGCGAGTCCTGTCCCGCATGCGACGTCCAGATGTGTTTTTTTCTTTGCCGGGAAGCGATCGAGAATCTTCGTCAGGATCCGGCGGGCGGCGCGAAAAAAACGTTGGCCGAGCGCCTGATCGTAAGCGTACGCGAACGCGTCGTACGACTCGCTCAATGGGCCATCGCCTGAATGCCGCTCAGCTCGCGCTCGAGCACCGCATTCTCCGGATCGAGCGCAAAAGCCTGCTGATAGTCGGCGATCGCTTCTTTCGCATGTCGCGTGATCGCGAGATATCGCGCGCGCGTCAGAAACGCGGCGCGGTAGGTCGGCAGGATCTCGTTCGGAACGGGATCGTCGTCATCGTATTGAACGGTGCCGTCGAAGACACCGCGCGTCGCGATCGGCGTCCACCGGATGTCGCGGAATGTGTGCCCGGCCACGACTTCCATGACGACGCCGTGCGGCACGAGGTCATGATCCTTTCTCAAACGATCGATCAGTTTCTTGTCGCGGGCGTTCCAGGCGAGCGCCGTATCGATCGTCATGTAGACCGGACCGCGCTGTAGCTGGCGCGCGATGATCGCGAGCACGAGGTCGTCGATGCGATCGTACAAATCGCCGCGCGCCGCGGCGTCTTTCCAGAGGGACCGATCGGCATTGAAGCGCGCCAGCGCATCGCGCGCTTTGCGCTGTTCGTTCTCGCAGCCGCGCAGGATCTCCGGATACCGCTTGTCGATTTCGTCGTGATACCAGTCGCTTTCCAGAAAACCGGTCGCGATGATCGCGACGTCCGGCCGGACGTGCTCGACATCCAGCGTGTATCGCATCGGCGAGTACATCTGCCAGTCGTTCGTGATCAGCAGCGGTTTGACGTCCATCGCGCCGAGCGCGTTCGCGACGTAATCGCCGGCGACCCGGAAATTGCTGCGATCGCGCACGGGAAACGCAATCACCAGCGCAAGGAACGGCACGAGAAGGATGCTGTACGCGGCCGCCGGCTTCCATTCTGAAATTTGCCGCGCACCGAAAGCGAACGCCAGAATGAGCGCGAGAAACGCAGGAATGGCATACGCGTCCTGATCGTGCTTGACGGGATAGAACAGAACCCATGCAACGTCCGCCGCGATCAGAAGGACGACATACCAGAACAGCGTTCGCTGACGCCGCCAAAGTGCGAACAGGCCGATCGCCGAAATCAGAAGCGCCATCGGCAGCCATGGCGGACCGAGCTCCTGGAAGAGAAACCCGAAGAACCGATCGATCTGCGCCGAGACCGAGCTGCCCGCTGACGACAGATACGCGCGATACGCCTTGCCGGTCATGTGGTCCCACACCTGATGCGCCGTTCGCGGATTTCCCCAGTTCATCGCGGGATCATGTGACGCGGCCAGCGGGATGTATGCGTAGATCAGAAGCCCGGCAAGCAGAAGCACGGCTGCGATGACCGCCTCGCGCGAGCGCCAGAACCTGGCGCCTGCGGTGCGCGTGACCAGGACTCCGATCGCGATCGCGCCGAGGCCGATCGTCACGTGATGGACGCCGAGGGCGAGGCCGAACAGGAGCGCGGCGATGTAGAGCGTCGTCGCGCGGCGCGTTCGGCTCCAGGACAGCATCAGCCACGCGATCGCCGCCATCATCGCCGTGTTCAACGCGTAGACCTCGGTCTCGACCGCGTAGCGCCAAACGGTTTTGGAGAATGCCAGGAGGAGGCCGGAGGCGATTGCAATGAGCATCGCGACGGTTTCTGACAGGACGACCGCCGGCGGCAGTTCGATCCGCTTTTGTCGTTTTTTGGTTTTCACAGGGTGCGGAGCTGCAGCCGCTGCGATAGTCACGATTTCGTAAGCCGCAAGTGCGGTGAGTGCTGCTGCCAGTGCCGAGAAAAATGCACTCGCCAGATTTGCGCGCCAGGCGACCGAATGCATCGGCAGCAGCGTGAAGAGATGCGTCAGCAGCACGAACAGCGGGAAGCCGGGTGGATGCGCGTTGCCGAGCGACCAGGCGGCGTCGGTCAGCTCGCCGCTATCGATGAGTGCGACCGCCGGCGCGAGTGTGAAGAGATAGACCGCCAGTGCGACGACGAACACGATCAGCGCGATTGCCGCGCGGCGATTCACCACCGATAGAAGCCTTCGCCGGTCTTTTTCCCGAGTTTTCCTTCGCGAACCATCCGGCGAAGAATCTCCGGCGGCTCGAATCGTGGACCGAGGCTGGCGGCGAGGTATTCGGCGATGCCGAGACGCACGTCGAGGCCGACGAGATCGGAGAGCCGGAGCGGCCCCATCGGATGGTTGTATCCCAGCTCCATCGCGCGGTCGATATCCTCGGCACTGGCAACGTTGTCCTCGAGCATGCGCATCGCTTCGAGTCCGATGGCGACCCCCAGCCGCGAGGTCGCGAATCCCGGCGTGTCGCGGACGATCACCGGGTCCTTTCCCATTTTTTGCGCGACTTCGCGAATCTGGGCGATGGTGTCGTCCGACGTTCGCTCGCCGCGCACGATCTCGATCAGCTTCATCGCGTGCGGCGGGTTGAAAAAGTGCATGCCCGCAAAACGGTCGCGGCGTTCCACCGATCCCGCGAGCTGCGTGATCGAGATGGAAGACGTGTTCGAAGCGAGGATGGTCTCTTCGCCGCAGAACACATCTGCCTGCGAAAAAAGATTCTGCTTGAGATCGAAGTCCTCCGGCACGGCCTCGATGATCAGATCGGCGGCGCGGACGGCCGGCTCGAGATCGGTCGCCAGTTGGATTCTCTCGAGCGCGGCTTTGGCGGCCGACGCTTCAACTTTCCCCTTCTCCACACCTTTTCGCAGGGTCGACTCGATGTTGGCTTTGGCCGCGTCGAGCGCGCCGGAGTCGACGTCGTGGATGACGGTGTCGTATCCGGCGACGGCCGAAAGATAGGCGATTCCGCGGCCCATTGTGCCGGTGCCGATGACCGCGACCTGACGAATCATCGGCTCCGACTATACGATGAGGGTGAAGGAGGACGCCATGGGGATGGTCAAGGAGTTTCGGGAATTCGCGCTGAAGGGAAATGTGGTCGATCTGGCGGTCGGCGTCGTGATCGGCGCCGCCTTCGCAAAGATCGTCAGCTCGTTCGTCGACGACATCATCATGCCGCCGCTCGGCGCGCTGATCGGCAACCACGACTTATCGAATTACTTCATCACGCTTTCGCCGGGACACTACGAAACACTCGCGCAGGCGAAGGCCGCCGGAGCAGCCACAGTCAATTACGGACTGTTCGTCAACGCGGTATTCACATTCCTCATCGTCGCGCTGGCAATATTTCTCGTGATCCGCTACATGAACCGGATGACGCGGAAGCCGGCGGAAGTCGTCACCAAGCACATGCGCGATTGTCCGGAATGCTTATCGCCGATTCCGATCGAGGCGCGCCGCTGCAGCTTCTGCTCGCAGCCGGTCGGTGCTAGACCGATCGCATCGCCAGCTTGAGGATCTCGCGATGCGTGAAGAAGTTCACCGCCGGATCGTCGAGGTGAAATGTGTACGTGAATTTCTCCTCATTATCTGCGACGAAAGTGAACTTGAAATAGCGGTTCTCGGTGCCGTCACCGAATTCCTTGATACTCGATGAGTAGCCGTCGTCCGGCTCGACGTTCAACACGCGATACAGCCTGTGGGCGCTGATCGGAAGATCGTCGGGCGGATAGTGGATGCACTGGATGGCGTAAATCGATTTCGGATCGACCTCCCGCTCCGGGTAGCTCTCCGCCATCGCCTCGGCTGACGCACCGGTGAACCACGTCTCTTCCTCTTTGAACAGGACGAGGTTCGCGGAGTTCTCGGTCATCGGGAGAATCGCGCGATCGAGATGGATGTGCTGCTCGGGATCGCCGGCATCGCGCAGCTGCGACAGCAGATCGATCAGATACTGGATGCCCTCGCGCGTGCCGGTGAACGCGACCTCGTCGTCTTCATCGGAGATCCACACGTCCAGCCAGGCGTTCTTCGGAAGTTTGACGCGGCTCTCCAGCGTATCGAACGTGATCGGAGCAAAGCCGAGGCGGGTGGCGGCGACTTTGAGGAAATCGTTGCAGTGCGGGTCTTCGACCAGATGCTGCCGCGCATACTCGATCGCGGCTTCGTAAGCGCGCTTGCGCCCGAAGTCATGCGTCAGATCGAAAGGGCGAATGATCTGATCGAGGAGTTGCGTGTAACGCTCGGCCGGTTTGGACATGGTGCGCGACGATCAGAACAAGATCGTAACGGCACTATCATATTCCTTTGCGGCTAATCGGCGGTCGCGCGCACCGGAACGATCGTCATCTCGACCTTTTCCGTCATGCGGATCGCCATGATTTTCGCGGGCACGCCGAGCTGCTCCTCGGTCAGCAATCGATGGAGGTCGTCGACGCTGCTGACCGGCTTCTCGCCGTACGCGATGAGGATGTCTCCCTCGCGCAGGCCGGCGCGCTCAGCCGGACTCCCCTTCTCGAGCGACATCACCAGCACGCCCGACTCGATCGCGAGATCGTAGTAGCGCACGACCCGCCGATGCAGCGAGACGTTTTGTCCCGCGACGCCGATGTAGCCGCGCGTGATGCGGCCGTCGCGGATCAGCCGGGCGGCGACGAACTTCGCTGTGTTGATGCCGATCGCGAAGCAGATTCCCTGCGCCGGCAGAATCACGGCGGTGTTCACGCCGATGACGTTGCCGCGCGAGTCGACCAGCGGGCCGCCGGAGTTGCCTGGATTGAGCGCCGCGTCGGTCTGGATCACGCTGTCGATGAGACGTCCGCTCTTCGCGCGCATCGTGCGTCCGAGGGCGCTGACGACGCCGGCGGTGACGGTGCATTGGAATCCGTAGGGATTTCCGACCGCCACGACGACTTGTCCCGGACGGATGGCGTCCGAATCACCAAAGTTGCCTGCGGTTTGATTCGGCGCGGAGATGCGAAGGACTGCCAGGTCGGTGTGCGGATCATCGCCGACGACTGTTGCGCCGAAGCGCGAGCCGTCGAGCAGCGTCACCTCGACCTGCGACGCTCCGCTGACGACGTGGCTGTTGGTGAGAATGAATCCGTCGGGCGTGAAGAAGAATCCCGAGCCTCCGCTGTGCGCCTCGCCGCGGCGGCCCTGTTGTCGCGTCTCGATGTTGACTACCGAGGGAGTGATGCGGGCGGCGGCGGTGCTGACGGCGTGCGAGTAGGCGTCGAGGAGTTGGGTGTCGTCCATAGAGTCACCATGAACAACAAACGGCTATTCCCTAGCCGTTCTTCCGATCGCGCGTCTTCCAGTCCTTCTCGATATCGGCGAGGAAGCTGGCCAGATCGTCGGCGTGCTCCTCTTCGACTGCCAGGATGCCCTCCAGCATGCGGCGTGTGGTGATGTCCTTCTCCGCGATGTAATGAATCATCTCGGTGTACGTGTCGATGGCAACGCGCTCCGCGACGAGATCCTCCTTGATCATGTCGACGAGCGTGACGCCTTCGACGTACTCCGAATGCGATCGCGAGAGGATGCCCTCCGGACTGAAATTCGGGGCGCCGCCCAGCTGGATGATGCGGGCCGCGATCTGATCGGCGTGACCCTGCTCGTCGTTCGCATGCTGCAGAAACTCCTGCGCGATCGGGTCGGAGTGAATGCCCTGCGCCATGTAGTAGTGCCGCTTGTAGCGCAGAACGCAGACGATCTCGGTGGCCAGCGCTTCGTTCAGAAGCTTGATGACCGTTTCGCGGTCGGCCTGATATCCATCGGTGACCGCGCCCGACTCGATGTGATTGCGGGCGCGTCGACGGATCTCTTTGACATCAGTGAGAAAAGGTTGGCTGCTCATGGCGTCCTTATATCATCGCTCCGCTCCGAATCGCGTATGTGCGGCGTCGTACATCCGGCCGCGCCACCGGATCTGTTTCCTCACTCCGGTAAACCATATCGAACGCAGCAGGATCCAGGACCAGAGAATCACCATCAACGGATGCAGGAAGATGGCGTTGTCGAGCCGATAACGGAACGATCGGAAAATCACCACGCGCGTCAACGTGGCGAGGATGACGGCGCCGATCGCCGCCCAGTCACCTGTGAATGCAAGGGCGTAGGGCAGCAGATGCAGGATCACGATCAACGCCAGGAAGAATGCGGCTGAGATGTAACTGCGCTGCATGGCGTGAAAAATATTCTTCGTGAAGCCGTCGACGATCGCGCCGGCGCTCTCATACATCCTCACGCTGAGCAGCGTGTCCGCGCGGACCGCGCGCGTCGAGAATCCGCGCTGCCGCACGAGGCGAGCGAGACCGACATCGTCGACGACGGCTCCCTGCAGCGCCTCGAATCCGCCGACGGATTCGAAAACATCTCGCCGGACCAGATTTCCTGCTCCGCCGCCGAGGGCCAGGCCCACGACATTCGATCGATTGGAGAGCCATAGCGGCATTCCGGAAAAGACGAAGAACGCCAGCATCGGCATGCCGACCTGCTCGCTGAAAGTCTTCATCTCGAAATGCGGAAGCAGCGCGACCATCGACGCCTGCCTGCGTTCGAGATACTCGCATGCGGCACGAACGGCGGGCGGCGAATAGATCAGATCAGCGTCGACGAACAACAGGAGCTCGCCCCGTGCGCGCTCGCTCCCCTGCTGAAGCGCCCACGTTTTGCCGAGCCATCCGGCCGGCGTCTCCACGCCATCGATGACTGTGAGGCGAGGGTCGTCAATCGCCCGAAGGATGTCACCGGTCGCGTCCGTCGATCGATCGTCGACGACGATCAACTCGAAGCTCGCGTAATCCTGCGCGAGAAACGCGCGCACGCTGCGCTCGATGACGTGCGCCTCGTTCCGCGCCGGGATGACAATCGATATCAAGGGAGTTTCGCGCGGGCTCCGCTCGGCGTTGAGCCGCGGCATGACGCGAAGGTTGACGAGAGTCTGGATGAAGGCCAGCAGCCAGACAACGAAGGCAAAGACCGCCAGCGAGTGCAGCAACGCCTGCGCTAAGCGGGTCCCATGCGACGCTGCGCTTCGAGCGCGTATGGCGAGTCGGGAAACTCAGTCGTGATGCGGCGGTAGGCTTCCTTCGACTTCTGCGCGTTGCCCTGAACGTCGTAGGCGTGCGCCATCAGGATCAACAGCGAATCGGCCGGGAGCACCGGATCGCTCTTGTTGACCTCGATCTGCAGTTCGTTGGCGACCTGAGCCGCTTCGCCGTTCTCGATGCGAAGCTGATAGAGGCTGTAGCGAGCCGATCCGACGAGCACGTGTTTCGGATGCTCGCTGATGAAGGCGTTCAGAAGTTTTCGTGCGCCGGCGACATCGCCGCGCCCGGCATCCAACCGCGCGAGATAGAGATTGGCGACATCAGCGGCATCCGTTCCGCCGAATCGGGATTCCAGATCCTTGAATTGCTTCTCGGCGGCCGAATTGCGCTCCGCTTCGGTTTTGTACTTCGCGCCCGGCTGCGGCGCCTGCTGCGCTCCGGGAGGAGTCAGAAGCGGCGAATCGATCGTGTCGATCGCGCTCGCGAGCACATCCTGCGCCTGCTGCTCGCGCGTGTTGCGATAGAAGTAGATGCCGAACGCGATCAGCGCCGCGGCGACCACGCCGACCGAGATCATCAGGAGAAACCGCTGGTTCTCTCTGGCTCGCGTCGACAGACTGCCCATCTCGTCGACAAACTTGTCGTGTCTCAGTTCTCTGCGATGTTCAGGGCGCATGCTCGAAAAGGACCTCCGGGTGCGGGTGGGAGACTCTAACTGCAGGTCCTAGCAACGGTCAATGCGCGGCATCGATTCCTGCGTCGTGAACTGATAAAATCCGGCGCACAAGACGAGGCATTGACATTGCACCGCGTTGCTCACTGACCGCGGGCGGGTATAACCATGACATCGAAGGTGTTCCGGGCAATCATTGCCGCGTCGCTCATGACAACAGCGCCGCTTCTGGCGAAGCCGTTTCCAGAGCTCGATCCGTCCGGCGCCACCATCCTCTGCTACCACATCGTCGAGTACCCCGCCGACCCGCGGATGGAGATCAGCCGCGAGGCCTTCCGTCAGCAGATGCGCTACCTCGGCATGACCGGCTACACGGTCGTGCCGCTTCGCGACATCTACGAGTATTCCACCGGCAAGCGAGCCACCCTTCCGAAGAACGCGGTCGCGATCACCATCGACGACGGCTGGAGGAGCGCGTACACCGAGGCGTTCCCGGAGCTGAAGAAACGGCACTTCCCGTTCACGCTCTTCATCTACCCGAAGATCATCGGCATGACGCCGTACGCGCTGACGTGGAAGCAGGTCAGGGAGATGTCCGAGGCCGGCGCGGATATCGAGAGCCACTCACTGTCGCATCCGTTTCTCACCAAACGGCGCCACGCGACCTTCGATGCAAAGCAATATGCCGAGTGGCTCCAGAAGGAGCTCGTCGACAGCCGCCGCATCCTCGAAAAGGAAATCGGTCATAAGGTTCGCTTCCTCGCCTATCCGTACGGCGATTACGACCACTATCTGGCCGCCAGCGTCGCGAAGGCAGGCTATGACGCGGCGCTGACCTGCGACTACGGCCGCGTCGTCCGCGGGACCGACCCGTATCGCTACAAACGCGTCGTGATCGAGAAGCGCATGGACTTCGCCACCTTCCGCCACTACCTCGGCGCCCATCCGCTGCCACTCCAGGATGTAACACCGCTTCCGGGACAACTGCTCGACCCGGGGCAGATGATCATCTCGGCCCGCATTCCGAATTATCAGACTCTCGAACCGAAATCTGTCGGCATCGCGCTGCTCTCGATGACGGGAACCGTTCCGTACTCTTATGACTCGCAGTCCGGCCTGATCTCCCTCATGCTCAATGAAGGATTGCAGGGAACGCTGCAGCGCGCGCTGGTTTGGGCGACGGAGCGGAAGTCAGGACGGCGAGTCGAAGCCAGCTGGACGTTCCGTCTGCCGGAAATTTTCGGCGATCCCGCATACTGCCCGCCGATCGATCCGATCGCTGTCGCGCAGCGTCCGCCGCAGACCGGCGCGGCCACCGTCTCAGGCGGAAGTGCGCCGCGAGCGCACTCCGGCGCCGCCCCTCGCCTGCAGAACTAACGCGTTCCGAAGCGGTACGTGACTCCCGGACGGACGAGGAGTGCGTGATTGTTGTCATAACTGAGGCCGATGGAGAGGAAGAGATTCGGCCGCGCATGATAGCGAACGCCGAGCAGAAAAGAATTCTCGGCGCCAGCCAGCTCCGGTGTCGTGGTATTGCCGGTCGATGACGTCTCGCTCCGGTCGCCGGTGGCGGATGTGTTCCCGACGACTTCGCTGACTACGTCAAACGTCGGGGTAGCGTGAAACTCCTCCGCCAGGGCGTAGTTGATGGTGTTGCTCAGCCGTGTACCGGGGGGGCGGCCGACGACCGTGTATCCGATATTGCCGTGAAGGTCGATGCGCGCGATCCGTTTGCTCGCGATCCCCCACAGCGTGTAGTCGGTCTTACCGGTTCCAATCAGACGATTGCGCGCAGTCGGCAATTTCAGTTCCCCCGCCACCGCGAGCGCCGGCGCGCCGGAAGATTCCGGGAGCAGCAGATGTGTGAGTGTGATCTCGAGATCTCCGGGGCCGGCCGCTGACGGACCGGCCTTCGGACGAATGGCGGTGCCGAATACGGGTTCGACCGTAAGCTCCGTCCGGTCGGTCAACCCGTATTCGATCACCAGGGGAAAGGCACGCTCGCGTCCTTCCTTCGATGTCTGCGCCTCGAGAGTTCCTTCGAGCTTCACGACTCCAGCCGGCAAGAGACGTGCGGTCTCAGTTTCCAGCGGCTGCGAAGCAAAGAGAAGCGGAGCGAACGCAGCGATCAGAAAGAAGGTGAGATGAAACCGAAAATGGATCAATGCTTGGTTGGGGGTTTCTTTTCCTTCGTTTCCTGCGCCTTCTCGGCAGCTTCTTTCGCGGGCGTCTCGTGATGGACATCGACGATGTCGCCGTTGATGGCGTCGACTGCGACTTCGGTAATTCCGGTCTGCCCGCTCTGCTTGATGTCGAACGAGTAGATCAGCTTCCCGTTTTCGCGCTCGAGCTCTGCGCTGGAGATTTTTCCCGGCGCCTTTTTCAGCGCGATGGTGCGCGCTTTCTTCATCGAGACCTTCGCTTCTTTCCTGAGCTGCGCCTGAGTTTCGGCCGCCGTGACGATGATCGGGCTCGCCAGCGCAGCGACTAATGCAAAAACTGCAATTCGTGATTTCATTTCTGCCTCCGTGATTTTGAAAACAACGCGAATACTGCGCCAGATCACATGAACGTGCGATGAACGAAGCGAGCACTACTTCGGGAGGGCGATCGCCGGCTTCTCCTGTCGTGCGCGATAGAGAATCGCCAGTTTTCCAATCGTTGCCGCCAGCTCTGCGCCGGCCGCCTGAGTAAGCTCGTCGGCGATCGCTGCGCGAGTCCCGGAGTCGTCCGCTTCGATGCGGACCTTGATCAGCTCGTGCGCCGCGAGAGACTTCTTCGCTTCGTTGATGACTGCCGGCGTCAGCCCCGCTTTGCCGATCCGGACGACGGGAGAAAGCGGATGTGCCAGGCCTTTGAGGAACTGCTTTTGTCTCGGTGTCAGCATTGCCGCCAAAAGAAGAGGGCAGCCTCTCGGCTGCCCTCTCTCACTCCAATGCGGAGTTGTTTACGGGAGCAATAGGCGGATGACCACGCGGCGATTCTTGAGTCGCCCTTCCGCCGTCTTGTTGTCGCCGACCGGTTCGCGTCCATCGCGTCCTTCGATGGTGATGCGCGAAGGATCGATTCCGTGACGGCTGACGAGGTAATCCTTGACCGCTTGTGCGCGGCGAACGTCGAGATCGGCGTTCGGTCCGGTCGATTCGCGGTTGTCGGTGTAGCCGATGACGACGGCCGTCGAAGTCGGCTCCTGCTTCATGCGCAGCGCCACATCGTCGAGGATGGCCTTGGCGATGTTGGTCAGACGCGCCGATCCGATCTCGAAATGGATCTCGTCGGTGCGGATCTCGGTCGGCACGCGCGGCGGCGTAATCGGAGGCGCCTCAGGCGGCGGAACCGGAGCCGGCGCGGGTGGCGGGGGCGGAGGCACGGGTGCGGGCGGCGGCGGTGCGACATAGCGCGCCATGTGCAGCGGTGCGAACGTCAGGCCGACGAGTCCGCTGACTCCGCAGTCTGAAAGCTCCGTGAAGCGGCACTGAGCGTTGTCGTAGCCGAACTTGGCAACATTCCAGCGAATGCCGCCGTTCAGAGCCCATCCGCTCTCCCCAAACCAGTGACGCAGTCCTGTGACGAGGTAAACCGGAGTCTTCGGTTTGAAGTCCCCTCCGGTGTAGATCACCGAATTCACTTCGGTGATCCAGTTCGTGTACCGCCACCAGCCCTGCGGAATGTTGAGGCCTCCATCAATTCGAAATTCATTGGGCATGCTGATGTCGGTGACGGCACCCGGCGGGAAGTTCGAATGGCTGGCGTTTCTCTTTCCTACGATCGCGTACGAGCCGTCGACACTGAAGATTCCGCTCGTCCAATCCACGCCGCCGCCAAACTTGCCGTTGCCGGTGCTGAGGCCGCTGTTTTTATTGCCGGTAGGCATGTCGGCGAACAGCGATACGGCCAGGCCCGATCCGGTGGTGCTGGCAGCCCCGAGACCGAATTTCGTCGCGAGGTGAAGGTCGCCCATGCCGCTGTCGGAGAACCGGCCCTTATAGAACCAGCCGTTGACAAAGCCGGCGCGATCGCCACCCTGTCCGCGGACGCGTTCGTACGGCAGCATGGCGCTGACTTCCCATCGGTCGGTCAGCCCATAACCAGCCGACAGGCTCACCATGTCGTGGTCGTAGCCGTAGTCCTTGTACGCGCGCGCCGACGGCGGCGTAAAGCCGCGGCCAGGACCGGCAGTCAGGCGCCAGTTCTGCGCGTAGATCCCGAAAGAGAAGTCGCCGCGATGGAGCGTATTCGCCGTGACCGTCGTAAACAGGCCGGTTTCCCCGGACCACGTCGGCGCAGCGATCCCGATCTGATCATCGCGGGTCATTGTCATCCCCGACGTCTGCCCAAAAACGGGAGACACGAGGAGGACGCAAAGAAGGAACATTAACCGATTGCTGAGACGCAACATTCACACCTCCTAAAACTCTCGCACGGTATCCGTCTGCATCGTATAATGCCCGCGCGCTTACAAATGGTGTGCCAGAAGCTGGCCCACGTTCTTGGGTAAACGCTTCAACCCCCTGAGTTTACCATAGGTTGAGTCATGGAGTATCAGACTGATATGCGGATCTTGCGGGTAGTCCTCGCGGTCGCGGTAATCGTATCCACCCCCCTCGTCGTCGCGCAGCAGCCCCCAACTCCGACGCCCCCGACTCATCCGCAACCGGCTCCGCAGCCGGTTCCGGAACCACAGCAAACTCCGCCCGCGCCGGCGCCTGCCCCGCAGCCTGCGCCGCAACCCGAGCCCCCGCCCGTCAAGCCCCCGCCACCCACCCAGACCGAGCCGCCGGTTCTGTCACGCGCTGCAGGCGGTGCATACGACCGTCGTGAATCTCTTCCGCTATTCAATCTCTACTTGCCGGAAGGACAGGCCAGCGTCCGTATTCGAAAACTGATCAAGAACGTTCTCTTCGAGAGCCAGATCGACTACCGGTTCGTCAACGGCGACATCAGCACCTTCCTCCGCTACAAGTACTACGCGCGCGACTACACCTACAAGCTGGCCGTCTTCGACACGATCGGATTTCCCGATATCGGATCGAAATCGACGCAGGAGTTTCAGCGCGTGCGCGGCGGCCTGCTCCTCGCGGAGATTCCCCGCGATTACAACCACCGCTACTTCTGGCTGCTTCAGGATGACCGTCTGACGTTCGGCGACGTCACGACCGTCGACAACCGCAAGAACAACATCTATACGAAATTCGCTTACCAGTACGGCACGCAGTTCGATGAACACCTGAACGCGATCGTCGGTGAATCGCGCGGCCGCATCGTTCCCGTCCTGACCGCCTTCCGTGAAATCGGACCGCAGAAGCTGAGCATCTCGGCCGCGATCACTGAGTCCGCGCGGATTACCACCGGCGATTACAAGTACACCAAACTGGAGACCGAGGCGCTGCGGCGATGGGATGTGACGCCGACGTCCTTCATCGTCACGCGCGCACACCTCGGCACCTTCCTCACGAAATCCACCGAGCGGACATGGTGCCTCACGAACCAGTTTCCGCAGACCTGCGGCAAAGGAACTCCGCCCCCCGGTGCGACGGCCGTCAGACCGTTGGACCAATAC
>JALYZI010000296.1 GCA_030948915.1 Acidobacteriota bacterium
GCGGCGTCGATCGCATGGAGAGTGCCGCGGTCATCCGCGAGATCTCGCACTCGTTCGATCTCCGGCGGCTGCGTCCCGGAAATCTGGTCCGATTTCACTACCAGCAGGATGGACGCGTCGACAGCATTGAGCTGAAAGTCACCGGCTGGGGCGAGGTCGATGCGGTGCGCACGGAATCTGGATTCCTGGTCGTTCCGCAGATCGCCGCGCAACACGAAATCGACACCGTGATTTCAGCCGGCATCGAGAGCTCGTTGTACGACGCGCTCAAGTCCGAAGGCGAAGGCCCGCAGCTCGCGCAGCAGATCGCCGACATTTTCCAATGGGACGTCGATTTCTTCGCGCTGCAGCACGGCGATGCGTTCAGCCTGGTCGTGAAGAAGAAATTCGTCGGCAGCGACGCGGTCGGCTATGGCCCGATCCTGGCTGCGCGGTTCACGCACGGGGGCCAGACGTTCGAGGCCTTCCGCCAGGAATCGCCGGACGGCCGCGCCGGATATTACGGGCGCAAGGGGACGCCGGTCCGCAAACAGTTTCTTCGCGCGCCGCTGAAGTTCAGCCGCATCACGTCAAAATTCTCGAAGAGCCGCTGGCATCCGATTCTGCACTGCTTCAAACCGCATCATGGCGTCGACTACGGCGCGCCGGTGGGAACGCCCGTGGTGACGACCGCCGATGGCGTCGTGATCGAAGCAGGACGCAAACGCGGCGAAGGAAATTACATCCGCATACGTCACACGTCGCGGCTCGACACGTACTACCTGCACCTTTCGCGATTCGCAAAAGGAATCCGTCCGGGTCAAAAGGTCACGCAGGGCGACGTCATCGGTTACGTCGGCTCGAGTGGTTTGGCGACCGGACCGCACCTCGATTATCGCGTCAGAGATCGAGGGACATGGCTCGATCCATTGAATCTGAAATCCATTAGTCCAGATCCGCTGCCGAAGAGTTTGCTGCAGCAATTCCGGACGAATGTCGCGAGGCTCGCGATCAAACTCGCGTTACCGGCCTCGCAAGTGGCAGAATTCGCACCGAAGCGCCGGGCACTCTTCTAGCACCGGCTGGGTTCCGATCATGAACAAAGTAACGGTCCGGGCGCCTGTGCGCGCCGATCTCGCTGGCGGTACCCTCGACCTCTGGCCGCTGTACCTTTTTCATCCCGGCGCTCGGACAGTCAACGTCGCGATCTCCTACTACGCCGAATCTGAAGTCGCGGAAACTGGCGACAGCGGAATCGAGATCCACCTCACCGATCAACAGTACGAGCAGCGATACGAATCGCTGCACGAGATCGCCGCCGATCCGAAAGCGGCGCTGATCCATCGCGTCCTCGAGCATTTCCGTCTCAACGGGATCCGCATCACCACCCGCACCGACGCCCCCCGCGGCTCCGGCCTCGGCGGCTCCTCGGCGCTTACGGTCACACTCGTTCGCGCGCTGTCCGAGCTGGCCGGCAATCCGATCGAAGGAGAGGATCTCATCGCGCTCGTTCGCGATCTCGAGACGCGTCTCATCGGCGTGCCCGCGGGAATTCAGGACTACTACCCGCCGGTGTACGGAGGTCTCGCGGCGCTGCATCTCAATCCGGGGGCGGTGATCCGTCACGAGATTCCGCTGCCGATCGACCGCCTGGCGGAACACATGATTCTGCATTACACCGGCGTCGCGCATTTCTCCGGCACGAACAACTGGGAAATGTACAAACGGCAAATCGACGGAAAGCGAAAAGTCCACAAAGGATTCGAACGGATTTCGCAGAGCGCGGCCGACATGGAGAAGGCGCTGATGGTCGGCGACTTCCGCGCCGCCGGCGACGCACTCGGACGCGAGTGGCAAAACCGCAAAGCTCTCATCACCGGGATCTCCACACCGGAGATCGACGCCGCAATTGACGCCGCAACCAAAGCCGGCGCGTGGGCCGGAAAGGTGTGCGGGTCGGGGGGTGGAGGCTGCATCGTTTTTCTGCTCCCACCCGACCGCCGCGCCGATGTCCGCCGTGCACTCGGTGAAGTCGCCGGGCGGATCCTCGAAGCGGCGCCCGTCGCGCATGGTCTGGCCGTCGATCGCACAGAGGCGGTGCAGGCGATGGGATTCGCGGCGCGAGGACGTCACGTCCCGCGGCGCAGCGAGTCGATCGATCAGCTTTACGTGTACGGCGGACGAGGTCCATACAAGCCGTTCGTGCTCGCCGAGGCGATTGTGACGCTGACGGAGCCGAGGAGCGGGGCACATCAGTCGCTGGGCCGCGCGTACGCCGCTCCGATCGATGTCGCGGAAGCGGCGGTGTCGTGGAGCGACGCCCGCCCGATCAATCCCGACAAGCTCGATCTTCACGTGGAACCCGATCCGAATCGCCGCATCTCACCGCGAATCTCCGTCGACGCGATCGTGCAGGCGGCCGGACAAGCCGAAGAGGGATTCAAACAGTTCGTCGCCGAGCGCGAGAAGCTGCAGATTTTTCACAACGCCGCATTCGGCCTCTTTTCGCAGCCACACGAAACCCGCGCGGCATTTGTGCAGCGCTGCTTCGAAGAGGCCAATCGCCGGCTGGAAGACGAAGCCGAACGTCTGGAGAGCACGTTCCGCCGCCGCATCGATCAGGTGAAGGAACGCTCCGAGCGCGACGGTCGCGAGCTGGAAGCGAACGAAGAGCGGACAACCAGCGAACGCCGCTCCGACAATGTCAACGTGGCGTGGGGTCAGACGCTGTACAACATCACATCCGGAAAGCCGGCGGCCGTCGCCGAGGCGCCGCAATCCGCGCGCGAAGGCGATTACATGGAGAAGATCGCGCAGATCCAGCGTGCGTGGGACAAAGAGCTCCAGGCGAAGCGCGACGACCTGACTGCGAAATCGCGCGAAGTCGAGGAGCTCGTGGTGACGCCGTCCCCGAAAAACATCGAGGTCACGAAGTATTTGATCGTGTGGGCCGCGAAAATCTGATTCGGCTCACGCCGGCGCGCGTGGGACCGCTCGCGCGATTTCGTCGACCGGGTGGTACGGATCGATCGGCTTCGACAGATAGACGTCGAACGTGCCCGTTTCTTCCATCGCCGCCGGAAATGCCGAAAGGGCGACGATCTTCGTGAGGATGCCGCGCTCACGATCGCGTTCACGGAGTGCGCGGGCGAACGCGTAACCGTCGACCTCCGGCATCGCGATATCGGTGATGATGATGTCGGGACGGCTCTCACCGATGGCATCGAGCGCTGCGGCTGCGGATTCAAACACGGTCACACTCGCGCCGGCTGCACTCAGCACCGCAGAGACGATCTTTCGCGATGCCTGGTCGTCATCCACCACCACGACTTGAAGATCGCGCAAACGGTCGCCGTAACGAAAGGCCTCGCCGAGGGCGTTTGACACGGCCGCCGGATGTTCGGCGACGGCGCGGATCGGAAGCGAAACCGTGAACGTCGACCCCTTGCCTCGACCTTCGCTGAGCGCCGTGCGCGCCCGCCGTGTGCCTCCGCGATGTAACGCACGATGGAGAGACCGAGGCCCAGGCCGCCATGCACGCGGGTGCTCGGTGTCTCGGCCTGCCGGAATGGCTCGAACACGTGCGGCAGAAACTGCGGCTCGATGCCCTCACCGCTGTCCGTCACTTCGATCTCGACTTGTGAAGCCGTGCGTCCCGCTTTGATCTGCACGCTTCCTTTGCGCGGCGTGAACTTCACGGCATTCGACAGCAGGTTCCAGATCACTTGCTGCAAACGCGTTGCATCCGCGACCATCACGCCCAGCTGCGGAGCGAGTGAGGTTGTGAGCGTGATCTCCGTGGCCCGTGCGGTCGCAGTCACCGCGTCGACGGAATTCATGACCACGCGTCCGATGTCGATCGTTTCCGGGGACAGCCGCAGCTTGCCGGAAACGACTCGCGAGACGTCGAGAATGTCGTCGATCAGGCGGGCTTGCAGTTGCGCTCCATTCCCGATGCCGGCGATCGCTTCGCGGAAGAGCGGGTCATCCGGTTGCATCGTGAGCAACAGGCGGGACCAGCCGAGGATCGCCGTCCTCGGCGTGCGAAGCTCGTGCGAAAGCGTCATTAGGAATTCGTCCTTCGCGCGATTCGCCTCCTGCGCCTCACGATACGAATCCTCGGCGCGGCGCCGTTCCTCCTCCGCCTGCAGGCGCGCGACCTGCATTTCCTCCGCTTTTTTTCGCTCGGTGATGTCGCCCGTGCCGTGACTTTCGCGAAGCCGCGCAATTTGCCGCGCGAATCATGCACCGCCGTGATCACGACGTTCGCCCAGAACCGCGTTCCGTCTTTTCGAACGCGCCACCCTTCGTCTTCGACGCTGTCGCGCTCGGTCGCGATCGCCAGCTCGTGTTCCGGTTTGTGAGTCGCCAGATCTTCTTCGGTGTCGAGAAATGGCGTCCGATGATCTCTTTGGGCTGGTAATCTTTGATGCGCTGTGCGCCTTTGTTCCACGTCACGATGTTGCCGTCAGGATCGAGCATGAAGTGCGGCGCGAGCTTGACGCTCATGTCGCGCGTAACTTTGGCGAAGCCGCGAAGACTCCCGTCCGGATTGCGCAGCGCGCTGATGACGGTGTTCGCCCAGAAGGGCTGCGGTCCTTACGCAGACGCCAACAGAACACCGAGAAATTGCGGCCGATGATCTCGTTCTGGTCGTAGCCCATGATGCGCGCCGCGCCGGTGTTCCAGGATCGGATCCCCCGTCTGTACCAAGGAGAAAAATGGCGTACTCCTGAACGGCGTCGACGAGCAACGCGAACTCTTCGACTCGCAGGCGGGAACGATGGGTTTCAGGTGGCATGTTGTGCGCGAACAGCTGGGACGGACTGGGCGCCGAAGCCACCACTTCCGCATCTTTTCTGCCATTACGGCAGCGATTGACTACCGGAGTCGACCAACTCGGAAACCGTCGATATCAGGTGGTCGATGTCGAAGGGCTTGCGCATTACGGCGCGGATGATCTCCGGATCGAAATCGGTCGTCGTCCTTGGCATCGCGGCAGTGCAAACGATGACCGGAATCCGACGTCGTGTGGCCGCCATGTACGCAATGACCGCCCGTCCGTCCACGTCGGGCATCATCAGATCGAGGATGATGCAGTCGATATCGTTGCGTGTCTCGATGAGTTCAATTGCCGCCCGTCCGTTCCCGGCAATGATTGTGGCGAGGCCCCCGCGGCGCATCACTGCGACCAGCAGCAATTGCGTCGGTTCGTCATCTTCGACGATGAGAACTGTTTTGGCCATGCCGGGTCCTCTCCCCATCGGAATAGCAGTTCGCCTTGCGCGTTACGTGCTAGGATCGCGCTCCCGTCGGGCAGTAGCGCAGCCTGGTAGCGTACCTGAATGGGGTTCAGGTGGTCGCGGGTTCAAATCCCGCCTGCCCGACCAACTTCCCACCGAGCCGATATGGAACAACAGCAACCACCACAGCAAATTCGAATCACTCTCGACGACAATGTCGCGCAAGGCGAGTACATCAACTTCGCGAACATCATCCATTCTCCAAGTGAATTCGTGATCGATCTCGGCCGCATCGTTCCGGGGCGGCCGGATGTGAAGATCTACAGCCGCGCGATTATGACACCGCTGCATGCGAAGCAGCTGCTCGAGGCGCTGGCCCACAACATCCAGCTGTACGAGCAGAAATTCGGCGAGATCCGCCTCGAGGGCGCGCAGCCGTTCGCGTCGAACGAACCTTCGAATTAGGCGTCAGGCCTCGGGCGTCAGGCGTCAGGTCCTCCACCCGACGCCTGACGCCGGACGCCGGACGC
>JALYZI010000017.1 GCA_030948915.1 Acidobacteriota bacterium
GAAGTAGGGTCAGGTCTGGAAACTCTACTTTACCAAGTAAAGTAGAGTTTCCAGACCTGACCCTACTTCCCGATCGCGTCGGCGGTCAGATACCGCGCGCCGCTGTTGACGAACATCCGTCCTGTAACAGTCCGCACCGTCCCGGCCGCCGCAATCGCGTTCGCCGGCATCGCCGTTTCGTCTCCCGGCGGCATCAATTGATAGACGCGGCGCGATCCGTCCTCGATCAGGACGAGCGGCATGCCTTTGCGGGCGCACCGAAGCGCGCAAGCCGTGTGCGGCGACCCGTGAATGCCGCGTCCCGCGTAACAGTACGAATCGACAATTTCGCCGCGGATGGTCACCGCCTGATCCGCCGCCAGGCTCACGGCGATCAGAAGCAGGACAGCGAGTGTCTGAAGCCGGCGGACCGCCGGCCTGTCACTGCGCTCAAACCCCTTCCGGGTATTGTGTAAACGTTCCATTCTCGTAGACAACGTCATTGTCGAAGTTCGTCGTGTATCCCGGGTTGCCCCACTTCGCATCGCGCTTGCCGTCTCTTCCTGCCGACCAGATCCTGTAAGAAGGATTGTTCTTCGCGTCTGACCACGCCTCGACGTGGAAGGGATGATTCCATGCGTCGTTTGTCGGCAGCTTCTCGAGTATCGGCCGCAAATCGATTGATGTGGGTTTCCAGTCGGGATGGTCGGTCTCGAACGATTCGATTGCCGTCGCGATCGATCGGATATCGGCCATCGTTCGCTTCTGGTAACTGCGATGCATTGCGGTCAGGAGATTCGGCACTGCAATCGCCGAGCAGGAACCGAGAATCAGCAGCGTAATCCAGAGCCACCAGCGTCGCACATCACTGAGACGTCAGACCAGCTTCGCAAGTTCTTCGTCCAGATGGCGCAGCGCCGCTTCGAGAGAGGCTCTCCGGACGTTCGATTGCGTCGCCGCCAGTTCCGCGACGATACGCCGGCGCGACATTTCCAGACCGTGACGCTGCCGGTCGACCTGCTGCTCTTTCACCAGCGGCGTGCCGCTCTGCTGCGACTCGACAGACTTACTTTCCCATCCGCGTGCCATGGTCTTCGTTACTGCGAACGTCGCACCATCTCGAGGGCCTTCTCGGCATCCACCGGCCTCGAAAACAGATAGCCCTGCCCATAACCGCAATGCAGTTTGCGCAAATGCTCGGCCTGCTCTGCCGTCTCGATTCCTTCCGCGACCACCTCGATGTCGAGGCTGCGGCCGAGGTCGATGATCGAGCGGATGATCTCGGCGCTCTTGTGTTCTGAACTCTGCACAAATGAAGAATCGATTTTCAGCTGATCGATCGCGAATCGATGGATGTAGCTCAGCGACGAGTACCCCGTGCCGAAGTCATCGACGGCGAAATTGCATCCGATCGCGCGAATCTTTTCGATCAGCGCGTACGCCGTCTCGGTGTTCTGCATGATCGCGCTCTCGGTGATCTCGAGATGCAGCGCCCCCGGATCGAGCTTCGCCTCCTGCAGCGCTTTCTGAACAGTGGCGACAAGATCGCCGAGCGACAACTGCCGGCTCGAGATGTTGACGCTGACGCGCAATCCTTTCTTCCATCGGGCGGCCTGACGGCATGCCTCCATCAGCACGAATTCTCCGATGGGCACGATGAGTCCGGTTTCTTCCGCCAGCGGGATGAATGCTGCCGGCGAGACGAATCCGCGTTTCGGATGCTGCCAGCGGACGAGCGCTTCGAATCCGACAATTTCTTCAGATTTGAGATTGACGATGGGCTGATAGACGATGCGCAATTCGTTGCGCTCGATGCCGCGGCGCAGATCGGTTTCGAGCTGCAGCCTGGCGACCGCCTCGGCGCGCATCTTGGCGTCGAAGATTTCCGAGCGCCCTCTCCCCTGCGCTTTCGCGCGGTACATTGCGGTATCAGCGTCGCGAATGATCTGCTCGGGTTGTTCGTACTCCCCACCCGCGATCGTCACGCCGATGCTTCCCGACGTGAAGATCTCCTGCCCTTCGATCGTGAACGGCGCGGCAATCTCATCGTGAATGCGCATCGTCGCGCGATTGACATCGGCCGGACCGCTGATGCTCTCGATCAGCATCGTGAACTCATCGCCGCCGAAGCGCGCGACCGTGTCGCCGGGCCGCACACTGCGGACGAGCCGCTCGCCTAACGCAATGAGCAGCTGATCGCCGGCGGCGTGTCCGAGGGAGTCGTTGACGTTCTTGAAGTGATCGATGTCGAGGAGCAGCACCGCGAACGGTTTGCGGCCGGCGCGCTTCGTCCCGTTGAGCGCGTGCGCAACGCGATCGATGAACAGCGCGCGATTCGGCAGCCCGGTCAGCGAATCGTGAAAGGCATTGTGAACGAGCTGGCTCTCCGCTTCGCGCTGCTCGGTGACATCGCTGCCGATGCTGGCAGCACCGAGGATGCTGTTCTCCGGACTGCGCAGAACCGTGTTGTTCCACAGGATGATTCGCTTTTCGCCATTGCGCGTGACGATCTCCATCTCGAGATGCGCGCCGATGATGCCGCGGCCGATGTTCTCCAGAAATCCGCGTCCGACCTGCTCGCGGCGCTCCTCGGGAACGAAGAGATCGAAAAAGTTTTTCCCGATCACGTCGGATTTTGCGTGGCCGGTGACGCGCAGCAGATACGGATTGCAGTACGTGACCGTGCCGACGACGTCGAGGAGCACCGCCAGCAGCTCGATCGTGTCGAGCATCTCCCGGAACCGGCGCTCCGACTCGCGCAGGGCATCCTCGGTCCTTCTGACGGCGTTCGTGTCAACGGCCATCGCCATTCGGGCGCGGCGTCCGGGCAGACGGACTTCGTATGCTGTGACCTCGACAGTGAGGATGCCGCCATCGCGCGTCTGCAGTCGCATCGTCGCCGGCTGAGAATTGCGCAGGCTTTCCGGCGCGCGCTCGGCGGGCGGCTGCAAATCCGCCAGCGTCATTTCGAGGAATTGATCGCGGTTGAAACCGTAGAGGGCGGTGGCGGCATCGTTGACCGCGATGAACTGCAGCGAATCGCTGTCGTAGATCCACATCGGGTGCGGATTGCCTTCGAACAGCAGGCGATACTGCTCCTGCGAGCTGCGAAGGGTCGCCTCGGTTTTCGTGCGGATGTGGACCTTGCCGAGGAGCTCGCCGATCTTGCCCATCACTTCCATCAGCATCGGATCGGGCTGCTCGGCCTGTTCGTTGAAAAACTCGAGGACGGCGACCACGCCTTCATCGCCGACGATCGGCACTTCGATCGCCGATTTCAGACCGGCGCCGGCGGCCGCTTTGGAGATGTCCGTCGTCCACAGCGGCGCACGCCTGGAGATCGCCTGGCGAGGACTCCCGCCATCGGCCGGCAGCGGCGTGGTTTCCACCGCCTGCCGGAAGGCGGCAAAGCGCTGGAGGTCCGCGATGAACCAGATGTCGCTGAGCGTTAGGATCTCGGTGATGGTCAGGAAAGCGTGTCCGACCGGCCAGCCGAGCTGCGAGCAGATCTGATCGACGGCGCTCAGCAGGGCGTCATCGAGCGACGACGATTCGTTCGCTGCAATCGCAACCGCCTGCAGCAACCGAAGGTGGGTTTGATTGGCGTAGAGTGCGCGGGTGCTGTGCTCCGAGATCGCATCGGTTGCCAGGCGCGCGCGCCGATGCCGGTCGAGCCGCTTGACGAGTTGCGCAAGCTCTTCGGAGTCCGTGGGATCTTTTTCGGCCACCCAGTGGGTAGCTTAGGGCTAGAGCTTCCTTAATTTCAATGCGCCGTTGTGCGTGCTGACGCGCAGCTCAGGCCCGCCGCCGTTGACATCGCCCACATAGCGCGAATCGCCGGTTGAGCCCACGGTCATGGAAAAGTCGGAGCTCATGTCCATGTGATGCCCGCTGGCGTTGACATGGAAGCGCGCCTGCGCCGGCAATCTGAAGTCGATTCCGCCATTGTGGGTCTCTACGCGCGCCGATTTCGTGAAGCTGCGGTATCCGATGTGGACGTCGCCGTTGTGCGATTCGATCGAGGCGCCGCCATCGAAGTCTCTGATGTCGATGTCGCCGTTGTGCGTGTTGACCTTGAGATCGCCGCGCAGCGCCGTCACGCGGACGCTTGCGTTGTGCGCGTCGACGTCGAGCCGAGCCGTCGCCGGCATCGCGATGGTGTAGTGAATCAGGGGAAGATCGCGCTGCACGCCGAACCACGTGAACCGCGTCGGCACGTCGGTGTAATCGGATTCGATGCGTACGCTGCCGCTCGACCCGGTCACTTTCACATCGGTCTTTTCGACATCCGTGTCACGCCCGAACTCGGCGGGCTCGATGCGCGCCATCACGTCGACGTTCGGCTGATTCCACGTCGTGACGGTAATGCTCCCGTTGTGCGTGTCAATCGAAAGGCTTCCCGCCGGATCGAGTTGTGCCGTTCGATGGATCCGGCGTTCACCGGCCGCGGCGATGGTCGCGACGAGAAAGATCGAGAGGCTGACGAGCAGTCTGCGCATGGAAATCCTCCGTTTCTCTGGTCTACGTGCGGCACGCGCCAGGGTTGCAGCGGCCGGGTTTGTTGTGTCGATGATGGTGACCGCGCTTCTGAACAATGCCGAATGGTGTGTAGCCGCGGTCGGCCGCCCGCGACCAGAGTAAGGCGTATGCAGCGTCGGATGGAGGGGCAGAAATCGTATGGACTCCCGCGGCGAGTGGCCGCGGACCGTCATAAGGTCTGCCGTCCAGCATCCCCGTGAACTCATCGGTGCGCCCAATGACCTGGTAATCCGCCGGAACATCGATTTCAAAGGTCGCCTGACCTCGAGCCAGCATGCGTCCCGGAACGCGCACCGCACCGATCGAAACAAAATTCTTGCGCAGAAAGATGCGTGTGGCTCGCGGATAGCCGTGGTGATCGGGGCCGACGACCATCGTGTGCGTTCGGAGCATGTCGGCGATGATCGTGTCGCGGATTCGTCCGTCGCGAATGCGATACTTCGTCATCGGCTCCAGAACGTAATAAAACGCACGACGGCGAAACACAGTTTCACCCTTGAGGTCCATCACGAATTCGTCCGGCCGGGTGAGCTGCAGCGTCTTCTCGATGATTGCCAGTCCTTCGCGCGTCTCGTCCTGATACAGATGTCCGATGCCGATGACCAGGATGATCTCCGCAAAAGCGATGATCGCCGCGCGGCGATATGAGAAGAACATCGGAACGAGAGTGATCACCGCCAGCGGAATGTAAGGCAGCCAGTGCTCGAGCTCGACGAGCGGCCACAGGCAAAACAGCGCCGCTCCGTAGAAATGCGTCGTGACGAAGAGAAACAGCTGCTGCGGCTTCTCGGCCGCGCGTCGCGCCAGCGATCCGAAGCCGATCAGGAGCACAGGAAATACGAGAAGCCGTCCTGCGTGCTGATGATGGACGAAGTTGTGCGTGATGACGCCGTAAACGAACGGTCTCCACGCGCCACGCGCCGCGAAGTAGATCGCGATCGCGGCCGGGGGAACGATCAGGCCCGCAACAAAAGTCGCCACATATCGGAGCCGGAGGACGCGAAAGGCATACAGCGCGCCGACCGCGACGGAGAGCAGCAACAACGCCGTCTTTGCCGAGACGGCCGCGGAGAGTCCGAGGAGGAGTCCGGCACCGGCCATGCGAAGTGTGGTCGGCGGAGCGCAGACGATCATTGCGATGCTGGCGAGCCACAGCACCGTCCAGAGATCGTCGGTTCGAAACTCGACAGAGCAGAGAAGAAACAAGGGAAAGAGAGCCGCGATGATCGTGCTCCAGATCGCGATCCGACGCGGATAGCAACTGGTCGCGATCCGCAGCGTCAGCGCGACCATTGCCGCGTAGAGGGGGACCATCGCCAGTCGCATCGCAATCAGGGCGTCCGCGCGCTCTCCGACCGCACGCAGCAGCGGCGCGAAAAGAATCTGGAAGAGCGGCATGTGATTGTCAAAAACGTCTCGGTACTGCAGAAGGCCGTTCGCCCAGGCCCACACGACATGCAGATGCTGCGACTCGTCGCTGTCGATGCGATAGTGGAAGACCGCGATCACGCGCACGATGACGACCGCGGACACGAACAGCGCAATGGCCAGTCGTTCAGGGACCGCCGAATCGCGCCATCTGGGCAGGGCACCGATGTTAAGAGTGCGAGTGAAAGTCACGCTTTGTTCTGAAGCTGTTGGGGATTCTAGCGCGACACAGCCCTGGTTTTCGCATCGACTTTCCAGCGGCCCAGCCGAGTCTGATTGCATGAGTTGACGGCGTCAAATGTGTAGCGACCGCCGCGAAACCCCTTGCTGATGACCGCGATACACTCGCTCTTGATCGGGTGTTCCTGCGCCGCGAAATAGTGTCGCAGCGTCATCATGGCTTCCGGCTCGTTGGTGGCAGCACCCGGCGCGCGACGGGCGCCACCCGGACGATCGCCGACCACCCGCACCGGGCCCGTGTCAGCGCGCGGAACCCCCGGCCTCACATACCGGTACCAATACGCGCCGGCGCCGACGGCAATCAGGAGCAGAAGAATGATCCACGCGCCGCTCGACTTCCGCCGCTGCTTCGGAATCTTGCCGTCGAACACATCGCCGGCATACACACCACACGCGGGACATGTGTCCGCACCGCGCGGAATGAGCGTGCGGCAGTTGCCGCAATAGCGATCGGCGTCCATCGATGAATTATCAGCCCTGTGTGGTGTGTACCAGCCGCTGAAATGCACGAACGAGAGCGAATTCCGTGCGGGCCATTTAGGTAGAGTTAAGATGTCGGAGTTGCCGGTTGCCGGTTCCCGGTGGCCAAAAGGTGCCGGCCACCGGCCACCGGCCACAAACCATGATCGACGACCGCATCCCGCATCATCCCGTTCCGACGATTGTTGAACCGTTTGATACGCTGGGTCTCAGCGAACCGATCCTCAAACTGATTCGCGAGGTCGGATTCGAACATCCGACGCCCATTCAGGCGGCGGTCATTCCGCCCGCCCTGCGCGGCCGCGACATCATCGCGCTCGCACAAACAGGGTCGGGAAAAACGGCGGCCTTCGTGATCCCGCTCGCCGAAAAACTGCAGCACGGCGGCGGACTTCGGGCACTGGTCGTCTCTCCCACTCGCGAGATCGCGCTGCAGACGCAGGCCTTCATCGAGCTCTTTGGAAAGGAGCACGATCTCAAAGCGGCATGCCTGATCGGCGGCGTGAAGATGAAAGGCCAGATGGATGCGATCAAAGGAGGGCCCGA
Source organism: Acidobacteriota bacterium (assembly GCA_030948915.1). Taxonomy (GTDB): domain Bacteria; phylum Acidobacteriota; class Thermoanaerobaculia; order Gp7-AA8; family Gp7-AA8; genus Gp7-AA10. The sequence goes on from JALYZI010000017.1 coordinate 7,213, forward strand.
CATCGTCGTGGCGACACCCGGACGTCTGCTCGATCACATCAAGCGACGGACGATCCGCGTCGACGCCGTCGAGGAGCTCATCCTCGACGAAGCCGACCACATGCTCGACCTCGGATTTCTCCCGCAGGTGCGCGAGATCATCGGCAAGATTCCGAAGAAGCGGCGCACCATGATGTTCTCCGCGACGATGCCGCCGGCGATCGAAGAGCTGGCGCGGACGATGCTGCACGATCCGCTGCGCATCGACATCCTCCCGGTCGGGCGGGCGGCCACCGGAATTACGCACCGGCTCTATGTCGTCGCCCCCGAAAACAAACGACCCTGCCTGCTCGCGCTCCTGCATCAGGAGCTCGGCACGACGCTCGTGTTCACGCGGCGCAAGGTCGATGCGGAATGGCTGTACCACATCCTGCAGCGCCAGGGACATCCGGTCGCGCGGATCCATTCCGATCGTTCGCAGGGCAAGCGCACGCAGGCGCTGGACAATTTTCGCGAAGGATCGCATCGCATTCTCGTCGCGACGGACATCGCCGGCCGCGGCATCGACGTTCCCGGAATCGAGCACGTGATCAATTTCGATATCCCGGAAAACGTCGAGGACTACATCCATCGCGGCGGCCGCACCGCGCGCGTGGATCGCGGAGGAATCGTGTCGTCGATCGTCACCTGGCAGGACCTGATGATGGTCCGCCAGATCGAGGAGGCCCTCGGCCAGCCGGTTCCGCGATGCAGCGTTCCCGGCGTCGAAGCGTGGGTCGAGCGGACCAAGGCACCGACGCGAACGCGATCGCGCCTTTGAACTTTTTTTTCGCTGCAGGGTGGGAGTTTCCGCCTCTCCGTCACTCTCTATAGACGTCCGCGCAGTCAAACGGCCGTCCTGGAGGAGAGAGAGACGAACGTACGCGATTCTCTTAGCTATCGTCGTAGGTACCTGCGACCCAACAAAGAGCGCTTGTCCCCCGAGTGAATCTGCGATTTTCATCGCCACCCATTCCCTCGTCGATGTCAGTAAAGCTGCCCAGGAAGCTGATCCAACTGTAACAAACAAGCCGGTCTCTGAGGCCATCTCTGAAGAAGTCAACCAACTGACCGCACTGAAGAAGGACATCGCAGCCGGTCAACTGAGCGGAGATGTCTGCGGTGATGATTGCGTCCGAATCTACCGCGGCCTGACAGAACTGATGCGTTCGCAGAAGACGACGTTGGAAAAGCAGCGCGACGCACTCAAACAGTCTTTGCCGGAGTCAAAGAGCGGAGCCGATTTCGATACGACGACCGGAAAGATCAAGTTCCTCGGTAAGCGCATCACCGAAATTGAATCGGGGCTCAATCGCGGCGTCGGACCGAGGTGCACTTGCGGCAACCTGCGGTCCATGGGCGAGCCATGGATCCTTGGACCGGTCGCCCCGGCTGACTCCAAATCGCTCGCGAAATGCATCGATGACGCGCGGCACGCCGTGGCGCGCCACGTTTGTAAGGACGCAACTTCGGTCAGGATCCTGGCCAGATTGGAAGAGCAGCTATACCTGCTGGGAATGGACGAGCAGAGTCAGATCGTCAAAATCAACGAGAAGTTGAAGAAAATGACACAGCCTGAGGAGCTCTCGACAGCCGCAAAGAAGCGGACCGAGCTCGAGTCCGACGTCGATGAAATCAAGAAACTCGTCGTGCTGCCCGATGACACGGCGCTCATCTCGGCCTATGAAGACTTTCCTCGCCATCTCCAGAAATTCTCCAGCGGAGTCGAGTACGCGAGCATCGGCAGCCTCTCGCACAATGCCAGAGGACTGGCGCGAATCGGGTATCAGGTCGAATCGCGGGTCGGTGGGTGGAATCTCTCGGACCGGTTTCCGGACGGCGGATTCATGGGCCTGGGGGCTGTCGAGAACGTCTTTTCGGCTTTCCTGACGAATGCCGCCGAGCAGTCCTTCATCAATGCTGAAACCGGAAAGAGCGACCCGCCCAAGAGTCCGCATGACGACAAAGTAAAAGATGCCTTTCAATTCGAAGATGCGTTCTTCTTTCCGATCACTCGCACGGCACGGTTCAACGACATCGAATCGCCACAACCACCGACTCGGCTCCGGACGCTCTTTGGCCCCATCATCGTGCTCGGTGCGCGCGTAACTGATGGCATCGATCGCGTGCAGGAGCGGCACTACATCGGAATCCGCGCCGCGATCAACCCCTTCGCGTGGGACGACATCATGATCGGAAAATCTGCGGGCCTCGCACACACACGAATCGAGATGCGCGGGCAGATCCCCGTTTTTCGAATGTCTCCAACCTCGCGTGTATCCATTGGTGCCATCGGCAATTTTGCGATGAGAAAGCCGAAGTTCGTTGCTGATCCAAACGATCCGAGCAGGAAAGTCAATAGCGAGCCGGATACTGTTCGCGTGTATTTGTCGTGGGACGCCGATTTCAAGTTCCCGACAAAGTCAGCACCATCCAACTAACGAACGGGCGGCCGCTGGCCGCCCTAACGCATCAATCACAGTCCGATTTTGCAATCCCACGACTGGCCGCGATCATCGCGGCACGTGATCGCCACATCGAGTGGTGCGAGCGATGTGATCACGACGCCATCGGTCGGGAGCTCTCCCTCGGCCGCAATCACGCGCCGATTGGCGCCCGCCGCTTTCTTCACGATGCGCGCGAATCCGAGTCCGGTATAGCAGCTCTGCAGGATGATCGTTGCGTCGGGCGCGAGTTGCGAAAAAAACGCTGTCAGGCGCATCTGATCGGATGCGTCGACCGTGCGACTCCCCCGGCCGTTGAACGACATCGCGTACGGACCGCCATGCGCGGAGAGAACGAGGAGCTTCGCGCCGCGGATATCGACCGCAAACAGCGCAGCCTCGGTCGCAACCTGATCGTGGACTTCGACCACGTAGCGCTTCTGGAGCTCCCGCTGCAGTTCGTGTTGGTGGCGGTTATAGAACGCGCGTCGAAACCAGACACGCTCTCGCGGATAGATCATCACCGCGCGCTCGCGCGGCGCAGCAGCGAACATCCACGCGACGAAGAGGAACATGTCGGACCGAAGCGGACGCGACCATTGTAACTCTCAGAGCGTAATGAGCCCCAGCCGCACGCCGCGCCGAACGGCGTCGGTGCGGTTTTCAGCGCCGAGCTTCGCAAAAATCGACGAGACGTGAAACTTCACGGTGTGCTCGCTGATCTCTAGCCGCGCCGCGATCGCGCGGTTCGACAATCCCTCAGCGAGCACCTCGAGCACTTCGAGCTCGCGCGCCGTTAGATGTTCTTCAAGAGGAACGCTCGCCAATCGTCACCTTCAGTTCGTTCACCGCACCTCCACGAACGAGGCTGATCGCCACCGGCTTCCCGACGCGATCGCCCGACAGCAGATCGAGCAGATCTTCCGGCGACTCCACCGGCTGTCCGTCGAATGCCACGATCACGTCGCCGACCATCAGACCCGCTTGCGAAGCCGGACTCTCGGCGCGGACATCGGCGATGAGGAGTCCCTGCCGCTCGGCAAGCCGCGCCGGCTGCCCGGCGACGCCGAGGTAGCCGCGGCGGATGTGGCCGTGCTCGAGGAGCGCAGCGGCGGTCTTCAATGCGATCGAAGCCGGAATGATCACGCCCAATCCTCGGATCGCAGCCGCGGTCGCGATGCCGATCAATTTTCCTGAGACGTCAATGAATGCGCCGCCTGCGAATCCTTCGTGCATCGGCGCAGTGGTCCGAATCACTTCATCGATCGAGCGCCCGCGGCCGGTGCGCAGCGGACCGCCGATCACCGACACGATTCCGATGCTGGCGGTGACCGAGTTGCTCCACGATCGCGCGATCGCGATTGCCAGATTTCCGACACGCACAGAATCGGTAGTCCTCACGGGCGAAGCATCGAGTCCCGAGACTTTCAAGAGAGCGAGTCCAGTCGCGGGATCCCAGCCGTGCAGTTGCGCATCGAGCGTACGGCCGTCGTGCGTGCGCACGTGCAAACCATCTTCGCGGCCGAGCGCGCGGGCGTTGGTCAGGATGACGTCGCGCGCGTACACGACGCCGCTCGCGTTCTGGACCTGAATGACGGACGGAGCGACCGCCGCGACAACATCTGCCATCTGATTGGAGAGAGTGTGTAGTTCGTTCATGACCGCGCATTGTCCGCGGTTCTGTTGTGGCGCGCATCAGTCGAAAGACTAGGTTCGTTGGCCGTTAGCCGTTGGCCGTTGGCCGTTGGCCGTTGGCCGTTGGCCGTTAGCCGTTAGCCGTTAGCCGTTGGCCGTTGGCCGTTAGCCG
>JALYZI010000062.1 GCA_030948915.1 Acidobacteriota bacterium
TCGTCCCCTTGATCGTGATCTTGTCGACGGCTGGGCCGGCAAGCGTTTCCGCGTCTTCTCCGTACGGATCCGCGATGATCGTTCGGCTCAGCAGCTTGCCGGATTCGTCGAGGACAGCCTGGAGAGACCCGGTGCCCGCTTCGTCGAGGATCGGGTAGTACCGGCGCACACCGTCGAATACTTCAATTGGATCGTCGTAGCCCAATCCACCGTGAATGAACTGGCGCAACGGACGGCCGCTCGGCACCACGACTCCGTTTTCGTATTTTTCCGCTTCGAACATCGCGATCAGCTGATCGGAGACGACGTCCCACACAAACGTGATTGACGCCGCCGGCGCGCCCTGCAGCTTCCAATCATTCGCGATGAAGCTCTCCAGACGACGGCCAACCATTCGGTCCATCGCGTTGTAGGTGTAGACAACGCGCGTCGAGCCCGAGCGGTCCGTCGCCTTACGCAATCTCCCGCGCTCATCGAATTCGTATCGAAATCGCGCATCCTCCGTCCGTTGTGAGCCGCCGTCGGTCCCGTCAGCCTTCTGATAGAGCATCGACCCGATCTTGTGGCCGCCACCCGGTTTCGGCGTGAACCGCGTTTGAAAGTCTGCATTACTGAGCTCGTGCAAGACCGACGGCGTCGCGTCCTGATCCGCTGCCGCAATCATCGCCGCCAGCCGACCGCGATCGTCATAGCTCCAGTTCGTGTAACGATCGTCGCTCGCGATGCCGAGGTGTTGCTCGCTCTTGCGGAGAAGTCCGTCGAAACGGATGCGTGATCCGGCCAGGAGCAAACCACCAGCGAGTACCTTCATCTCCGTCAGCCGGCCGATGTCGTCGTAGTCGTACTGACGCTCGACCTGATTGATGGTCCGCCGGATCGGCCTTCCGGCAGTTCGATACTCGGCCGTCATCAGCGGCGATGGCGCGCCACTGCGCCGAATTGCAGTCACATTGCCCATCGCATCGTGATCTTCAAACACTGTTGCCGTCCATGGAGCAGAAGATGACGGCATGGTCCACGAAGTCCGTGCGCCGTCACCATTCCACGTATGCCGCTGCACATAACGATCGAGCTCTGCGCCGTCCGCGCGATACCGGATCTGCCGGGTCGTCTGCGGCCGATTGTCGGCGTCAAAGTCGTCGTACTCGACCTTCGTTCCCTCGCTCTTCCATCCGATCAGGCGCGCAGCGCTGTCGTACGTCAGCTCATCGAGCAGTGCGCTGTCGCTTCGAATCTGCTCGAGCTGACCCTTCAGGTTGTAGCTGTAGTTGAGGGTCCTGCCCTGCCGGTCGCGAACCTGAATCACCTGATCGCCGCCGTAGTGAATCTCTTCCGTCGAGCCATCCGGATACGTACGCAACACGGGCCGGCCGAGGCCGTCGCTCGTCACTCGCGTCGCTTCCGTTTCGGGATCCACATACTGCCGCATCGCACCGCCGGCATCGAAGTCGTAATGGTTCGGATTCGCGGTGTCAGGCAGGATTTCGTCGGTCGTCAGGCCCCGCGCCTCGTGTCTGTACTGGAATGTCCCCGGATGGCGCGGCGTCTTCGACGACGTGACGTTTCCAGCCTCATCGAACGCGCGATTGAATGCGAATGCCGGCGATGTCGCGCTGCCGACGCGAGTGGGCTGGCCGAGGGTGTTGCGATCGAGAGACCAGGTGGAAGAATTCGCATCGCGATTTTCCGAAGCGGTGATCGAGGCCGCGAGATCGAGCCCGTTGTACGCATAGCGCGTATGCGCGAAGAGATGCGTCATGTCCGTGCCATTGCTCGCGCCAGTCTGTGCGTCGAGGAGGCGTCCGGCGCTGTCGTAGTCGAACGCCGATTTTGTGATGGACTGATTCGCGCCGCGCTGCCGGACAACCGAACGTGTACGGCCGGCGGCGTCCCATCCATATTCTTCTGTTGATATGTTGGTTGCCGTCGATTTCAGTTTGCCGCCCGGCGTGTAGTCGGCTTTGAACAGTGCGCCGGTGCCGAGGTTTCGCGTCTCGCGGAGACGGCCCCAACCGTCGACGCTCGTGGACGTGTGCGTCAGATCCGATCCGATTGTCTCGACCGGCCGATGCGCGGCGTCATAACGCGTCGCGCTGGCGGAGCGCCCGTCGCTCGTGAAAACGACGTTGTCGTCGGCGTCGTAACGCGTCTGTTCGACCTTCATCGTCGCGAAAGGATGCCGCGGGTCTGTTCGGCGCTCAGTAACGCGGCCTAACCCATCGACGACGTTTGTGACGATTCCGCCCGCCGGCAAAATCGTTCGCGTCACGCGATTGGTCAGGTCGTATTCATATTGCGTCGTCTCGACTTCCGTGGCCCCGTCGAAAATCGACGAGCGCGTCAGGCGTCCGAGGAGGTCGTATTCATAGCGCTCTTCGGGCTCGAGGTTGCCCTGCCGCCGGCGATGCCGCGCAAGTCTTCCGCGCGCGTCGTACCCGAACCATTCCTCCGGCGCGATCCCGCCGCCACTCGTCACGATGTGAATCGGCCGGCGAAGCTCGTCGTACTCCGAACGTGTCCGAATGCCGCGAGGAGCAGTGCGAATTTCCGTGTCCGCATCAGGATACTCAATGGTGGTGGCCAGGTCGTCGCCGGCGGTGAGCGTGCGCGGCAGGCTGCGACGATGTGTCGATGGATCGTCCGGCGCGAAATATTCACTCGCGGCTTTTTCGCCACTGCCGATCGCCGGCGCAAGCGGCGGAAGTGTGTGCGTTTCGCGCAACAAGCCGTCGTTGCCGTAGACCGTTTGGGCGGTCACTCCTCCGTCCGTCTGTTGCGTCGTCAGCGCATTTCTTCGCGGCTCGGGCACGTCGATGCGTGCACCATCGGATTCGATTGCGTTGAGAAATGGCCCGGCACGATCAAAATTCTGAGTCAATCCGACCATGCCTGTGATGGCCGGGCTGACGCTGCGCGAGCGGAGGACGAGGCCGACTGTGCCTGCGGGCGCATAGGCGAAAGTCTCCATCGACACTCCCAGGTGGTTCACGGTTTCGATCTGCCCGTCGGCCCCGCGGCCAAACTCGAATGTTCGTTCGGTGTTCGCGGTGTCGCTCGACGTTGCCAGGACCGCAGCCGGCAGGCTGCCGAATGCGGCCGCGGCCCAGACGGAAACTACGCTCTCGACGACGCGATCGATATGTACGCGATCGGCGAAGTAATCGGCGGGCTGCGGCCGATGGATCGCATAGCTTCTTCTCTGTCGCAGCGCATCGACGACGACCGCTTCATACGCTGCCTTCAGGGGTGAATCGATTGTGTAGTCGAATGAGGCGGAAGCGCCGTCAGTCGTTCCCCACGATTCGCGCTGCAGCATGTCGCGTCGATTGCCGCTGTCGTAGAAATCGAAAGTCACGCGCGGCTGCGCATCGTCGGGTTCCTGAACCGAGCGCAGATTCGTCGCGAGCTCCAGCGCTGCGTTGTAATCGGAAGCAGCCTGTTGATATCGATAGGTGATTTTCGGACGCGTCGACGCCGATGCGTGATCGAATTGCGGATAGCCGGGATTCTTTGTGCGTGGCAGACTGGCCGTCGACAACCGGCCATCGCTGTCGTAGACATAGTCGACAGAGCGGCCGCGCCAGTCGGTGATCGTCTTCAGCAGCCCGGCTGCGTCATACGCGATGTTCGAGACGCGTCCGATCGGATCCACAATCGAAGACAGACGACCGGTCGAGTCGTAGACGTAACGCATGATGTTCCCGCCGCCGACGCCATCGTAGAAAACGTCGGATTCGGTAGACAGCCGGCCTGACGTATCAAAGGTCGTGATGCGCTGCTTCTGATCAACCAGATCCCATCCGCTCGCCGTCTTCGTCAGACGGAGATACAAGCCGGTCGGCGAAACGTAACTGCTTCCGGCACGTCGGAACAACCAAACCTCGCCGGTCGCATCGTGATACTCGACGTTACCGTTTGGGAGCGCACGAAGCCGGCGGAAGATCGATGAATCCCATCCGAGTCCCAGCGACGCGCCTCCGATCGATCGCGAGCGGAAAGTGCGATCGAAGATCACATTCCATCCGGCGCGACCGCCGGCGTCGAGATCCACTGATTGCTCGACGATCTCGCCGGAATGCAGAAGCACCGTCGCTTGCAACGCGCCGGCGGCGAGCGGCGGATCCTGAGCAGCGGCAATGACATTCGTCGGCCTGACGGTGTCTGCTGGAATTGTTGTGAGACGCGCGCTCAGCCGGCCACTCGCATTCAAATAGTTGTAAGGACCGGAAAACACGCCTGGCTGCGGCCGGATCGAGACAAAGCGGCCGTTCGTGTATAGCTCTACTGCATTCGGATCATCCTGTAAGAAACGCGGTCGATCGCAGGAGTAACAGCCGGCGGCGGCTTTGTCCGCACCCGCAGGCCATATATACCGCTTCGCTGCTCTTGGATCGGACAAAGCAACGATCCAGGGCGACAAGAAGCGGTTCGCGCCTCGCTGAAAACGCAACGTTGGAAATTCCATCAGCACGTTCGCGGGAATCAACGGCGTCAATGCCACGGCGTCCGTGTTGCGCAAATGCGCGCGCGGAAGCGCTGGCGGCGATTGTGCGCTCGGAAATCCGCTCACGACCTCACTCTCCACAGCAAGCCGTGGCCTGACGCCCGCCGGGAGACTTGCCTCGACTCGGAAGGCGGCCAGCGATCCGTCGGGGGCCGTCAGGATGTTAGGCGGAGGATCGACTCCCAACGGTACGATGCCGCCGACTTCGCCGAAGCCGCTGCCGGTATTGACGACGACTCGGAGCCGTGGATCGATCGCGGCTATCACGCTCATGTGCGCGGTATTGACGTCGCCGGTGAAGAGAAAACCCGTGCTCGGATCGACGAGCGGCGGAAGTGTTCCGCGTACGACGTGCGGCGAAGACTTCCAAACGATGCGCGGGTCGTCGGCTCCAACTTCCGCCCAATCGGCACCGGCCGGCAATGCCGACGCCGCGGACGTGATCGCCTTCCGCGCAATTGGAAAGAGCTCGGCGGAACAACTAGCCGTGCTGCACGCCGGCAGTGCGGCGACTTCGGACGCCTCATCGATTTTCTCGAGATCGATGAGAAGGACGCGGCCGGCGCCATCGACGACGACCGCCATGTCGCTCTCGGGCATCACGCGAACCGAGTACGCACCGGCGGGAATCCAGACCACATCGGCGAGCGCTTCCCAATCGAGGGCGCCTCCGTCGAGGCGGATCACGACCAGACCGAATTGATTGGCGGCGATCAGCGCGTAGTTCTTGTAGGACGCGATCGATGTGAAATGCGCGAACGGCTGGCGTCCCGAAGCGCTGCGGTACAGCTCGCGCAGAGTCCGAATCCGCGGCTGGTCGATGAACGGGCTCGCGAGGGTCAGGCCGCCGCTTGCCGGCGTCACCAGCGACGGCGGCGCCACATTGAGATCGAGCACGCCGTGCACGGCGTCGAGCGCGAAGACTTTGAGCGCCGCTGACGATGCATTTGCGCGAATCAATGCTTCCGGAGAAAAGGCCAGATCGCGGATCGGACACACGGCACCCGTAGCAGCACTCAGGGCCGGATCGCACGGCGGCGTCGCGGCGGTGGGATCTGTCCCCTTCGAGAGCGCAACCTGCTCCTGAATACTTCTGTAGTTCGCCTCGGACGGCGAGAAATCGTTCGACTCGACGGCATTCAGATCGAAAACACTAATGCCGTAGCCGAAGAGCGAGATCACGCCGTACGTCGCCCGATTGCGAACGACGAAGAGACGATCATCCGAACGCGCGATGATTCCGGCGATCGACGCTGCGCCGGCTCGCGGCACGTCGACCGACCAGTGAAGATCGAGCGTGCGATTCTCGACCGTCACGCGCTGCGTCTGATATGCGATCGTGCGATCTCCGCGCACAGCGATCGAAATCTTCCGGAAGCCGCCGCCGAGGTCGATGGCGTTGCCCGAATAGGCGGAGGTCAGTGTCGAGGATGTGTATTCGAGCTCGTCGTCCTGCAGAACGATCTGGAGTTTTCGCGGCGTTGCCTCGGGGCGATCGCCGACAACCGTTTCGCTTCCCAGCGGAACATTACTGTTGATGCCGGGCCTCCACGAAACCGTCGCCGCTCCGATCTGATGCGTGACCGTCTGCGTGGCGAGAAAATCGGACAGCCGGTATGTTCGGAGCACGCCGAACGCGCTTGTCAGGCCGGTGGTGTAAACCCGGCCGTGTCGATCGGACGCAACCGCCCAGAACTCCGTTGCCCCGGCCGGAACGGAGGCAATCGGACGCGGATTGTTGCTCGCGTCGAGCGACGCCGGGTCGGATACATCGAAGGCTTGCAGACCGCCATCGAGCGCGCTCACGAGCGCGATGTTTCCGTTGAGCGCGAGATCGCGCACAGCGCCCTGTCTCAAATCAAACGCCGCGATGTTGCCGCCCGGTTCGCGCGTCGAAAAGTCGATATGCAGGTCGTCGCTCAGTAGCGGACCAACGACGCCGTTAATGCGGCGCTGTCCGAGCCGCAGGTCGGTCGTACCGCCCGCACCGACCGCGTCACCGATATTGCGGCTGATGACGAGGCGATACTGTTGCCCGAGCTGCAGTGGGCTTCCAAAACGCATGGTGATCCGACGATTGCCGGAGTCGACATCAAACCTGACCTGTCGCGTGATGTCGGCGAAGGCGCCGCCCGATCGCGGATCACGCGATAGAACTCTAACGAGCTGATTGCTGTGAATGTCATCGTCCGGATCGCCGGAAATCGAGACCGGCTTGTTGAAGACGATCGCGATCGGTTCGCTCGAGTCGACATTCTTTTCGCCGATCAGCATCAGAATGCGATCGCCGACCCTGGCAGGCATCGCGATCGAATCGCCTGCGATGAAGGAGTCATCGGCCTGCAGACTTCCGGTCGATGTGTTCAGCACCTCGACGCGCGTGTTAGGCGGCAGTTGAACGCTACTCGGCGTCACACGCAGGACGCCATCTCTGAGAAGCAGCTCGAAATTGCGACCGGCGGCCAGCGTCACATCGGTCGCGGGAATGTCGATGACTTCGACGCGAGCGGGTGACGCAAAGACAGGATAGGGGCCGAGTTGGTTATCGATCGGAGAAGGCAGCGCGAGTGCGGCCAGTGGATCTCCCGCGGTCTGAGGATCATAGACGCGACGAAAGGACTGCAACCCGGTTGACGCATCGACGCCGACGACCTCGAACGGTTGATTCGCTCGAACGGGGATGAGCACGCGGCCGTGGCCTTCCGCGAGGTACAACGACGACGCATACAGCGACGGCATCGAATCCCAGAAGACGTCCACGCCGGTCGTCAGTCCATCGAAGACCGACCATGCGATCGGGCCATTGAGCGCCATCGCACCATACGAACCTCCGGCGATGACTCCGAGAAGCGCGGCCTTGACGTCAGCGGCGCTGGTCAGAACACTCGAAGGTCGGACCGTCGACGTCGCGGCCGGTCTGAGCGAGGCCGAACTGACTCCTGACGACAGACGCGTCGTGAAATGGCCGCCTTCCGAACGGAGCGTGTCCACGATCATGACCCGTGGACCGCGGATCGACTGTCCGAGGTATCCAAGGTAGATGGGAATGGAGGGGTTGGTGTTAGGCGGGATCGGCAATTCAATATCGATTCGTTTTTTCGCGACACCATCGAATTGAACCGTCACTCCCGCCGCGTATGTCAGCTCGCTCGCGAACGCGAAGAGATCCGGCGTCGGTGAACTCAGCGTGACGATCGTCGGCAAATCGA
>JALYZI010000065.1 GCA_030948915.1 Acidobacteriota bacterium
TGAGTGCTGAGTCCCGCCCGACCTCTCAGGACTCAGGACTCGGGACTCAGGACTTACAACGCATTCTTCACATCCACATGGCTCTTGGGCGTCAACCGTAATTGTCCATCAGTGACGACCGTTTCGCCCGGTCCCAGGCCATTCTCGATGATGCTCTCCTGCTCGACCGTGTCGGCGACCTTCACCGGTCGCATCTCGACGGATTGGTCCTGCTTGACCACATAAACATATTGTCCGCGCTGTCCGGTCTGCACCGCCTGTGTCGGAACGACAACAGCATTCGGACGGTCCTGCAGCGTTACTGCCACCGTCACGAATTGCCCCGGCCAGAGCGCGCGATTCTGGTTCGCGAATACCGCTTTCAGCGTGATCGTGCCGGTCGTGGTGTCGACGGCGTTGTCGATGAAACTGAGCCGGCCGCTTGCGATCGCCGATCCGCCCTTCTGCGGCGCGGCCGACACAGGCACACCCAGGCCGCCGCGGGCGCGGAGCTGCCCGAGCTGCGACTCCGGAACCGCAAACTGCACATATACCGGCGTGACTTGATTGATGACAACCAGCGGATTCGTGTCATTCGCACGCACGATGTTGCCGGCGTGCACCATCAGGCTGCCGGTTCGGCCGTCGATCGGCGCGGCGATGCTGCAATACGAAAGCTGAAGACGCTCATTCTCGATCGCCGCCCGATCGGCCGCCAGGACCGCCTTGGCCGCTTCCGCTGATGAGGTGATCTTCTCGTACTCTTCTTTCGTGACGAAGTCCTTTTTGACCAGATCCGCGTAGCGCACGGCTTCCGATTGCGCATTCCGATAATTCGCTTCGTCACGCGCGAGATTCGCCTGGGCCTGCTGCAGCGCGGCTTGAAATGGGCGCGGATCGATCGTGAAGAGCGGCTGTCCTTTGTGAACGTCGTCCCCCTCGCGGAACCACACTTGCATCAACTGGCCGCCGACCAGCGCTCGCATCGACACTGTCGAAAAAGGTTGCACGTTGCCAATCGCGCGAAGCTGAACGGGGACGTCTTTCTGCGCGACCTTCGCGACCGTGACCGGGACCTTCTCCTCACCGCGATTCGGTTTCGCGCCGGTGCAGGCGGCACAAATCGCGACGGCGACTATCAGTAGCTTCTTCATCGAGTCGATTCCTGAGCCGGAGCCGCGAGCGTTCCCGTGTCGTGCGCGAGCTGTGCAACCGCGATGAACCAATCCGTCCGCGCCCGGATCTCCTGCGCCCTCGCGGTTTCGAGCGCCGCCTCGGCCGTCAACACGTCGAGAATACTCCCGACGCCGCTGCGATATCGATTGACTGCCACATCCGCCGATTGCTGCGCCGTGCTGAGGAAGTCACGACTGGTACGAACGCGCTGCACCGCTGTTGAAAGGCCGTAGTAGCTGTTCCAGACCTCAAGGTCGATCTTCTGCTGGAATCCGCGCGCTTCCTCGCGGGCGATGTCGGCGCCGAACTGCGCCGCACGGAGGTCGAACTGGTTTCTCCATCCGGTAAAGAGCGGAAATCGCATCGCGAGTCCGATCGAGTATGGGGAAGCAGTTCCGTTCGCGACTCCGCGAAAGCTGGTGCGGTTGAAAGTCGCGGTCATGCCAAACGTCGGCAAGCCTTGCGCTCGCACCTCGCGGACGCGTGCCTCCGACTGTTGAATGAGAGCGCGCGATGCCGCGAAGTCGGGCCGCTCGGTCTCCGCCTGCGTGATCAGCGATTCGACCGCCGTCGAGACTTCCTGAATCGGGACGTCGACCGGCAGCGTCCCGATCGTGAACTTCGTCGTCACCGGCAATCCCATCGCGGTCGACAGCGAGCCTTGAAACGTGCGGAGGTTCTGATCGACCGATTCGTACGTCAATTGCGCCTGGGACAGAGCGGTCCGCGCCTGCAGTACATCATTAATAGTTGCCACGCCAGCGTTATGCCGTGCGTCGGCCGCGTCGACACTCGCCTGCCGTTCTTTCAAAGTCGCCGATTGGGCGTCGAGAAGCGCCTTGGCGTCGAGGTAGCCGAAATACGCCTGCTGCGTCTGCAGGATGACGTTCTGAATCTGTTGGTTGTGTGTGAAGTCGGCGGCGATCAGCGCCTGCCGCGCTTCTTCGACCTGCGCGGCGCGCCCGCCGAAATCGAACAATAGATATATCAGCGCGAGCTGCGGGCCGAAAGTCGTGCTGTTGAAGACCGTTTGGCCACCCTGTGTCGCCTGGTGCGCGCGTGTGTAATTCGCATTCAAGTCGACTTCCGGGTAATACGCCGAGCGCCGGCTGCCGACGATCGCCTGCGCCTGACGCGCCTGCAACCAGGCCGCACGCGTGTCGGGATTGTTCTCGAGCGCGAGGTCGATCGCGCGCGGCATGGTGAGCTCGCCGAGGTCGGTGGTTTGCGGCTTCGGGACGGGGGGCGGGACGGCGCAGGCGGGGGCGGTCCACGGGGCGGCGGGGGCGGCGCTCGTGCCGGGATCGCGCGCGGTCGAACACGCCGCGGCGAGGAGACAGGCGACTGCTGCAATCTGCTTCACTTCTTTTTCTTCTCCAGACCGTGGATGAAAACGTCGCCGAGGAGGGTGGCGTCGTCCTCGACGCGGGCGGGCTTGTCGCTGCGCAACCGTTGATGCATCAGCGCAAACATCGCTTCCACGAACATCGCCGCCACATTCTGCGGATTCACTTCACGAAACGCGCCCTCGCGAATGGCCTCGCCGATGACTCGCGCGGTGCCCTCGATGAGACGACGGTATCGATCGCTCTGATACCGGCTGCCCTGGACTCGAATCACCTCTCGCTCGTAGATGAGGACACGAAAAAGATCGCGGTGCTCGTCGAAATACTGCAAGTACGCGAGCGCGAATGCGCGCAACCTGGCGTCGGGCGCGCCGTCGCCGCGAAGGATGTCCTCCACGGTCTTCATCATCGGCGCGACAGCCGATGCCTTCACCTCGTCGAGCAATTCCTGTTTATCGCGATAGTGGAGATAGACGGTGCCCTTGGCGATGCCGACTTCCTGCGCGACGCGCTCCATCGTCACGCTCTTCAACCCCTCGCGACAGATGAGACGGATGACCGCCTCCTGAATGCTCTGACGCTTGTAGGATTCCCACGGGCTGCGGACTTGACGTGCGGCCATGACCGTACAGTCAGTTTATGACCGCTGGGTTCAGATGGGGTCACGAAGCGGTAACGATGACGCTGCAGCACGTCACACCTGCCTCGGCCTTTTCCAGCTCGGACACGTCGACAACTTCCACCCGATATCCGCGCGATTCCAGCAATTTTCGCGTGCGCGGATACGACGCGCTGAAAACAAGCACATCGCCGAGTCGCAGGGCGTTCGCGCCGAACGGCTCGGCAGGATCGACGGCGACATAGTTCAAATCCGGAAACTGCCGATCGTCAACCCATCGCGGATTGAGCAGCAGCGTCTCATCATCGATCTGCGTCACTGCAGATTTGAGATGCAGGCAGCCTTGAAAATCGATGGGGATCGCATTGAGCTGCTCGATCGCCTCCAGGTTTGTTCGCTGCGAGACGCCGACGTAGAGCCGCTGGCCGATGACGAGCACATCGCCGCCGTCGAGCGTCGCCGGCTCCGTGACGCGAAAAAGCGGGCGGTAGCGCTGCAGAACATTCGCGATGCTCTCGACTTCGCCGCGCCTCGATTGCGCACCCGGGCGCGTGATGATCGCGACATCGTCGAGAACCACCGCCGTATCCTCGACAAAGACCGAATCGGGCATGTCCGGCTCGGCCGGGACCCGCACGATTTCGCAGCCACTCGCGGCGAGGATCCGCTCGTAGGCATCATGCTGCGCAGCGGCCCGGGCGAAATCGATCGGCTGCCGTTCGATGTAGCTCAGCTCACACTGCGCGATCCGCGGACTGACTGCTCGTGTGATTGCGATGCGCACCCGCGCTATTATTCACGTGATGCCGTGCGATCACAGCGATCCGCCTGTCGTCATGGAACGCGCCGAGGAGTGGCTGCGGGGTCGTGGAGTGCCGCCTGAGGAGTGGCGCGGGTTGCGCATCCGCCATGCCGAGAACACGCCGAACGCGAAGGGCTGGAAATCGGTGGTGATCGAAATCGAGCGCCGCGACGGCCAGTGGATCGTCACCGATATCGATCGCCGTCCCGATCCCGTTGCAGAGCTCGGGCTGAGCATCGCTTCCTGATGCCGCTGGCGCTCGGTTCCCGCATCGGGCCCTATGAAATCCTCGGCCACCTCGGCGCCGGCGGAATGGGAGAGGTCTATCGGGCCCGCGATCCGCGCATTGGACGCGACGTCGCCATCAAGGTCATTCCGCGCGCGCTGGCCGGCAACGCGGATCACCTTCGAAGGTTCGAGCAGGAAGCGCGAGCGACTGGAACGCTGAACCATCCGAATCTCCTGACCATCTTTGACCTCGGCTCCCATGAAGGCGGCCCATTCATCGTCTCCGAGTTGCTGGAGGGCTCGACGCTGCGCGACGTCCTGGCAGGCGGGCGCCTTCCGATCCGCAAAGTTCTCGACTACGCGGTGCAGACTGCGAATGGGCTGGCGGCCGCGCATGAAAAAGGCGTCGTTCACCGCGACCTCAAGCCGGAGAACGTCTTCATCACCACCGACGACCGCGTGAAGCTGCTCGACTTCGGCCTCGCAAAGCTCGTGACGCCCGATCGGCCCGAGGGAAGCCGCGCCGACACACAGAAGCACGGCACGAGCCCCGGAATGATCGTCGGCACCGTCGGCTACATGTCGCCGGAGCAGGTCCGCGGCGGCGCGATCGATCATCGCTCCGACATCTTCTCGTTCGCGATCATGCTGTACGAAATGCTGGCCGGGATTCAACCGTTCCGCCGCGACTCGTCGGTCGAAACAATGAACGCGATTTTGCACGACGATCCGCCGGCCCTCACCGAGGAATCGATTCCGCCGGTGCTGACGCGGTTTCTGGAACACGCGATGGAAAAAAATCCGTCGCGACGATTCGAGTCGATGAAGGATGTTGCCTTCGCGCTCGATGCGGTTTCCGCCAGCGGCGAATCGTCGGCGGCCAAGAGTCGCGCGAAACCGAAGAAGAGCAAGAGCGACCGCGCGAAGCCGGTGGTCTACACGCGCATCACGTTTCGGCGCGGCTTCATCATGAGCGCGCGATTCTCGCCGGACGGCACGGTGATCTACGGGGCGGCGTGGGAAGACAAGCCGCTCGAAGTCTTTTCATCGCATCCCGCCACCGGCGAAGCACGATCGATCGGCGTACCGAACGCCGACATTCTGTCGATCTCGCGCAGCGGCGAGCTCGCGCTCTCGCTCGGCCGCCACTACGTCGCGGGCTATGTCACATCGGGAACGCTCGCGCGCATGCCGATTGGCGGCGGCGCGCCGCGTGCGATTTGCGAGGATGTTCGCGAGGCTGTGTGGACCGTGGACGGCAAGGACCTCATCGTGACGCGCGACGTCGGGGGCCGGCATCGCATCGAATGTCCGATCGGCAATGTGCTGTACGAGTCGGGTCACTGGATCAGTCAGATCCGCCCGTCACCGAGCGGGGATCGCTTCGCATTCGTCGAGCATCTACTGTTCGGAGACGATGGCGGCGCGGCCGTCATCATCGATCGGAATGGCAAGGAGATCGCGCGGTCGTCGGCGTGGAGCAGCACGAGCGGTCTGGCGTGGAACCCAAAAGGCGACGAAGTCTGGATCTCAGCGGAAGGAGACGCGGGCCGCAATATTTTCGCAGTCAGCGTCGCGGGACGCGAACGCATCGTTCTGTCGCTTCCCGGCCGCCACTCGTTGCACGACATTGCGCCGGATGGACGCCTCCTCATGGGAATCGAAGACGGGCGCCGCGAGGCAGTCGTCGGACATCCGGGCGATCTGAAGGAACGCAACCTCACGTGGTTCGACTGGTCGTGGATCGGCGGACTCAGCGAAGACGGCAAGATGGTGCTGCTTGTCGAGCAGGCCGCCGGTGTTCACGGCAGAAACACGATCTACGTGCGGCCGGTCGATGGCGGCCCCGCAATGCGGATCGGCGAAGGCATGGGACGCGGGAAACCGATCTCGCGCGACGGACAGTGGATCGTGGCCGAAGAAACGCGGTCGCCGTCGCGGCTGACGATGCTTCCGGTTGGAACAGGACAGGCGCGTCCGATCCCGATGCAGACGATCGAGAACGTCCTCGGCTGGCAACTGTTCTCCGATAACCGGCGGCTGGCAGTCCTCGGTCAACAGGCCGGCGAGTCGTTGCATCTGTTTGAGCTGACCGTCGACGGCAGTAAGCCGCCGCGCCAGATTTCTCCGCTGATCGTCACCTGGCCGCTTGTGATTTCGAACGACGAGCAGACCATCGCGGTAATCGGCCCGGACCATTGCGTTCTTCTCATTCCGGTGAACGGCGGCGATCCGCAGCGCGTCGAATCGTGCGGTCCCGGCGACGTGCCGATCGGCTGGACCACCGACAACCGCGCGCTGTGGGTTTACCACCGGGCCCGAACGAACGCCCCCATTGACCGCGCCGACATCAGCGGGACCGGCCGCACCCGGTGGCACACGATCCAGCCAGCCGACAGCGCGGGCATTCTCGACATCATGCCGGTGCACATCACGGCCGACGGCCAGACGTACGGATACGGATACCGAAGAGTCGTTTCCGATTTGTATGTCGTCAGCGGATTGATCTGACGCAATCCAGCAGCCGCTCGACCTCTTCCTCGGTCGTGTACGCAGCGCATCCGATACGCACGAGTCCTTCGATGCCGAGAACGCTGACGACCGTCGCGGCGTAGAAATCGCCGTGGCTCGCGAAAATGCCGCGCTTGACGAGCGCGCGCGCAACGTCCTCCGCTGTCATGCCGTCGACGGTGAACGCAACCGTCGGCGTGCGCGGAGCGTCGGGGGGCGGACCGTAAATCCGAACGCGCTTGGTCGATTTCAACCCGTCCCACAACATGCGCGTCAGCTTTTCCCCGCGTTCGTGCAGCCAGTCGAACTCGATTGAATTCATGAAGTCGACAGTCGCCTTCACGCCCGCGATGCCTTCCTGATTCTGCGTGCCGGTCTCCGCGCGCTCGGGACCGCTGTCGGGCGCCGGTTCGAGTTTCGGAAACGGCAGCGACTCCAGGAGCGCGCTTCGCGCGTAGAGAATCCCGATGTGCGGGCCGTAGAACTTGTAGGCCGAAACGGCGAGGAAATCGCAATCGAGCGCGCGGACGTCGATCGGCGCATGCGGCGCGAGATGCACGGCATCGACGAAAAAGAGCGCGCCTGCGTTTCGGGCAATCTCGCGGGCGCGTGCGAGATCGTTGATCGTTCCAAGCGCGTTCGATGCGCCGCCGATCGCAACCAGCTTTGTTTTTGGCCCGGCGAGCTGCGCCAGATGCTCCATATCGATCTGACCCGTTTCGGGATGCATGCGCGCCATCCGCACGACGATTCCTCGATCGATCTCCAGCGCGCGCCACGGCGCGACGTTTCCGTGATGATCGAGCTCCGTCACGATCACCTCGTCGCCCGCCTTCCAGGTCCGGCCGAGCGCGCGAGCGAGATGGAACGTGATGGTGGTCATGTTCGCCCCGAATACGATCTCGTTCGCGCCGGCATTGAAGAATTGCGCCGCCGCCTCGCGCGCCGAGGCGATGATCGTGTCCGTCTCTTCGCTGGTCGGATATGCCCAATGCGTATTCGCGCTGTGGTGAAAGAGGTAGCCGCTCATCGCGTCGGCGACTTGCCGGGGGACCTGCGTTCCCCCCGGTCCGTCGAAATACGCGACCGGCATTCCGTTGTGAACGCGCTCGAGAGCCGGGAAGCAGCGGCGAAGGCTGTCGATGTTCACGCGACTTTGGTCGCCCGGATGAACGCGCTGAAGAACCCGGCCTCGTGCTCGCGAGTCGGCTCGATGTCGACCGACTCGAAGCCGGCGTCGGCCAACAGCGATTGATATTCGTCGTCGTTGAGTGCGCCCACGACGCAGCCGAGCCGCTTCTCCACTTCTTTCAGCTCCTCCGGCGGAATCGCCGCGGCATCGCTGCGCCGCACGAGGTCGGAGACTGCGAAGCGGCCGCCCGGCTTCAGAACGCGAAATGCCTCGCGGAGAACTTGCGCCTTGTCGCCCGAAAGGTTGATCACGCAGTTCGAGATGATCACGTCGATCGACCGGTCGGGCAGCGGGATGTTCTCGATTTCGCCCTTGAGGAATTCGACATTCGCAACTCCGGCCTTGCGTTGATTCTCTCGCGCCAGCGCGAGCATCTCGTCGGTCATGTCGAGGCCGTACGCCTTGCCGGTCGGAGCGACGCGGCGCGCGGAGAGCAACACGTCGATGCCCCCACCCGATCCGAGGTCGAGGACGATTTCGCCGGGGTGAAGTTGAGCGAGCATCGTCGGATTTCCGCAGCCGAGAGATGCGTTCGCGGCCGCTTCCGGAATGCCGGCCAGCTGGTCGCCGGCGTAGAGATCCGCGCTCACTGAATCGCAGCAGGCTTTCGATCCGCTCTCGGCCTGTCGCGCAAGATCGCCATATTTGCGGCGGACGGTTTCCTTCGCCTCATTCATGAATATGATATTAGCCGATGCATCGCACCGTTGTGGTTGGGACCGGAAGCCACATCCCCTCGGTCATGGTACCGAACGACTATTTTCTGCAACACGAGTTCCACGGCCCCGACAACAAACCGATCGCGAAGAGCAACGCCGAGATCCTCGAGCAGTTCGAAGCGATCACCGGCATTCGCGAGCGCCGTTACGTTCCCGACGAACTCGTGACCTCCGACATCGCCTTCGATGCTGCGCGCAACGCGTTGCAATCGTCGGGCATCGACGGCGAGTCGCTCGACTACATCATCGTTGCCCACAACTTCGGCGATGTGAAAGCGGGAAGTCTGCGCTCCGATTTCGTCCCCGCGCTAGCTGCGCGCGTGAAGAACAAGCTCGAGATCGAGAATCCGCGCACCGTCGCAGTCGATGTCGTATTCGGATGCCCGGGATGGTTGCAGGGCGTCATCTGGGCCGACTCGATGATTCGCGCGGGCGACATCAAGCGCGCTATGGTCATCGGCGCCGACACGCTGTCGCGCATTTCGGATCCTCACGATCGCGACAGCCTGATCTACGCCGACGGCGCAGGCGCCACGATCCTGGAGGCGCGCGAGACGAAAGACGGCATCCTGTCGCACAACGTCCGCTCCGACACGCTCGAGCATTCGACGATGTTGCGGATGGGTCACTCGTACAAGGACGAGTCGTTCCTGGAGGCGCTCTTTCTGAAGATGGAAGGACGCAAACTGTACAAATATGCGCTGCAGACGGTGGCAGGGTCGATCAAGGAATGTCTCGACTGCGCGCAGATCGGCATTCATCAGGTCAAGAAGATTCTTATCCATCAGGCGAACGGCAAGATGGACGAAGCGATCCTCGATGCCTTGTACGCGCTGTACGGAATCAAGGAGCCGCCGGGCGACGTGATGCCGATGACGATCTCCACGCTCGGCAACAGCTCGGTCGCGACCATTCCGACCATGCTCGATCTGATCTGCAAAGGAAAAATGCGCGGTCACGCGCTGCACACCGGCGACATCGTGGTGTTCGCGTCGGTCGGTGCCGGAATGCACATCAACGCGGTGGTCTACCGCGTGCCGAAGTAGGGTCAGGT
>JALYZI010000068.1 GCA_030948915.1 Acidobacteriota bacterium
AGTCGATGCCGCCGGACCGACGATCGCGATCGCTGACGGAAGTGGAGTGAGTTTCTACGACGCGACGGATGCGGCCAATGCGCGGCTGCTTGGAATGCAGACGACGGGAGGAGTGGCGTGGGATGGAACGTTCAGCGGAAAGAATCTGTACGTCGCGAACGATCAGGGTCTCGTCGTGGTCGAGAATGTCGCCGCCCCGCCGCGCATCGACCCTGCCAAGATTGCGCTGACCTTTGATGGCAACGGCAGCGCCTCAATCGTCGGCGGCGCAGGCGCAGTCACGGGCATGTCGGTGCTCTCACTTCAGGTTCGCAATTCGGCGACATCGGCGTCGATCTCCATTTCGATTTCGAGCAGCGACGGCAGCTTCGCGACGGCGCTGGCGGCCAATTCCGGCGATGCGATGACTGCAACGGCGACGGACGGCGCGGGTCGCATCGCGGGCCCGGTGCACCTTGGAACGGTGCCGTTCGGAGCGGCGCCGCGCATGACGAGCATCTTGATCGCGAACGACTCGAACTTCCGCGCGCGCACGATCGCAGCCGAAGGAGCCACGGTCGTCGTAGCGGGATACCCGGATCCAAGCGGCTCGGTCGGCAGCTCCGACAAGATCGCGGTTTACGACATCACGGATCCAGCGTCGCCGCTGTTGCGCCGCACGCTCACGCTGAGCGCCGTCGCGGGAGCGATCCGGGACGTCGCGGTTCAAAAGGGATGGGCATTCCTCGTCGGCGATCGTTTCGCCACTTTGAGCCTGACCGATCCGAACGCGACTCCGATTTTCACGAACGACCAGTGCGGCAAGGAAGACGCTGTCGTCCTCTCCGGCGGCTACGCATTCACATCGGATACCGAATGCTTCAACAACGGGACGATCTATGTTTACGACGTCAGCGATCCCGCCAGCCCGCGACAGTTGAGCGCGCAGGCGGTCGCTGGTGTCACCGGCCACGTCTTCACCGACCTTCTCTCGGTCGGCACTGACTACCTCGTCGGCATCAGCAACTCGGCGACCGGACGCGACCTGATGGTGATCGATCGGCGCGACGTGAATGCGCTGAAGAAAGTGGGCGAGCTTCAGATCGCAGGTCTGGATGCCTTCCGCGGCAAGGTTGTCGGAGATTTTGTGTACGTGGCCGGCGGAGACGCTGGCGCCGCCATCGTGGATGTCTCAAATCCATCCTCGCCGCAGTTGGTCTGGTCAGGCAACACTGCGGGCATTGCGCGCGGCGTCGATCTCGCCGGCAACACGATGGCCATCGCCGACGGTGACGGCATCGCGTTCTACGATGCGAGCAATCCTGCCGCTCCGCGATTCATAGGTGCACAGAACGTCGGCGGCGTCGCGTGGGATCTCCTGTTCACGGGATCCTCGCTGATCGCCGCGAATGACCTTGGAATCGCGATCATCGACCGCGTTTACGCGCCCCCGGCCATCGCGCCGACATTGATCAATATTTCGAGCGACGGCGCTTCGACGGCTACCGTCTCCGGCTCAACGCTCGCCGTCAGTCCGGCTGCTGGCAGCGTCATTCTCAAGAATGCGACGACCGGCGCGGTCGCGACCGCGACGCCGACGCCGAGCGGCGCGTTCACAGCAACTGTGGCCGCCAGGGCGGGGCATCGAATCTCTCTGACCGCGACCGATTCCGCGAATCGATCCGCCGTTCGCTCGATCGGCGCAGTTCCTTTTGTTACGACCATTCGCAATGATGCAGCGGTCATTAGCGGAGACACCGCCTTCCAGGCGCGGCGTGTCGCCGTGGATGGTTCGAACTGGATCGTCACGAACGGAACGCTTTCCGGCGCGCATATCAATGGCGGGTCTTCGCGCGCCCTGCTGTTCCGGCAACCGGATGCCTCCGCCCCGCCGCAGATCACGAGCTTCGACACAAACGCGGGGACGATCGAAGACCTCACGACGCGGAGCGGCATCGCGTTCGCGGTTGGCGATCGCCTCGCGACGATCAATTTGACCCCCACTCCACCGGCGGTGCAGCTGGGATCGCATGACTGTGGCCACGAGCTCGGCATCGCGGTCGCCGGTAACAATGCCTTTAGCGCACAGACTGACAACTGCGTCGTAGCCGGAGGCATCAATATTTACGACATCGCGAACCCGCTTGCCCCGATTTTCATCCGTTCACAATCGACAACACTTAACGGTATTGTTTATCGTGCATTATTTCCGCTTGGAACGCAGTATCTGATCGCCATCAGTCCAGATAAACCGGCGGGTGCCGGACATGACGTCACGGTGATCGATCGTTCGAATCTGAACAGCCTGACAAAAGTCACTGACCTGGATATCCCGAACTTCGACGCGTTTGCCGCGGTTCTCGACGGCACCACTCTCTATCTCGCTGGTGGCGACGCAGGTATCGCGATTGTCGATCTCACGAATCCAGCGTCTCCCGTGTTGAAGGGCACGGTCGATACCCCAGGAATCGCTCGATCGATTGCTGTGCTGAGCGCGAACGAAATGGTCGTCGCCGATGCCGGCGGACCGGGTCTAACTTTCCTCGACACCAGCGACCGCCTGCACCCGATCGTCCTCGGCAGTCAGCCATTACAGGGCAACCCGGTCGATGTGAAGGTCGTCGGCGGCCGGATTTATGTCGCCACCGAAACGCGAATCTACGTGGCCAGTCGCCCCTGAGACTCAGCGCGCCTTCGCGACCACTGCGTCGCTGTACAGATTGAACTCCGATGTCACCCAGATCTCCGGGTGCTGTCCCTTGCGATTCAGTTGCAAAGTGATGGGCGTGTTCGTGCTGCCGATGGGATTGCTGCCCGACATCACACGCGCTTCGACGGGTTTCCCGGTAGCGGCGTCACGCGCCTCGATCGTGATCACGTTCTTGCCGCCATGCAGCTCGGCCGGCTTCATCGTGACGATGATCTTCGGCACTACGGCTGCCAACGGAAAGCCGATGGTCGGATAGTTTGGCGCGGTAACGGTCACTGTTGGCGGCACCAGATCGGTGTGCCCCTCCGCGTTTCGGATGCGCTTGAACTTCGGCGTGTAATCAAACGGATAGATCGTCGCCGGCAGCCCTTCCGGATTCGAGGGGGCATACAAAATCTGATTGTCGAACGCGAACTTTGCGTAAACCGGCAGATGCGTATCCGGATCGCGGGCGTAGAAGGTCAGCTTTCCTTTGAAAAGGGGCGAAAGGGTCTCGGGATCCGACCACACCTCGAGCGGCCTGCTGTGCTGTGCCGGCGGCGACTTGGCCGCACACTTTTGCGCCGTTTGCCACGTCTCCTTCGCGCGAAGATCGACGCCCAGAAGCCACGTCTCGATGTAGGTCTTGCACTCGCCGTCGTTGGGAAAGAGCTTCGGGCAAATGCTGTGCGCTTCAAAAGCCAGCACATCGTCGCAGAACCAGAAGGTGCTTCCGGGCGTTGCGAGGCACGTCGCGTGGCGTTTGCACGCTCCTTCCATCGCATTGGAAATATCGGCGCGATGATCGAGGACCCAGTGCATATCGAGCTGCAGACCGTAATACTTGAATGCCGATCCGACAATCTCCGAGTCTGTGAAGGTCTGGCAACTGTTGGTCGGTGCGCACGGGGCCACCGGAAAAGTCTCCGGCACGAAGTCGTGCGATTGGGCGAAGAGTGGGGCGGTGCTGAGGCTGAGGGCGAGAAGGAGAAGACGCATCGTACAGGAGTATACGGATGTCAGTGGAAGCGCGTCACAATGAAAGCGATATCGTCCTTGAATTCGTCGGTCGCGGAAAAGCGCCGGACGTCGCTGTTGATCGCGTCGTACATCGTGTTGAGCTCCGCGTCGCGGTGGCTCTCCATGAGGCTCGCGACGCGATCGATCGAGTAAAACTCGCCGGCCGCCGTCCGACGATCCGTGAGTCCGTCGGTGTAGACAAACAGCGTGTCTCCGGGAGAGACCTTGAGCGCGCGGTCGTCGTAGACCATTTGCGGCATGGCGCCGAGCAGAGGGCTGGGATCTTCGAGGAAGGTGGTCTTGCCGTTCTCGCGCCGATTGAGCAGGAATCCGGGATGGGCGGCGTTGGAGTACGACAGGTTGCCGTCGCCATTGAGGCGAAAGAGCTGCGCGGTCGCGAATTGCGTTGGAAGGCTGACGCTGAAAAGGAAATCGTTGAGCCGCGACATCAAATCCGACAGCCTGGTATTCGGATCGGCCTCGGTGTGGATGTAGCTCTTGAGCAGCGAGACGAGGATGGCGGCCGGAAGACCGTGGCCGGACACGTCGGCGACAAAAAGATACATCAAATTATCGTGCAGGAAATAGTCATAAAAATCGCCGGACAGCGTCTCGCTCGGGATGTACGCAGAGCGGATCTCCATCCGCGGCGCGCGAAAAGAGCCTGAAGGCACCAGAGCCTCCTGAACCCGCCGGGCGATCTGCAAGTCGCGCGTGATCTGCTGATTGAGCTTGCGGAGCTGATCCTGATACCGCTTCACCCGCAACAGCGCGCTGAGACGCGCCAGCAGTACTTCGCTCTCGGAGCCCTTGGTGACGAAATCGTCGGCGCCGGCGTTGAGCCCTTCCGCGATCGTGCGGGAGGCGTCGGCGCCGGTCAGCATCAGGACCGGAATCGTCTGCAGCTGCGGATCCGCCTTGATGCGCCGGGCCACTTCGAATCCATCCATTCCCGGCATGCGGTAATCGACGATGAATGTGTCCGGCGCGATGCGCGAAGCGAGCTCGATCCCTTCCTCGCCTGAGGCGGCGGTGGTGACGTCGTAACCGCTGCGCTCCAGCACTCGCCGGATCACGGAAAGGTCGTTAGCGTTATCGTCGATGACGACGATGCGTTCGTTATCGGACATGGACTCAACGGTAATCATGCATTTTCTTGACCAGCTCGGTTGAAATCAGGCGTCGGGCGTCAGGCGTCAGACGTCAGGCATCAGGTGGGCGGGACTGACGCCTGACGCCCGACGCCTGACGCCTGCTACGCTTCTAGAAATGAAGTTAATCATCGGTCTCGGTAATCCCGGACCGGAATACGCGCTCAGCCGCCATAACGCCGGCTGGATGATCGCCGATGCATTTGCGGAAAAGTTCCGCATCGACATCCGCAAACACGAAAAGGAGGCGCTCACCGGCAGCGGGCGGGTGGCGGGCGGATCGGTGATGGTCGCCAGGCCTCTGACTTACATGAATCGCTCGGGCGAGGCTGTGAAGTTACTCACCGACGCCTATCTCGAATCGCTCCAGGATCTCATCATCATCCACGACGAAGTCGATCTTCCCCTCGGCAAATTGCGGATCCGCGAACGCGGTTCGGCCGGCACGCACAATGGCATGCGATCGGTGGTGGAGTCTCTTGCCAGCGAGAGCTTCCCGCGCTTACGATGCGGCGTGCGCGGTGCGAATTATGCGGAGGCCGGCCGCCTTCGCGACTACGTCCTCGACGATTTCGAGGACAGCGAGCTTCCGATTCTCACCAGCAGCATCGAGCGCGCCGTCGACGCGCTGCTTCTCTTCGCGCGCGGCGATCTGAAACGCGCGATGACCACATTCAACCGCGATCCCGATGAGGAGTCCGATTCCGAGTCTTCCGAGACACCATGACCAATATCCATTCTCTGGGCGAGCTGCGTACCTCCGGTTACCGGGTTCGATCCGTCAAAGACGAAATGCGCGAGAACCTGCTGGCGAAAATCGCCCGCAGAGAAAAGATCTTCTCCGGAATTCACGGCTACGACCGGACCGTCATTCCGGCGCTGCACAACGCCATCCTCTCCAAACACGACGTCATCCTTCTCGGCCTTCGCGGACAGGCGAAGACGCGGATTCTCCGCTCCATGACGTCGCTGCTCGACGAGCGCATCGCGGTCATCGAAGGATGCGAGATCAACGACTCGCCGTTTCAGCCGGCCTGCAAGCGATGCCGCCGTCTGGCCGCCGAGAAGGGCGACGACCTGCCAATCGCGTGGATGCATCGCGATGAGCGCTACCGGGAAAAACTCGCGACGCCCGATGTCACGGTCGCGGACCTCATCGGCGACATCGATCCGATCAAGGCTGCCAATCAGCGCCTGACGTACGCCGACGAAGAAGTCATCCACTACGGAATCATTCCGCGGACGAATCGCGGAATCTTCGCGATCAACGAGCTTCCCGATCTCGCGCCGCGCATTCAGGTCGCGCTGCTGAACATCCTCGAAGAGCGCGATCTGCAGATTCGCGGTTTCCCGGTACGCATTCCGATGGACGTCGTGCTGGTCTTCAGCGCGAATCCCGAGGATTACACGAGCCGCGGGAACATCATTACGCCGCTCAAGGATCGTATCGATTCGCAGATCCTGACGCACTACCCGCAGAACGTGCAGACCGCCATGCACATCACGCAGCAGGAGGCCTGGCTCGACCGCAGCGCCAAGACGTCGATCGAGATTCCGCAGTACGTTCGCGAGCTGGTCGAGCAGATCGCGTTTGTCGCGCGCGAGTCGGAGCTCGTCGATCAATCGTCGGGCGTCTCGGCGCGGCTCACGATTTCCGCGCTGGAGCTTTTGCAGTCGAACCTGGAGCGGCGCGCCGCGCTCACCGGCGACGCGCACCTCTTTCCGCGCCTTTCCGATCTGGCCATGGTCCTGCCTGCGATCACCGGCAAGGTCGAAATGGTCTACGAGGGCGAACAGCAGGGGTCGGAAGTCGTCGCGCGAAAACTGATCGGGACGGCCGTCGGCAAGCTTTTCGAATCGAAGTTTCCGCCGATTGAGCGCGCGGGGGTCGGCGCGCGCCGCGGCATGGAGATGGATCACGACGAACTCGACGACGCCTTCGCCGGACGCCGCGTCAAGAAACAGCAACCGCCGCCGCAGCGCGAAGAGCCGCGCCCGAATCCGAAAAGTGAGCCGAACTACGACAGCATCCTGGCCTGGTTCGTCGACGGCAACAAGATCACACTCTCCGACGAGCAGCCGTTCGCCGAATATTTCCGCGAGCTCAGTCGCGTGCCGCGGCTCGCCGATACTGCGAAGAAGTACCTTCAGGCGAAGAATGAATTCGAGCTGGCGTTCTGGATGGAGATGATCCTCGAGGGCATGCATCAGGCGCTGCGTCTGGCGCGCGAGGACCTCGATTCGACCATCACGTTCGCGGAGCTGATGAAGTTCAACGTGTTGAGAACGGTCAAGTGAAAGTGACCGCCGACATTCCCGCGGAGCTCTCCAGGCAGATCGATCGGATGATTCGCGATGGATGGTTTCCCGATCAGGAAACCCTGTTGCGCGAAGCGCTTCTGCTGTTCGTCGATGCCAAATCGTTTCTGGGAGATTCGCCGCGGATGCTGCATCGCTTTGCGGCCGATGCGCTCAACGACTCCAAGCCGGAGACCGCGCTCAAGTTCGTCGACCGCGCGCTTTCGCTGATGTCGAATCAGCAGCTCACCGACTTTTCGCTTTACCAGGGTCTCATCGAGCTGCGCGTGCAGGTTCTCATGGTGATGGGCCGCGAGCCGGAGGCTCTCGTGTCGCTGGAAGAGGCGAAGGAGCTCATGCCCAACAGTCCGACCATTGCGAAATGGATTGAGAGACTCAAGAGGCAGAAGGCTAACGGCTAACCCCCAACCGTGCGACATCGCTACAGCTACCTCGACCCCGAACTCATCAAACAGCTCCTCGCCGAGATGGGCCTGCGGCGTCTGTTCAATCATCTGCTGCTACAGAGCGGCGGTGACGTCGAGGAGGCGATGCGCTGGATGCGCGCGCTGCAGGAGCGCGGCTACATCGATCCGAATGTCGATCTCGAAGCGTTCTTCGCGCGTCTGGTCGAGGAAAACATCATCGGCCAGGATGCGAACGGCAACGTCGTGCTGGCGGCCGGCGGCGAGCGGCAAATCCGACGCGACGCGCTCGACGAGATCTTCGGCGGACTGCAGAAATCGCTGACCGGATCGCACTCGGTCAACAATGCCGGACAGGGAACGGAGCGGCTCACCGAAACGCGCCAGTATCAGTTCGGCGACGATCCGATGTCGATCGACTCGATCCGCTCGATTCAGAACACCATGAAGCACACCGATCCGTCCGATCCGATTCTGATTTCGGAAGACGATCTGGAAGTGTTCGAGACCGAGCACAACTCGAGCTGCGCGACCGTCGTGATGATCGACATCTCGCATTCGATGGTGCTGTACGGCGAGGACCGCATCACGCCCGCGAAGAAGGTGGCGCTGGCGCTGACGGAGTTGATCATCACGAAGTATCCGAAAGACTCGATCGACGTGCTGCTCTTCGGCGACGACGCCGTCGAGGTGCCGATCTCCGAGATTCCGTACGTCAAGGTGGGCCCGTATCACACCAACACGAAGGCGGGACTCGAGCTGGCGCAACGCATTCTTCGGCGGCGCAAGCACAACAACAAGCAGGTGTTCATGATCACCGACGGCAAGCCGTCTGCGCTTTTCGAGAACGGACGGCTTTACACGAACTCGTTCGGGCTCGACATGAAGATCGTGAATCGCACGCTCGAGGAAGCCGATCGCTGCCGGCGGTCAGGAATTCCGATTACGACGTTCATGCTGGCGACCGATCCGATGCTGGTGAATTTCGTCGAGCAGCTCTCCAAGATCAATCGCGGCCGTGCCTTCTACTCCTCCGTCGACCGCCTCGGCGAATACATACTCGCGGACTACATCCGCAATCGCCGCAAGTTCGTGCATTAGCAGGGGGCGGAATCCCCAAACAAGCGCCGTGGTTCCACTTGGGGATGTCCAAGTTATTTGCCCTTTTTGTCGTGATCGCTGTGGCTGCGTCCGCCAACGAGCTGTCGTACAGGTCTTTGCAGTCGGGTCCGAACGGGACGACGACTCCGATCTTCGATCACGGCATTCACGGCGAAGGGCAGATCATCGCGTTTCTCGATACCGGCGTCGACTACGACAGCTGCTTTTTTGTCGAGGCCAACGGATCGCGTCCGCCGATCAACACGCGGCTCGACACGAACAACGTCGATCTGAGCCGCCGAAAAATCGTTGCATATGACTTTCTATATTCCTGTGATCAATTTCCGGGGGCAACCGGCTGCGACGATCCGAACTCGCCCGCCGCGTGGGACAACCAGGGACATGGAACGCATGCGGCGGCATCGGCGGTCGGCGATCGCGCGACTCCGATCTCGCACGACTACGGCGACTCGATCGCACCCGGCGCGAAGCTGATCGTGCAGGACGCCGGCTACGTCGGCGGCGACAATTGCTCGCAGCGTCCCGGGATCGGATGCCCGGTCAATCTCACGCCGATTCTCGATCAGGCTTACCGCCAGGGCGCGCGAATTCATTCGAATTCCTGGGGCGATCGGCAAGGCGTTCCGCCTCCGCTGAATCCTCCGACGGCGAACTATCCGCAATCGGCGCGCGACGTCGACGCCTTCGTGTACTCGCATCCCGACATGCTCATCGTGTTCAACACCGGTAACTTCGGCGGCACCAACACCGCGGCGCCGGCCAGCTCGCTATCTGCTCCCGGTTCGGCGAAGAATGTTTTGCAGGTCGGCGGAACGCGCGATGCGAATCACTACGCCGACGACGCCGTCTCCAGCTTCACGCTGGTCGGTCCGACTCGCGACGGACGCATCAAGCCCGATCTCGTCGGCCCGGCGTACGTGCTGGCCGGCGACGCGAAGATTCCGTCCGGCGGACAAACCTGCGCCATGACCTTTCAGCCCGGCACGTCATGGGCCTCCCCCTCGGTCTCCGGCGCGGCAGCGCTCGTGCGCCAATACTTCACCGATGGTTACTATCCGAGCGGCACACCGAAGGCTTCCGATCGCATGACGCCGAGCGCCGCGCTTTTGAAAGCGACGCTGATCGCATCCGCACGTCGCGTTCCGTTCATCACGATCGGCGGATCACAGGTCGCGAGCAGGCCGACGCCGTCTAACGAACAGGGATTCGGATTTCCGGTGCTGCATGACGCACTTTCTTTTCCGGGCGATGCGATCAGGCTTCGCGTGAGCGACGTTCCGCTGCAATCGGGACTCACCGAAGCGCAGACTGTCACGACACAGATCACAGTCCGCGGCGCGAGTCCTCTGAAAGTCGTGCTGGTGTGGACGGATCCTGCAGGGACTTCTCTCGTCAACGATCTCGATCTTCGCGTCACCGATCCCGCGGGCTCGGTGTTCCCTGGAAACGGCCAGGCCGATCACGTGAACAACGTCGAAGCGGTGTCGATCGCACAACCGCTGAGCGGCGCGTACACGATCTCCGTCTCCGCCACTCGACTCGGCAACGGTCCGCGTCAGGGTTACGCGCTCGTGATCACCGGCGACATCACCGACACCATCGCGCGCTCGCGGGCCGCCCGGCACTGACCGCTATAATCCGCCCTCCATGTTGTCCCGCGAATATCTCCGCGAGCATGCGGACGATTACCGCGCGGCGCTGAAAAATCGCGGCGCGAAAGTCGACTTCGATCGCTTTCTCGAGCTCGATGCCGAGCGGCGTCGCACGATTGCGCGCGTCGAGACGCTGAAGAATCAGCGCAACGTCGCGTCGCAGGAAATCGCGACGCTGAAGAAAAGCAAACAGGATGCGACTGCCCAGATCGATGCGATGAAGCGCGTCGGCGACGAGATCAAAGGGCTCGATGAACGGCTCGCCGCAATCGAGGAGGATCTCCGCGCGATCGAGCTCGGTCTGCCCAACGTGCCGCACGCATCTGTTCCGATCGGCGCTGACGACACTGCAAACAGGGTCGAACGCACGTGGGGCGAGAAGCCGAAATTCGATTTCGCGCCCAAGCCGCACTGGGACATCGGCGAAGCCCTCGGCATCCTCGACTTCGATCGCGCCGCAAAAATCTCCGGCGCGCGTTTCTCCCTGATCTTCGGCGCCGGCGCGCGTCTCAATCGGGCGCTCATCGGTTTCTTTCTCGATCACAACTTGACGCGCGGCTACAAGGAAGTCGTTCCGCCGTTCATCGTCAACGCCGATTCGCTGCGCGCAACCGGTCAGCTGCCGAAATTCGAAGAGGACCTCTTCAAATTGACCGATCGCGAGCTCTATTTGATCCCGACCGCGGAAGTGCCGGTCACGAACATCCATCGCGATGAGATCCTCGACGCATCTTCGCTGCCGCGTTTCTACACCGCCTATTCGCCGTGCTTTCGAAGCGAGGCCGGTTCGTATGGCAAGGACACGCGCGGTCTGATCCGCCAGCATCAGTTCGAGAAAGTGGAAATCGTGAAGTACACCACGCCGGAGAATTCGTGGACCGAGCACGAACGGATGACCGCCGACGCCGAGGCGATTCTGCAGGCTCTCGGACTGCACTATCGCGTCGTGACGCTGTCGACCGGCGACATGGGATTCGGTTCGGCCAAGACCTACGACATCGAAGTATGGCTGGCCGGACAAAACGCGTACCGCGAAATTGCATCGAGCACGAACTTCGTCGATTTTCAGTCGCGGCGCGCGAACATCCGCTATCGGACGCCCGACAAGAAAATCGCATTCGTGCACACGCTGAACAGCTCGGCGCTTCCGGTGGGAAGAACGCTCGTTGCGATCCTCGAAAACTTTCAGGACGCCGACGGCTCGGTGCGGATTCCAGCCGCGCTGCAGCCGTACATGAAAGGCCTGACGCGAATCAGCGCGCCCTGACAGCGGCCGGCGCTGCGGGCGTGCTCGACGCGTCGAAAAGGACTTCGTAACGGAGATCGGTTGCGCCGACGCGAATCTCATCGGCATTGCGCAGGATCGAATGAAAGATCCGCGTTCCATTCAGCCACGTTCCGTTGCGGCTCTTCAAATCCTCGACGACGTAGCCTTCCGGTCCCCGAAAAATTCTGGCGTGACGCGCGGAGACGCCGAGGTCATTGAGCTGGATCTGGTTTTCGCGCTGGCGGCCGACGTGATATTCGCTTTCGACCAGCGGAATGACTGTGCCGGCCTCGTCGCCGCTCATGATGAGCAATTGTGCGACGGTTTTCTGTACGACATCCTTATACGAAAGTGTGGCGTCTTCCGAAATGAGAAGGCTCGTATCGTCGTCCGCGCGACCGCGCATCGTGATGTCACCGGTGAACTCGGCGAGTGACTGACGGATCGTGATCTCTTCGATTTGCCCGACCGGACCTGTCATGCCGTCCTGCGGAATTTCCTTCGCGGCCTCGATCAGCTTGTTCGCGACCAGGCCGTAAACCAGCCGATAGACCTGAAACGCTTCCGACTCGGTGGCGCGGCAAAGGTCTTCCAGGGTGCGCTGGCCGTTGATCAGAAAAAGGATCCGCCACTCGTCGAGCGACAACGTGATCTTCTCAGCCTCCGGATCGGCGACCACGCGAAAGATGACTGAGCTGTCGGGCAGCAATCGCAGGCACTCCGTCCATTCCTCGATGCGGCGCGCGCCTTCCATGATCAGATTCGACAGATCGATGGAGATCGTGACAGCGTCAGGCGGAAGATTGATGCCGTCGTAAAAAGAGAACTCGCCGCTCTTCCATACGAATGCGTCGTAGATGACTTCCGAGACCTGGATCTTGAGATAGTCCTCGAGGTCGGATTGGCTCATCGCACCGTTCTGCAATGCGAGATCGCGCCACCGCCCGCCCGAGCGCAACATCAGGTCGTCGATTTCCGCGGCCTTCTCATTCGTCAGCTTTTTCTTGCGGATGAGAAGGGGGCCGAGGCGGAGAGCTTCCTGGTTGGATGCGGCGTAGATGACGGCGCCTGCGCGAAAGAATACGTACGCCTCTTTTTCCGACAGCCGAAGCGTCAACATGCCGGTTCTGCGCGTCGAGTTGAGAAACGACAACACGTCGGGCAGTTGGAACGTTTCGAGATTTCCCTGTAGCGAAACCGGACCCATGCTGAACAGCCGATTGTACAATCGCAGCGCCGATGAAGTCGTCCTCCCGCCACGCCGTCCTCGCCGGTTTCCTCGGATGGACGCTCGACGCCTTCGATTTCTTCGTGGTCGTCTTCCTGCTGGACGTTCTGGCGGCGCAATTCGGCGTACCGAAACGCCACATCGTCAACACACTGACCGCGACGCTCCTGTTCCGGCCGGTGGGCGCAATCATCTTCGGAATGCTCGCCGATCGATACGGCCGTCGCATTCCGTTGATGGCGAACGTCATCTACTTCTCGATCATCGAGCTTCTCTCCGGGTTCTCGCACACGTACACGCAGTTCCTGATCCTGCGCGCACTGTTCGGAATCGGGATGGGTGGGGAGTGGGGTGTGGGCGCTTCGCTGGCGATGGAGCAGGCACCGCGAAAATGGCGCGGGGTGCTGTCAGGAATCCTGCAGAGCGGCTATTCGATCGGATATCTGCTGGCGGCCGTCGCGTCGCGCTTGATCCTGCCGAACTTCGGCTGGCGATGGATGTTCTGGTTAGGCGCGCTGCCGGCTTTGCTGGCTCTGTACATTCGCACCAAGGTACCGGAGTCGGAAGCGTGGAAGGAGCATCGTGTCGACAATCTGCGCGCAATGTGGGCGGCAACGCGAGGTCACGTCAAAGGCTTTCTCTACCTCGTCGTGCTGATGACGTTCATGATGTTTCTCTCACACGGGACTCAGGATCTCTATCCCGATTTTCTTAATGAACGTCATGTCGCCGCGAACATGATTCCGTTGATCGCGATCCTCTACAACATCGGCGCGGTCATTGGCGCGATCATCTTCGGGCATCTGTCGCAACACATCGGCCGCCGCTACTCCATGATCGGAGCGCTGGCCGTATCGCTGCTGGTAATTCCGTTCTGGG
This sequence comes from Acidobacteriota bacterium, assembly GCA_030948915.1. Classification (GTDB taxonomy): domain Bacteria; phylum Acidobacteriota; class Thermoanaerobaculia; order Gp7-AA8; family Gp7-AA8; genus Gp7-AA10. The sequence continues at coordinate 13,711 of JALYZI010000068.1, forward strand.
CTTTCGGAAATACCGTCGGCGTTCTGGCATGCGCGGCGTTCGTCATGCAGATGGGCGTGCAGGGAGCGTGGGGCATCATCCCGGTGCATCTCAACGAGCTCGCACCGGATTCGGTCCGGGGATTGATGCCCGGACTGGCGTATCAGTCGGGAATTCTCATCGCGGCTCCCACGAACACAATCGAGCACATGCTGCGCGATCACATCGGATATTCGTGGGCGCTGGCGGGATTTGAAGTCGTGGTCATTGCAGTGCTGGTGGTGGTGCTCCTGTTAGGCCGGGAGCAGCGCGGCAGGAGTTTCTACTCCGGCGACATGCTCATCGAGAAGGAGTGAGTGCGGTCCGAAAGAGATCGACCGTTCGGCGCCACGCGTCGGCTGCGGCATCGGGCTTGTGCACTTCTTTGCGCGTGTCGTTGAAGAATGCGTGCCCGGCTCCTGGATAGATGACCAGCTCCACGTTCTTCCCGAGTTTCTTGAGCTGCTGTTCGAGTTGTCGCCCCTGCTCGGGAGGCACGCCTTTGTCGTTCTCGGCGTAGATCAACAGAAGTGGCGCGCGGAGGTTGTTCCACTCCATCGCGACTTTTTTGAAACCGCCGTAGAAACTGACCGCTGCGCCGACCTTCGTGCCTTCCTTCGTCGCTGTGTATTGTGCGAGCGCACCGCCCATGCAGAATCCGACGACGCCGTAGTTTTTCGAAGTGCACGCAGGCTGTTTGAGCAGCCATTCGCCGGCGCCCGCGATCTCACGCTCAGCGCGGTCGGCATCGAGCTCCATCAGCATCCGCCCCGCCTCGTCAGGCGATTTCGCGGTTTTGCCGTGATAAAGATCGGGCGCGATCGCAGCGAACCCTTCAGCCGCGAATCGTTCCACCACATCCTCAATGTGCGGGACGAGTCCCCAGTACTCCTGGATGACGACGACCGCCGGACCCTTGCCCGCGAAATAGCCCCGGCAGGTGTGGGCGTTGGAAGGAAACTCGACCCGTTGACCCATCGCGATTTGCGCGGCGGATTGTACTCGTAAATAATAAGAGGCGGCGTAGGGGAGGAAGGGATGGCTCCAATGACCAGGGAACAGCTGAGGAACCTCGCCAAGCGCCCGCGGTGCCCTCGCTGTGACTTCGACAAAACGCTCGGCAATGCGCTCTGCCGGCGGTGTCGCACGAAGTTGCCCGCGCAGATGAGAGCCGGTCTCGAAGCGATTCCGTCGAAAGACATGTGGACCGTCAGCCGCGCAATTCGTGCAGCCGCGAACTATTTCGAAGTCCACTTCGCCTCGGTCCGAAAATTCGGCGGCGGGCGGAAGCGCTAACGCTGTTCGATCGAGTCGGCGAACTCGGTGAGTCCGGCTTCGCGCGCGACGCGTGCGATGGCTTTCCTGTCGCCGCCGGCAGCTAACTCCACCTCGAGAATCTTCTGCTTCGCCGCCGGTGATACCGAAGCCCACGGTGTGATTTGCTCGTCGTGCAGCTTCGAAGTGACGACCACCTGAACGTTCTTGTCCTTCGCGAAGTAACGCATTTCTTTTCCGCTGATCGGCGACGTCGTGGTTTCCACGTCGGCGGTCGTCGCGGCTTTCTTTTCGACGCGCTCCATCGCCACGCCCGCCACGCCATGGCTTACACGGCTTACCGTGATCGACTCCGCGACGGCATTCGCAGCCGGGGCGGACGCAGCAGGTGGTGGTGGCGGAGGCGCGGCTGCTGGCGGTGGCGCCGACGCGACAGACGTCGGTTGCTGACGATCGCGTCTCGCTCGTTTTTCACGGGCAACAGGCGGCGCGGCTGCACGCTGCGATTCTTCCTTCATCGCGTCAGCAGTTTGCGTCATGACTTTCGGTTGCTCGGGGATGGGTACCCGAATCCCCCTGGGCAATTGCGCAGGCGGCTGCGGTCTCTCATCGACCTGCGACAAGAAGCGGAGACCGAGGTAGGCGGAGGAGACGAGGATGAGGATGGAGGCGGCCACGCGAAGATTGAAGCCCACCGCTTTCGAGAGCCGCTCGCGTTCCGTTTCGGCATTGAAGCGAAGGTCTTTCGGGATCTCGCGCTTGATGCGCTCCGCCAACCCCGCCGGCGGTTTCGCGACGGGCGCCAGCGTCAACTTCCGCTGCAGATCAGCTTTTCTATTCGCCGTCATCGCTTTTCCTCATCGAGTGATGTTTCCAGGATTGAAAACGCCTTGTGCAACCGCTTGCGCACCGCGACGCCGGTGATGGCCTCGATGCGCGCGATTTCCTTCACCGGCAGTCCGCCCCAGAAATGCGCTGCCACCGTGAATCGCAAGTCTTCCGGCAGCGTCATCACCGCAGCGCGGAGTCGTGCGCCTTCCTCGCGCTCGCTGATGAGCTGATCGGCTGCCGGAGATTGATCCGGCATTTCCGGCGAGCCCGCTTCGTCCAGTGACGTGATGCGGCGCGGACGCCGGATGTGATTCAGAAACGTCGTGTACGCGATCCGATAGAGCCATGTGAAAAATTGTGAGCGGCCGTCGAACCCGTTGAGTGCCTCCCATGCTTTCCGATACGTTTCCTGCGTCAGATCGGCGGCCAGATCGCCGTCGCCGCACAATCGGTATAACGACGCGTAGACGGCGGAGTATGTCCGCTCGACGAGCTCTTCCGCGGCGCTGCGATCGCCTCCGCGGACCGCGGCGAGCAGCCGCCCTTCTTCATTCCAGGGCGCCAGCACCTCAGGCTCCGCCGCCAAAGCGGCGAAAGGCGCGACTTTCTCCACACATCTTGGACACAGCTCCGCGACAGTTCGAAACCACGGCAGCAGTTATGCTAACCGATGATGCACCGCGCGATCGCACTCCTCTTTTTCTTCGCAGCAATCTCGCAGCCGGCGGCCGAATGGGATCAATGGCGCGCGCACCGGCAGGCACGTCTTCAGGCCGATGATGGGTGGCTCACGCTGGTCGGCCTCTTCTGGCTTCACGAAGGCACCAATGACGTCGCGATTCCCGCGCACCCTCCGATCAACGCGCGCTTCATTCTGAAAAACGGACACGTCACGCTTCTTCCGGCCGCTCGCCTGAACGTAAAGGCGCCGTTGCCCCTTCTCGATGACACCGAATCGAGCCCCTCTGTCGTTCGCGCCGGGACGCTGTCATTCGTCGCGATCAAGCGCGGCGACGTCAAAGGCGATCACTTCGGCATCCGCGTGAAGGACAGCGCCAGCGAAGGGCGAAAGAACTTCAAAGGCCTCGACTACTATTCTTACAACCCCGCATTCCGAGTGACGGCGCATTTCGAGCCCTACAGCCCTCCGCGCAAAATCTCCATCACCAACGTTCTCGGCATGACGACCGACGAGATCTCGCCGGGTGCGCTCGTTTTCAAGTTGAGCGGCAGGACCTATCGCATCGATCCGATCTGGGATCAGGGCGATCCCGAACCGCGCGACCTCTTCATCATCTTCAAGGACGCGACGAGCGGGAAGGAAACTTACGGCGCGGCGAGGTACCTCTACGCACATCCGGCTGATGCGAACGGAAACACGATCGTCGATTTCAATCGATCGTACAACCCGCCCTGCGTGTTCACGCCGTACGCGACGTGTCCGCTTCCGCCGCCGCAGAACAGGCTACCGATTCGCGTGGAAGCGGGCGAGAAAAAATACGCCGGTCACGCCTGATTCTTTTCCGCCGCGATCACCTCGGCGACGCAGGCAGTCACTTTCTTCGCGTACTCGATGTGTAGAAATTCGTTCGGGCCGTGCGCGTTGCTGTGTGGTCCGAGAACGCCGGTGACCACGAACTGCGCTTTCGGATAGCGCTCGCCCAGCATTCCCATGAATGGAATGGATCCACCTTCGCCCCATGTCACGGCCGGCTTCCCGAAATACGTCTGTGATGCGCGATCGACGGCTTCATCGAGCCAGGCGTCGCTCTTCGGCGTTTCCCATCCGCCCGACCCTTTTTCAGCATCGAACTTCACGCGGGCACCGTACGGCGGGTCCGATTCGAAGAGCGTTTTCAATTTACGATCGATGTTCCTGGCGTCGAGAGTGGGGGGAAGACGAATCGACAACTTCAGGGCCGTCATCGGACGGAGAACATTGCCGCCCTGCACGAGGTCGGGAAGGCCGGCCTGTCCGGTGATCGAGAGTGTCGGCCGCCATGTGCGATTGAGGAGGAGCTCCACCGCGTCGTCGTTCATCGGCCGCATTCCCGGAAGCCATGGAAACTTGTCGAAGACTTCGGAGCCCAGGACTTTGGCGGTGGCGCGGGCCTGATCGACGCGGTGCTTCGGGATCTCGATGCTGAGCCACTCGGGCAGGATGTGGCCGGTTTTCGCGTCTTCGAGTCGATCGAGAAGTATGCGGAGAACGCGAAAGCTCGACGGAACGATTCCGCTTCCGTCGCCGGAGTGCACGCCCTCGGTCAGCACTTCGACGGTGAGGTTGCCGACGATCGCGCCGCGCAGCGAGGTCGTCATCCAGAGCTGTTCGTAGTTTCCGCAACCGCTGTCGAGGCAAACGACGAGATTCGGTGTGCCGATGCGTTTGCTGAGAAGTTCGATGTAGGCGGTCAGATCCGTCGATCCGCTCTCTTCGCAACATTCAATGATGATGACGATGCGCGAGTGCTTCGCCTTCTGTTGTTCGACGGCGCGGATCGCGGAGACCGCGGCGAAGACCGCATAGCCGTCATCCGCACCTCCGCGCCCATAAAGCTTTCCGTCCCGCAGGACGGGTGTCCACGGCCCGAGCCCGGTTTCCCACCCCGTCATGGCCGGCTGTTTGTCGAGGTGGCCGTACATCAGGATCGTCGAGGAGGTGTCTCCCTCGACTTCGATGAAGAGCAGCGGTGTCCTTCCCTCGATCTCCAGCACCTCGGCTCGGAAACCCTGCTGTTCGACCCAGTCGCGCGCGAGCTTAACTGCCTGCTGCATATACCCGTTACGCTTCCAGTTGGGGTCGAAAAGGGGACTCTGGTTAGGGATGCGGATGTACCGCTCCAGGGTAGGGACCGCCGAGCGCGTCCACACATCATCTATAGATGCAGCCAGCTGCTTGGAATCCATTGCGGGAGGGGAGCATATCCCGCCCAAAGGGCTTGACTAAGGTATTTCGCCTTTTTGGATTCTTCATGATATGTTGCCGAGGCCAGATCCATAATTAACGCACGTGTCTGACCCGAGCACACTCGAAGTCAACCCGGTCGTTCCGGATAGCGCGATGGAGAGCTCTGTCCTCACGCAGACTCCTGATGTGGGGATGCTCTACGAGCAATATCGCGATCTGCTGATGCACGTTGCGTGTCGCAAGTTCCGCGTTCCCGATTCCGAGGCCGAGAATCTCATGCAGGAAGTTTTTCTCGCCTACATGCAGACCGAGGCGAAGGTCGAAAACACGAAGGCGTGGCTGGTCGCGGCGATGTGCAATGCGTCGCGGCATTACTGGCGGACGCAGGCCCGGACGGAATCGCTGCCCGATGACATTCACGATCACAGCGATCCGGTGTCGCATGGCTTGGCGGATCGTTTCGCGGTCATGCTGACGCTGCGGCAGGCGCTGAAGTATCTGCAGCCGCGCTGCCGCGAGACTCTGTATCTGCACTATTTCGAAGGGCGGTCGGCGGTGGACGTCGCGCGCGAGCTCGACACCACGAACCGATACGCCGAGAAGTTGATTCACAATTGTCTGAAGCGCGTGCGTGAGATCTATTTCAGCATCACGTCGGTGAGACGGCCGTCATGATCATCGAACAGCACTACGACGAGGAAGTTCTGATCGGCCTGCTGGAAGAGGCGGATCACGACTCGCATGTGCCGGGATGCGACACGTGCGCGGGCACGCTCGAGTCGTTGCGCGATCTGACGAGCGCTCTGCGCGACAACAGCGTTTGGGATGAGCGCCAGCTTTCCGAGGCGCCGGCACCGAAGACGACGAACATGCTGCGCGCGTTCGCAGAACGGACGAAGGCCGAGGATGCGGCGGCGGGTCCGATCGTGGCCAGACTGATTGCGGCGCCGGCGATGATCCAGCTACATCCGGAGTGGCGGACGGCTGGAGTAGTTCGCAAATTGCTGGCGGTTGTTGACGAGAAGAACTACTCGGAGCCGAAGGTTGCGGCGGAAATCGCGGCGCTCGCGGTGGAAGTCGCAGAATCGATCGAGCCGGGGCTTTATCCGTTCGATACGGTTATGAAGTTGCGGGCGTTGGCGTGGCGCGAGCGAGCGTACGCGTTGTATTTTATCGGATCGTTCGCGGACTCCCTCGATGCACTCGATCATACGGACCAGTTGCTAACCAAGTGTGCCGTCTCGGCGTACGAAGCCGCGAATGCAGCGGTTACTCGAGCGCACGTTTACGGAGAAATGGAACGACTTGGCGAGGCGATCAGTCTTGCTGATTCTGCCGCGGAGGTCTTCCGTTCTTTTGGTGATCAGGCGCGCGAGTGCGTAGCGGGTTTCACCAAGGCCAATCTGCTGGTGCAAGCGCGTCGTTTCTCGGAAGCGCTTCCGATTTACGAAAGCATCAATTCCGACTCTCGCATTGTCGAATCAACGCGCGCGCTTGCTCTCTATCATGCCGCCCTGTGCTATCGCGAGTTGTCACGGTTCGAACGCGCGAAGGCCCTGTTCGCCGAAGCCCTCACCAGGTTCGAACGTTCCGGGGTGCCTTCGTTGCGCGCCAAGGCGCTTTGGAGTCTCGGGAGTGTCTTCGCTTTGGAGCATCGACACAACGATGCGTTGGCGTTGTTTGCTCAAGCAAGACAAGAATTCGAAGAACTCGCGATGGCTCAGGACTTAGCCCTGGCCTCGGTCGACACCGCTGAGTCGCTGTTGATGCTGGGCCGTCGAGAGGAAGTAATAACTCTGTGCCATGAGGCCATGGAGTACTTCGCGAAGGCTGGCTTGGCGTACACGCAGGGTGCTCTCACGGCCTTGGCGTATCTCAAAGAGGCCGCTGATACTCAAACGCTCACTCGAACGGCGTTCGGAGAGGTTCGCGCCTTCTTTCAAATGCTTCCGAAGCGGCCTGAACTGCTGTTCGCGTACTCCGCTTAAAGGCGAATTCAGCTCTCTGACGTGATTCGGATCACTTTTTGGGTAGGGATTTTCTCCTCCCCGTCACTCCTATGCTAAGGGCGCCCTCCAGATTAGAAAGTAAGGCTCTCTCTCGCGAGCCATAAGGAGGGTGTATGCGTCGTTCTCTCTCGGTCAGAGTTGTAACGCTAGCTTTCGTCGTTTTGGTGACGACAGCGCCGGCGTTTGCCGCGCCTCGTCGTGACGATTCGCCAATTGACGGAATCGGCAGCGCCATAGCGCGCCTTGTCCACAACATTATCCAGTGCCTCGACCTTAGCCAAGTCACGGGTCCAAAATAACTTCGGTCCTTGGGGCATACAATACGCCGCACTCTCTGTAGGAAAGGCGGCGCATGACGGAAGTCCTTTCAGTTCGCGAGATCGTTAAGACATTTGGCGCCGTCCGCGCTGTGGACGGCGTTTCCTTTTCTGTACGAAAAGGCACCATCACTGGGCTCCTCGGCCGCAACGGCGCCGGCAAGACGACCACCATCCGGATGATTACGGGGATCTTCTACCCCGATTCCGGCTCGATTGAATGGCCTGACGGGGATGGGCGGAATCCCCAGGATCGCATTGGTTATTTGCCGGAAGAGCGGGGCCTCTATCGGCAAATGAAAATCGTCGAGCAACTCCTTTTTCTTGCCGAGATCAAAGGTCGCCGCGGTCGCGATGTTGTGCGATCGATTGATCAATGGCTCGAGCGATTCGAATTGACGGACAAGCGGAACGCGAAGGTCGAAGAACTCTCGAAAGGCAATCAGCAGAAAATCCAGCTGATCGGAGCGTTGTTGCATGATCCCGATCTAATTGTGCTGGACGAGCCACAGTCCGGCCTCGATCCCGTGAACATGGTGCTCGTCCGCAATCTTCTCCGCGATTTGAAAGAAGAGGGAAAGACGATTCTTCTGTCGACGCACATGATGGGCGAAGCGGAGCGGATGGCGGACGACATTGTCCTCGTGCACCAGGGAAAAGTCGTGTTATCAGGTCCGCTCGATTTGATCCGCTCTTCCGCAGGGACAAACACACTGCACATCGAATTCGACGGAGACGGCACGTTCCTCGAAACACTCCCACAGGTGAAGCACGCGATGATCGTCAATAACGCTGCCGAATTGACACTTTCGGAAAGTGCAGATCCTCAGAAGATTCTCGAGGCATCGCTGGGGCGCGTGCGCATTCGAAAATTCGAGCTGGCAACCCCTTCACTCGAACACATCTTCATGGAGAAGGTGGGAGGCGAAACACTCGAAGTACATCAGTAATCCCGTTCATCTAAGTTCAGAGTCAAACCGCGTTCCGGCTGATATCTCTTCAAATCGGTACGTAGTTCCTTGATCGCGCGTTGCGGTCGGCGCGATCTCGGAAGGAGTTTTCGCAACCGTGTTATCCGTCCGATCGTTTGCGGGTCCGCACCTGCAATTTGAAAATCGTGTATCGCTTCGTCGAGCGCGAGTCGCGCCTCGGGGCGCCTCTCATCAGCGCTCAAAACATCGGCCAAATGGAGAGCGATCAGTCCTGCTTGATAAGGCATCTGGTGCTTAAGAAAACTGCCGTGCAAGCGCTTTAGTAACGAGGCGGCCTTACCGCATTCGCCCGTAGTTTCAAGAACCGTTGCGAGGCCCCAATCGGCGCGGTCGATTTCGGATGGCATTTCCAGATCGGAAAAAATCTCGCGCGCGTGTTCGAATGCCATTACAGCGTCGCTGTTCCGTCCTAGCCATGCGTACGCAATTCCCAGGTTGTTGTAGAGCACGCCGAGACTGTGGAGGTCGCTGTACCGCTGGAAGATCGCGCTGAGCGACTCGTATTTGAGGCGGGAAAGTTCGAACTCGCCACAATACAGATGCATATTTCCCTTCACCAATTCTCCCTTTGCCAATCGCAGTTCGTCTCCAAATTCGCGGAGAACGGTTCCGGCTTCTTCAATCAATTGCGTCGATTCTTCATACTCTTCCAAAAAGGTCTTGACGAAACCGCGACACTGCCTCGCGATCGCCGCATCCTGAGCAAGAGCTGGTTCGTTGACACACTGTTTCTCCGCCGAAGCATGCGCGTTGATCGACGTCGCATACGATCCGATCTGGCAATGGACAAGTGCGATTTCGCGCCAGCATCGGAAGTCTGAGAATCCTGTGACTACACCTGAATAGGAATCGCGAACGTTGGCCGAAACTGTGAGGGCGAGGTGGGCGAGGGACAGATTCAGGGTCGGGTCTGATTCGAGCAGCGTCCCTGCTGTTTCGCACAACTCCAAAACCATCCCCGCCGTCCGCCACCCCTCCGGAATCTCGATGTCGTCGATCGACCGGCCGCTTGCAACGAGCTCCTGCACGATCGGGCGGGCGGTCTCCCGCTCCTCCGCGATCTGTTCCATCACCGCGAAGAGCTCCTCGCGGGTCTCCAGTCCGGTTCTCATTTCCGATCCTTCCCGTAACGCTCCCGCGCCTGCCGCAGGCAGCGTGAAACCAGTTTCTTGGCGTACGCAGGCGTGATGTGCAGCTGCGCCGCGATCTCAGGAATGCTGTAGCCATCGATGTAATGGAGCCGCAGCGCGAGCTGACACCGCGAAGTCAGACATCCGAACGCCTCGCGGCCCGCGAGCGTGTCGGGCAGCGACTCCGTGATCCTCGCAAATTCGGGATCGGCCTTGTCGAGCATCTCCTGCGATAACTCGACGTCGCGGGATCGCAGCCGCAAGTAGTGCCGGCATGCATTGCAGATCGCTCCCAGGAACCACGCACGCCGGTCGCGGATGTCATTGAACTTCAGAAAAAACGCCAGGAAGACCTGATGCGCCAGCGTCTGCGCATCGCTCTCCGAGACGTGAAATCGCTCGACCGCCACTCCAATCATCAGCGGAACATGCTGGTTGTACACGGCGTCGAAATCGACACCCATGCGCGATAGCGCAGACGATTCCTGGTCCGCGATGACGCTCATGACAAGGAGTGACGGGGACGCCGCAAATGATACCCTCTCTGGCCGATGCGAAAGCTTTTCGCCGTCCTGAAACGCGAATACCTCCAGGCGGTCCGGAAGAAAATGTTCATCTTCATGACGCTCTTCTTTCCGGTGCTGATGACCGGCGTGATGGCTCTGCCTATGATGCTGATGGCCAACAGCCTCACCGGGAAAAAGGTCGCCGTGATCGACGGTACCGGCCAGCTGCGCGACGCGTTCACCAAGACCCCGAAGACCGCGGCGAAAAAGCCACAGAACGAGCTCCCGGTGGATCTGGCAATCGAATACATCGACGCCCAGGCACAAGACCCCACCGCCGTTGCGAAGTCCTACCTCGGCAGGTTGACCAGCCGCGAGAACGACAAGCTCGACGCCGTTCTCGTCATCCCGGGCGACGCGTTCGCCGGCGAGAAAGCGCGGATGACCCTCTACAGCCGTGCCGCAACCGACTTCATCACGCAGCAGACCCTCGGATCGGCCGCCAATCGCGCCATCTACCGCCACCGTCTCATCGCGCGCGGCATCGATCCCGATTCGCTCGACAAGCTGACGCGCAACGTGCCCGTCGACGCCGTCCAACTCTCCCGAAGCGGCGAGCAGAAAAAAGGCGGCGAGCTGAATTTCCTGATGGGCTTCATCATGGCGGCGCTGGTGATCATCCCGTCGCTGGTCTACGGACTGGAAATCATGCGCGGCATCATTGCGGAGAAAACCGATCGCGTGGTCGAGGTCCTCATCTCGTCGATGTCGCCTCGCCAGCTCCTCATCGGAAAGGTTACCGGAGTCGCCCTCGTCGGCCTGACGCAGGTGACGGTGTGGATCCTCGCCGGAACCACCCTGGCGCTGCTCCTTGGCACTTCGGCCGCGATGGCCGGGGTCAACGTCATGCAATTCCTCCGGCCGATCGTTTTCCTCTACTTCCCGATTTTTTTCCTGCTGGCCTACTTCACGTTCGTCTGCATCTACGCAATCGGCGGCGCGGTCTGCAACAGCGAGAAAGAAGCGCAGCAACTGATCGCGCCGATCTCGATGATCATGATGCTGCCCTGGTTCCTGATGTTCGTGATCATCACGAATCCCGACGCGAAAATGTCCGTCGCTTTTTCGCTCTCACCGGTGTTCGGTCCGATCACGATGTTCGTCCGCACTCTGGTCTCGGAGCCGCCGGTGTGGCACATCCTGCTGTCGATCGCCGTCTCGCTGGCGACGATCTTCGTGTTCTTCTGGGTGACCGCGAAGATCTTTCGCGTCGGCATCCTGTCGTACGGCAAGAGACCGACGATCCCCGAGCTGTGGCGCTGGCTCAAAGTGGCATAGCCGCGCCCATGCGGCCGGAGCCACCGACCGTACGTCGCTCACAGGTTACGATCACTCCCTGCCGGTCACTCCTTGTCGAGAGAGCATGAATTGCCAAGGTTCTGATTGAGGAGGGCACCTATGATCGAGCTGAGATACCGTAACGCGATGGCACCCATTCTGCCGCTGTTACTTCTGTCGCCTGTCCGTGTTTTGGCCGCAGGCCCAAAGGGTTCTTCACTAACTACAGCCGCCGTATTGCCGCACGCCGCGCTGGAGCAAAACAGTTCCGGGGCTCGGTTCCGTTGCAGTGATGAGCCTGCGCCGAGGCAGCTCGTCAACAGGCATGCGGATTGAGAGCGAGACCGATCAGTCGGCGGAAGCGATCGATTTCGACTACTCCGCCCGCGAGATCCGGGGTTTCGGTTTGGTCTTCCAGCCGGAATACGATGGGATAGGAACGCCTATCGGCTTGATCATCAGCAATGGCTCGGAATCTGTAATTGTCCATCCAACGGATCACCCATCGGCCGCAGACCGAATGGCACGAGCCCGGTTGATCAAGAATTTCAATGGCTCGAATGGCCCGCAGAGAGTGCAACAGTTCATGCAACTGCTTCGCGCAGTTCGGAGCACCGAGGGTCACGAAGGACGTTTATAGATCCACGGCGTTCTAGGCTGCATCATGGAATTGATCTCGATCACTCTCGATTGGATTGCTGTGGTTTCAAGTTGCGGTGCACCCGTAGTCGACCTGTTCGCTTGCATCCCCGCGATCATTTGGGCAACTGCCGATACGATTCGAACTACGGAAGCCATGTCTTCCGATTGCACATGAGGCGATTCCAATGACCACCCCATCTTTTCTTTTGGATGGCCATCTCGATTTTTTTCGCGTCATCGTGGGACTCGTAATGCTCCGCCTTTTCATCAGGCCGGAATCCTCGAGGCAGTTTCGCAGGAGGTTTTGGGTGGGCGTCCTCGTTCTCATCGGGGTGGCGGTACTTGGTTTGCGGCCGTGGCTTGCGCATCGTGCGCTCGACAACTGGATCTCCTACGGCAGTCTGTTTCAGGCGGCGTTTAACTTCGCCGTCAGCGTGCTGCTCGTCGTGCGCTACTGGGTGTACATGCCGGAGCGCGTGAAACTGGAAACGACCTGATTCGAGCCTTAGCGCCGCCCTCCCGTCCGCCTGCGTGACGTTTCTGGGTGACGGCGAAGTTCTTCCGCGTCGGCATCCTCTCGTACGGGAAAAGGCCCACGATTCCGGAGCTGTGGCGCTGGTTAAAGGCCGCCGAGCGCCTCCCCCCCGCCCTCAGGATAAACTGTGCGACCCAGGGGGCCGCGATGGAAATCAGGACGATCAACGATATCTTCGCCGTCACGTGCACGATTGACCGCCCGGCCGCCGTGAAGTCGAAGCGCGACGGGCGCTGGGTCGACGTCACCGTTCCCGAATTCCGCGATACCGTTCGCCACTTCGCCAACGGACTTCGCCAACTCGGCGTCAAGCCGGGTGACCGTGTCGCGATCCTTTCCGAGAACCGCCCGGAATGGGCGATGAGCGACTTCGCGATCCTCGCCAATGCCGCCGTGACCGTCCCGGTCTATCCCACGCTGCTCGGGTGGCAGATCGAATACATCCTCAACGATTCCGGCGCCGTCGCCGTGATCTGCTCGACCGAGGAGCAGTTGCAGAAGATTCAGGAGGTGAGGTCGCATACGCCGCACGTCCACAACGTGATCGTGTGCGAGGCGAAATTGGTACCGCGCGACACGCTCACATTCCAGCAGGTCGTCGAAAACGGCCGCGCGACCTTTGACGAGAAAAAGTTCGAGGAGCTCCGCTCGCGACCGCGTCCCGAGGATCTCGCGACGCTGGTCTACACGTCGGGGACGACCGGCAATCCGAAGGGTGCGATGCTCACGCACGGCAATCTCGCCAGCAACGTGACGTCCGCCAAGAGCATCCTTCCGGTTGAGCCGGGCTGGATCGCGATTTCCATTCTGCCGCTGTCGCACATCTTCGAACGGATGGCGGACTACTTCTACTACCACAATGGAATCACGATCGCGTACGCCGAAAACGTTACGAAGGTTGGCGACAACCTGCAGGAGATCCGGCCGCATGTTTTCGCCGCCGTCCCCCGGCTGTTCGAGAAGATGCGCGAACGGATCATGAATCAGGTCGCCACGCAATCGGGGGGCAAGCAGAAGATCTTCCGATGGGCGCTGAAAGTTGCCGAAGAGCGACTGCCTTACCGCGTTGAACACAAGCCGATGCCCACCGGCCTGAGCATCAAGTCTGCGATCGCGGACAAACTCGTCTTTCGCAAAATCCTCGATCGTCTGGGCGGCCGCGTTCGATTCGTTTTCTCCGGCGGCGCGCCGCTCTCCACGGAACTGGCGTCATTCTTCATCGGAGCGGGCGTAGAGATTCTCGAAGGCTACGGCCTGACGGAAACGTCGCCGGTCATTTCGGCCAATCTTCCGAACCAGCGCAAGATCGGGACGGTCGGTAAGATCATCGACGGCGTCCAGGTGAAGATTGCCGCCGATGGCGAGATCCTCGCGCGCGGTCCGAACATCATGAAGGGTTATTGGAACAATCCTGAATCGACGGCACAGGCGATCGATTCCGACGGGTGGTTTCATACCGGCGATATCGGCGAAATCGATAAAGATGGCTTCCTCAAGATCACGGACCGCAAGAAGGACATCATCATCAACGCGTACGGCAAGAACATTGCGCCGCAGCCGCTGGAGGCGTTGCTCAAGAGCTCACCGTACATCGGAACGCCGGTGTTGATCGGCGACAAGCGCAAGTACGTCGCGGCGCTCATCGTTCCGAATTTCGAGAAGCTGGAACGCGATGCGTCGTCGATGGGCATCAGCTTCAAATCGCGCGATGAGCTTGTCGGCAACGATCGCGTGAAGGCCATCTACCAGACCGAGATCGATCGTTTCAACAAGAATCTCGATCGTCAGGAAAAGATCCGGCGATTCGCGCTGCTGCCGCGCGACTTCACGATCGACGATGACGAGATCACGCCGTCGCTCAAAGTGAAGCGCAAGGTCATCGACAAGAAATACAAGAACATCATCGACCAGCTGTACATCGACGACGGCGCCGACGAGGAGCGGGAAGCGAAACGGGCATGACGGTTCTGGTAGAAAAAGAGGCGGGGGCGGCAACGGCGTTCCGGATCGAGCGTGAAGGCGATCTCGCGATCGTCTGGTTCGATCTTCCCGGCGAGAAGGTCAACAAATTCTCGTCGGCCGTCATGATGGAATTCGCGCGCATCGTCGATGACATGGAGCGTGCGACCGACATCAAGCGGATCATCATCGCGTCTGGAAAGCCGTCGATCTTCATCGCGGGCGCCGACGTTTCAGAGTTCACGAAAGCCGGCACTCCCGAGCTCGCGCGCGAGTACACGCGATTCGGCCAGCAGACGTTCCACCGATTCTCCAGGCTGCCGCAGGTCAAAGTCGCCGCGATCAACGGTGCCTGCCTCGGCGGCGGATGCGAGCTCGCGATCAGTTGTGATTGGCGCGTGATGTCCGACAGCCCGAAGGCGACGATCGGATTGCCGGAAACGAAGCTCGGTATTTTTCCGGCGTGGGGCGGCACGACGAAGTTGCCGCGCCTCATCGGACTGCCGGCGGCACTCGACATCATTCTCAAGGGCAAGAGCCTCGACGGCCGCCGTGCGAAAAAAATCGGCCTGGTCGATGACGTCGTTGCCGGCGCGATTCTGCTCGACGTCGCGAAACAGTTCTCGAAGAGCGGCAACCGCCGTGACCAGACGCGAACGAAGTTCTATCTCGAGGGCAATCCTCTCGCGCGCTCGATCATTTTCGGCAAGGCGCGCAAGGCCGTCATGGCCGACACGCATGGCCACTATCCCGCGCCGCTGAAGGCCATCGATGTGATGGAAGCGGGCATGTCGGGCGGCGTGGAAGTCGGACTGCAGCGCGAGGTCGAAGAAGTGGCGCCGCTGATCACGGGCGACGTCGCGAAGAACCTCGTGCGGCTCTTCTTCATGATGGAGGAGTCGAAGAAAGACCGCATCGCAGCTAAACCTCGCGAGATCGCGAGCGTCGGCATCCTCGGGGCGGGCGTGATGGGTGGGGGGATCGCGTACGTCGTCGCCGACAAGACCGACGCCGCGGCGCGCATGCGCGACATCAACTGGAACGCGCTGGCAGGCGGGCTGAAGGCCGCTGCCAGAGTCTGGAAAAAGAAAGTCGAGCGCCGCCGCATGACCCGCGGCGAGATGCAGCGCAAGATGTCACGCATCACGACGACGACGGATTGGACGGGCTTCCAGCACGTCGACCTCGTCATCGAAGCGGTCGTCGAGAATCTCGACGTGAAGAGAAAAGTTCTCGCGGAATTCGAAGGGATCGCGAAAGAAGGCGCGATCTTCGCGAGCAACACCTCGACACTTCCGATTACCGAGATCGCCGCGAACGCGAAACATCCCGATCGGGTCGTCGGCATGCATTTTTTCAATCCCGTCGATCGCATGCCGCTCGTTGAGGTCATTCGCGGCGCGAAAACATCGGATGCTTCGGTGGTGACGGTCGCGAATTTTGCGCGCAAGCTCGGCAAGACTGTTGTCGTCTGCAATGACGGACCGGGATTCGTCGTCAATCGCGTCCTCGGGCCGTACATGAACGAGTCGGGCTTCCTGCTCGAAGAAGGCAACACGATCGAGTCGATCGATGCCGCCATGGTGGAGTTCGGAATGCCGATGGGACCCATGGCGCTGCTCGATGAAGTCGGAATCGACGTGGCGGCGAAAGTGGCTGGAATCCTTCGCGAGCGTTTTGCGGGACGCATTCAGCAGTCGCGAGTCGTCGAAACGCTGTACGCCGATCACCGCCTCGGCAAAAAGGGCGGCAAAGGGCTGTATCTCTACGAGAACGGCAAACGCAAAGATCCCGATCCGGAGGTCTACAAACTTCTCGGCGTCGCTGCACCGCATCCGGTGAACGCGAAGGAAGCGGTCGACCGAATGGTGTTCGCGATGATCAACGAAGCGGCGCTGATTCTCGACGAGAAGATCGTCGGGTCGGCGGCCGAGCTCGACCTCGCGATGATCATGGGCACCGGCTTTCCTCCTTTTCGCGGGGGGTTGCTCCGCTATGCCGATTCCGTGGGCCTTCCTCACATCGTCGCGCGACTCGATGAGCTGACGTCACGTCTCGGTCCGCGATTCACTCCCAGCGCGCCGTTGCGCCGCCGCGCCGAGGGCGGCGGCAAATTCATACAGTGAACTTAGCTGAGCCGCCTGTGCCGCTGACGTCGCGGGAACGCGCGATCTATTGGATCGTGCTGCTGATTTGTGCAGCGTCACGGCTGCTCGCGATTGCCCGAACGCTGTGGGACTGGGACGAAGCGCTTTTCTGCCTCGGCATGCGTTCGTACGACGTCGCGAGCCACCATCCGCATCCGCCGGGATTTCCGGTCTACATCGCGGCCGCCAGGATCGCGCGCGTGTTCGTCGGCAGCGACTTCCGTGCGCTGCAGGCCGTCAATCTCATCGCCGCTCTGCTGATTTTTCCCGCGATGTTCATGCTGGCGCGCGAGCTGCGGCTGAAATTCTCGACGTCGGTGATCGCGGCCGCGCTGCTCGCGTTTTTTCCGAACGTCTGGTTCTTTGGCGGCACCGGATTCAGCGACGTCACCTCGATCACGCTGGTGGTTTACGCGGTCGCGTTTCTCTTTCGTGGCTGTCGCGACTCGAATGCCTATTTCGTCGGCGCGTTTCTGCTGGCGCTGTCGGTCGGCATTCGGCCGCAGAATCTTCTGGTCGGCATTTTCCCCGCTGCGGTGGCGACGTGGTATCGCACGCGCGAGTCCGTCCGCGACGTCGGTTTCGCGGCGCTGATCGGGACGGCGGTTGTCGCAGTGTCGTACGCCTCGGCCATTCATGCGACCGGCTCGTTCGAGCAGTACATGGGCGCGGTGCGCGCGCACGGGGTTTACATTTCGACCATCGACTCATTCCGCAGCCCCGCACGCCCGCCGCTGTGGCGGCTCTTCGACCGCTTTTTCATCAAGCAGTATCAGTCGCCGACGCTGAGCATCGCGACGTCGTTCTTCGTGCTCGTGTGCGCGATTGGCGCGATCCGCGGACGCGATCGCCGCATGCTGTACAACGCGCTGACATTCGGACCGTTCGCCGTCTCGGCCTGGCTGATGCTCGATCGCTTCAGCATCAACCGCTTCTCGATCGGATATGCGCCGATGTTCGCGATATTCGCGGCCGACGGCATCCGGCGGCTGGCACGGCGGACGGATGTGGAAGTCGCGCTGGGTACGGCGCTGATCGCCGGATTTGTGATCTGGACCTTTCCGGTTTTCGACATCGTGCGCAACAGCGTCGCGCCGTCGGTGCAGGCAGCCAACGCTGTTAGTCAACACATTGACTATACCCGTGATGACCTCTTCGTGGCGTTCTCCATGACTCCGTTCGTCGAGTACCTGCTGCCGAATGCATCCTACAAACGGGTCCTCGACGAGCGTGCGCTCCCGCTGTCTGTTGGAACGCGGGCGCCGTTTCTCCTCACCGAGCTCGATCACACCAGCGGCGGCGGCCTCGTGTTTCGTCGCGAGCGCGGCCGGTTGTGGAACATCGCGCGAAGGCATTACTTCGACGTCGGGCTCGAGCCGATACGCAAGCTGCCGCAATTTGTAAGCGGCTGGATGCCGCCGGAGCACTCGGGGACGGACGAGTGGAGATGGATGCAGGCGAAATCGGTGACGCTCCTGCCGCCGGCCAGCGGCAGCACCCTGTTGCGTCTGAATTTCGACGTTCCCGACGAGCTGATGCCGCAGCATCCGACGATCACCATCCGAGTGAACGGCGCGACCATTGATCAGTTCCGGCCGGCGGAAGCGCATCTCTCGCGCGACTATCCCGTGACGCCGGGCCCGGACGTCAATACATTGGAGATCACCACCGACCGGACGCTCAACGCATCCGATCCGCGGCAGCTTGGCCTGTTGGTTCGATTTTTATCGTGGGGTCCTGAATGATGAAAAACTTCTTCCCGCTTCTGATTTTTGCTCTCGCTGCATGCGCGACGTCGACGCCGCCGCCGGTCGAACTCAAGCCTCCTCCGCCGGCTGCGCAAGGCTTCCTGCCGGTCGAGTGGGACGGGTCGGGCGGCAAGCTCCTCCTGCACATCCATCGCTTCAACGACGACTTCCTCTACGTCGTTTCGCTTCCCGCCGGCGTCGGCTCGAATCCGATCGGACTCGATCGCGGCGAGATCAGCGACACGCATCTCGTGCACTTCGAGCGCATCGGTCCGAAGGTCCTGCTCATCGAATCGAACACCGGCTTCCGCGCGCTCAGCAACGATCCGAATGAGCGGCGGGCCGTCGAAGACTCGTTCGCGCGGTCCGTGTTGTGGGGCTTCAAAGTCGAGAAGAATGAGGGCGACGGAGTCGTCGTCGACGCCACCGACTTTTTTCTGAATGACATGCACGGCGTCTCGAATCGCCTGCGCGCATCGCAGCAGGGCAACTACTCGGTCGACAAGAATCGCAGCGCGATTTATCTGCCTCGCACGAAGTCGTTTCCCCGGAACACTGAAATCGAAGCGATGTTGACATTCGAGACGCACGATCGTCCCGGCCCTCTCGTGAACGGCGTCACGCCCGTGCCGCAGCTCGTCACGGTTCGCGAGCATCATTCGTTCGTCGAGCTTCCGCCGCCCGGCTTCAAACCGCGCAAACTCGATCCGCGCGTCCCGTTCTTCGGCGTCGAGTTTAACGACTACGCGAGCCCATTCACCGGCCCGATCGAAAAGAGATGGATCGCGCGACACCGTCTCGAAAAGAAGGATCCAAATGCCGCGATTTCGGAACCTGTCGAGCCGATCGTCTACTACGTCGACAACGGCGCGCCCGAGCCAATCCGCAGCGCGCTCGTCGAAGGCGCGTCGTGGTGGAGCGCGGCGTTCGAAGCGGCGGGATTCAGAAACGCGTTTCAGGTGAAGGTCCTGCCGGCGGACGCCGATCCGATGGACATCCGCTACAACATGATCAACTGGGTGCATCGGTCGACGCGCGGCTGGTCGTACGGCGAGGCGGTGATCGATCCGCGCACCGGCGAGATCATCAAAGGAAACGTCCGCCTCGGATCGCTTCGCATCCGGCAGGATGTTCTCATCGCCAGCGGACTGATTCCGCAATATCAGGAGCTCGATGACCGCGCGCTCGCGGAGCTCGATCCGACGACGTCGCCTTCGCTGATGGCACTGGCGCGCATCCGCCAGCTCGCGGCTCACGAAACGGGGCATACCCTCGGCCTCGCGCACAACATGGCCGCCAGCAGCTACGAGCGCGCGTCGGTGATGGACTATCCGGCGCCGAAGATCAAGATCACGAACGGCAAGCTCGATCTCTCCGATGCTTACGCGCAGGGCATCGGCGTCTTCGACATCTTCGCCATCCGCTATGCGTATTCGCAATTTGCCCCGGGGGCGAACGAGGATTCGGAGCTCGATCGCATCGTTCGCGACGCGGAGAGCGGAAATCCTCCGATGCTGTTCATCAAGGATGAAGATGCGCGGCCTGTCAGCGCGGCGCATCCTCTGGCGTCGGTGTGGGACAGCCCGGGCGATCCGGTGAACATGCTGCGCCACGAGATCGAGGTGCGCCGCATCGCGCTCGAGCAATTCGGCTTGCGCAATCTCGCCCTCGGCGAGCCGCTTTCATCGCTCGAAGAAAAACTCGTTCCGCTGTATCTCCATCATCGATTTCAGCTCGAAGCCGCTGCCAAGAGCATCGGCGGCGTTTACTACACCTACGCGGTGAAGGAGAAAGGGGCGATCGTTCCGCAGGAAGTGCGCCGCATCGTGCCGCCGCCGCGCCAGCGCGACGCGATCAAGGCCGTGATGTCGACGCTCGAGCCGGCGTTCCTGAAAATCCCGCAGAGCATCATCGATCTGATCCCGCCGCGCGCGTTCGGATATGAGCGTGGAACAGCGGAACTCTTCGAGAAGCGGACAACTCCCGTCTTCGATCCGATTTCTGCGGCCATGTCATCCGCCGACATAACCCTCGCCGCGCTACTCGATCCGCGGCGTGCCGCACGCATGGACCAGTTTCACGCTGAAGATGCATCGAATCCCGACTTCAACGAACTGCTCGAGCGGCTGCTCTTCACGGTGACGAATGCAGGAGCGATCTCGCGCGCGACATGCCGGCTGGCCGCCACGCGGCTCATGGATCTTGCGAACAATCGCGACGCCGATCCGCAGGTGCGCGCCGAAGCCAGCGAGGCCTTGCGCGGACTGATAGAGCGGCTCGCGACGCCGAGCACGGACCTCGCCGAGCTCGCGCACCGTCACGCGTTGCGCGACGACATCCAGCGGTTCCTGGAGCGTCCCGACCAGCCCAGGACACAGCCCCGCCCGCCGGAAATACCTCCGGGACCGCCGATTGGGGACTGACACGATAAAATTGCGCTCCGCACGAAGACCGTCGCTGCCGAAGACCGAAAAGTCGACCTCGTCCAACGTCTGGCGGCCGAGGCCAGAAACCGCGTCAGCCCCGAAGAGGCCGAGAGCGCAGCGCATTTCGTCTGGCGTTACTTCGCTCTCGTCGCGCCCGACGACATCATCTACACCTCCTTCGACACGCTCCTCGGCGGCGCGCTATCGCTGTGGGAATTCGGAAGAGTGCGGAAGCCTGGCAAGCCGAACGTCCACCTCTTCAACCCGACCGCCGAGAAAAACGGCTGGTCGCTCGAGCACACGATCATCGAGGTCGTGAACGACGACATGCCGTTCATCGTCGACTCCGTGACGGCCGAGATCAATCGGCGCGAGCGCAACATCCACCTGCTCCTGCATCCGGTCATCCGGGTGCGGCGCGACGCACAAGGCCGCCGCGTCGAGGTCACCGATGCGCCGGACGCGCTCACCGAGTCGTACATGCACCTCGAAATCGATCAGGTCACCGATCGCGAGGAGATGGATCACATCTGCACGTCGATCGAGAAAGTCCTCGCCGATGTGCGCGTCGCGGTCGCCGACTGGCGCACGATGCGGCAGCGTCTCGCCGAAAACATCAAGGAGCTCGAAGGAAAGAAGCTGCCCATGCCGCGCGAAGAGGTCGAAGAGGCGAAAGCGTTTTTGAACTGGCTCGACGACGGCAACTACATCTTCCTCGGATTTCGCCGCTACGGATTCGAGACGCGCGGCGGCCGTGATTATCTGCCCGCTAAACCGGAGACGGGGCTCGGCATCCTGCGCGCGATGCGCGCCGAATCGACAGAACGCGGCGATCAGCCGCTGTCGCCGGAGTTCAGCGCGTACGCCCGTCGCAAAGATCTGCTGATCATCACCAAGGCCAACAATCGCAGCACGATCCATCGCAACGTGCCGATGGATCGCGTCGGCATCAAGCGTTACGACGACAAAGGCGAGCTGATTTACGAGGACCGATTCCTGGGGCTCTTCACCTCGGCGGCCTACAGCCGCAGCGCGCGCGAGATCCCGATGCTGCGTCTGAAATTCAAGCGCGTTCTCGACAAGGCCGGACTCGATCCGAGCAGTCACAATGGAAAGGCGCTCGTCGAGATCGTCGAGACTTTTCCGCGCGATGAGCTGTTCCAGATCACTGACGCCGATCTCTTCGACATCGCGCGCGGAATTCTGCTGCTGCAGGAACGCCATCGCGTCGCGCTCTTCGCGCGCCGGGACGTCTTCGAGCGATTCGTCTCCTGCTACGTCTTCGTGCCGCGCGACCGCTACACCCCGGACTTCAAGGATCGCGCTCGCCAGATCCTCGAAGAGGCGTTCGAAGGACGCGACACCGCGGTTTACGATCACGTGACGGATTCACCGCTCGCGCGCGGACTCTTCGTGGTCCGCACGAAGCCCGGCCGGATCCCGAACGTCGACGTCAAGCGCGTCGAAGCGTATCTGGCCGAGGCGGCGCGAACGTGGAGCGATCGGCTGCTCGATGCGCTGATTCAACATTTCGGCGAGGAAGCGGGCATCGAGCTGCATCGCCGCTACAAGAAAGCGTTTCCGATGGCGTATTCGGAGCGCTTCACAGCCGAGGCGGCGCTGTACGACATTGCGCACGTCGAAGAAGTGCTCGCGACCGGGAAGCTGCTGGCGGACCTCTATCGCCATCGCGGCCAGGATCAGCGGCAGTTTCACTTCAAGATCATTCACGCCGGTCCGCCGGTGCCGCTCTCCGAGATCATGCCGCGGCTCGAGAACATGGGCCTCAAGGTGCAGTCGGAAGTTCCCTACGAAGTTCTGCCGCTCGGCGCGGAAGGGCCGGTCCGCATCCGCGATTTCAGCCTTTCGGCGTCCGGGATGCAGGACGATCTCCGCCCGATCAAGGAGAAGTTCCAGGAAACGTTCATCCGCGTCTGGAATCGCGAGGCGGAGAATGACGGATTCAATCGGCTGATCATCGGCGCGGAGCTCGAGTGGCACGAAGTCGTGATCCTGCGGGCCTATTCGAAGTACATCCGGCAGATGGGCGTGACTCTCAGCGAGCCGACGATTCAGCAGACGCTCGCGAACAACGCTGCCATCACACGACTTTTGTTACAACTTTTCGTCAATAATTTTGATCCATCATTAGGTCCGGCGACCCGCATGAGCGGGCGCCACGCGGCCTCTCTCGGAATCCGTTCGCAGATCGAGGATGCGCTGAACTCCGTCAGCAATCCCGACGAAGATCGCATCCTGCGTTTGTACGTGACGCTGATTGACGCGACGCTCCGAACGAACTATTTCCTTCACAAGCCTTACTTGTCTTTCAAAGTCGACTCGCAAAAAATCGCGGAGCTCCCTGCACCTCGGCCGATGTTCGAGATCTTCGTCTATTCGCCGCTGATGGAAGGCGTGCACCTGCGCGCAGGCAAAGTCGCGCGCGGCGGAATCCGATGGTCCGACCGGCGCGAAGACTTCCGTACCGAGATCCTCGGCCTCATGAAAGCGCAGAACGTCAAGAACGTCGTGATCGTGCCGATGGGATCGAAAGGCGGATTCGTCGTGAAGAATCCGTCCGCCGATCGCGCGACGTTCCAGCGTGAGGGGGTCGAGTGCTACAAAACGCTGCTGCGCGGAATGCTCGACCTCACCGACAACCTTCGCGGCGACGAAGTGATCCCGCCGCAGCAGGTCGCGCGCCGCGATGCCGACGATCCGTATCTCGTCGTCGCGGCCGACAAAGGCACGGCGACGTTTTCCGACATCGCGAACTCCATTTCGGTGGATTACAAATTCTGGCTCGGCGACGCGTTCGCATCCGGCGGCAGCGCCGGTTACGACCACAAGGCCATGGGCATCACCGCCAAGGGCGGGTGGGAGGCGGTCAAGCGCCACTTCCGCGAGCTCGGGATGGACATCCAGAACCAGGATTTCACGGTCATCGGCATCGGCGACATGTCGGGCGATGTCTTCGGCAACGCGATGCTGCTCTCGCCGCACATCCATCTCGTCGCGGCGTTCAATCATTCGCACATTTTCGTCGATCCGAATCCCGATCCGCGCGTGACGCTTGCCGAACGCAAGCGCCTGTTCGATGAGCGCCTCAACTGGAACGAATACAACCCGAGCCTTTTGTCGAAAGGCGGCGCGATTTTCGATCGGTCGCAAAAGACGCTCAAGATCTCGGACGAAATCCAGAAACTGTTCGATCTTCCGACCAGGAGCGTCGCGCCTGCGGATCTGATCAAAGCGATTTTGCGCGTCAGCGCGGATCTTCTCTGGCTCGGCGGCATTGGAACGTACGTGAAGTCGAGCAGCGAGGAGCACGCGGCGGCGCGCGATCGCGCCAATGACGCCGTCCGCATCAGCGCCAGCGAGCTGCGCGTGCGCGTCGTTGGCGAAGGGGCGAACCTCGGATTCACGCAGAAGGCGCGCATCGAGTACGACCTGCGCGGCGGAAAGATCAACACCGACGCCATCGACAACTCCGCCGGCGTCGACACGTCGGACCACGAGGTCAACATCAAGATTCTTCTGTACGACGCCGTCGAGCGCGGCGAGTTGCGCGCCGAAGACCGGAACAAGCTCCTCGCGGAGATGACGGACGAGGTCGGCCGGCTCGTGCTCCGCGACAATTACGAGCAGACGCAGGCCATCTCGATCACGCAGACGCTCGGCGAGTCGATCCTCGACGAACAAGCGCGGTTCATGCGCGCGCTCGAACGCGCCGGCAAGCTCGATCGCGCACTCGAGGGTTTGCCGGATGACGACACGATTGGCGAGCGCCACACCGCGCATGTCGGACTGACGCGTCCCGAGATCGCGGTGCTGATGGCATACAGCAAGATCGCGTTGTATCAGGACCTCATCGCCAGCGATCTGCCCGACGATCCGCTGCTGGTGGAGGATCTCGTTCGCTACTTCCCCGCACCGCTCCGCGTGCGATTCCGCGCGGCGATCGAGCGTCATCGGCTGCGGCGCGAGATCATTGCCACCTACGAGACCAACACCATCATCAATCGCGTGCGGGCGACGCTCGTCGCGCAGATGACCGAGGAGACCGGGAAGCCCGCCAGCGACATCGCACGGGCGTTTACGGTCATCCGAGAGTCGTTCGATCTGCCGTCGCTGTGGGCCGAGATCGAAGCACTCGATAACAAGCTGCCCGCGCGCATTCAGAGCGAGATGATGATCGAGGTCGGCCGCCTGCTCGAGCGTGCAATCGCGTGGCTCCTACGCAGCGGATACGAGAAACTCGACATCGCCGCGTACGTCGCCGAATTCCGGCCGCGAATCGAGACGCTCGCGACGCACTTGCATGACGTGCTACCGCCGGCGTTGATGTCGGCGCTGAAAACGCGTCAGGGCGAGCTCGAGGCGAGCGGGATTCCGTCGCGGCTCGCATCGCGCGTTGCCAGTCTCGGCGTGATGAGCGCGGCGCTCGACATCGTGCGCCTGACGCGCGCCGGCCGGCCGGTCGAGGATGTCGCGCGCGTTTACTTCGGCCTTGGCGCCCGCTTCGGACTGGATCGCCTGCGCGCGGCCGGCGCATCGATCGCCGCGGAAACGCCATGGCAGAAAGCTGCCGTGGCGGTTGTGGTGGACGATCTCTTCAACTACCAGAGCATCCTGGCATCCCGGGTGATCCGTGAAACGGACGGCGCTCGCGATCCTGTCGATGTCTGGCTCGCCGCGCGACAACGCGTGGTGGAGAGAATCGATCAGACCATCACGGATGTTAAAGCAGCTGCGACGATCGACCTGGCGATGCTGACGGTCGCGTCGCGGCAACTGCGCGCATTGGTCGAATCGTGAATGATTTGGAGTGCTGCGCACTCCAGAGGCTATCGACCGAAGATGTCGCTCAGGACGCGCGCAAACGCTTCGGCGGGATTGTCGCCGACGCGGTACTCCTCCGGCTTCATCTCGTAGCGGAAAACCGGCTGGCCGTTCTTCGTGATTACGGCTTCGGTAGCGCGGCGCTTTCTGCCGAAACGCAGGTGCGCAATAACGCCTTTGAAGTGCACGACGACATCGGATCCGTCCGCGACCGTCAGATTCATCCCGCGCAGTCTGTTGGCGAGCTGCGTGCCGAGATCGGCGTCTCCGCGCGAATCGACCGACACGCGCGTCACGCCGTGCAGCTTCGCGCGCGCGGCGTTGAGGGCCGCCTCATTCGCCGATGAGTCTCCGCCCTCGACGTATGGGTCAAGGGCGAGCGCCGCCGCGAGGCGTTCGGCCGGACGCGGTGCAGGCGCTGGTTGTGGCTCGGGAACAGGCTCCGGCTGGGGAATCACCTTTTTCGGCTCCGGCTGAACAGGAGCGGGAACTGGCTTCGGTACGGGAGTAGGAGCAGGTTCCGGTGCTGCCACCGTCACCGGCACCGGCACCGGAGCAGGTGGTGTCACATCGACCGTGGTGGTTGCCGGTTGCGGCGCAACAGTCTTCGGAAGGTTCGTTGCAACGGCGGCGGGCTGCGATCGGAAATGCCACGTCGCGAAAGCGCCGAACGCGAGGACCAGAAGAACGATAACGATCAAGAGTCCAGTTTGGCGGCGCGGTTTTTCAACGAGTGTCTGAACAGGAGGCTTCTGCACCGCGTCCGTTCGAACGGTCGTCGGCTGCCGAATCGTTGTTCCGGCGGGCGGCGTGAGTCGAAGCGTGCTGTCCGAGTCCAATGTCGGCAGCGACGGCGCGACGGCTTCGAGTGCATCCGCGAATTCGCGGGCGGTTGCGTAGCGCTTCGTGCGGTCACGCTCGAGCGCGCGCGCAAGCACCGGTTGCAGCGGCGCCGGAATGCGGGTCAAGTCGAGAGATTGGACTTTTGTGTCTTGCGAGTGATGCAGGATGTACTGATGCGGCGACGTCGCCTCGAACGGTGGCCGCCCGGTGAGCATCTCGTAGATGACGATCGCGAGCGAATAGAGATCGGCGCGTCCGTCGAGCTTCTGCCCTTCGGTGAGAAAGCCGAGTTGCTCCGGCGAGGAGTAGCGCAATTTTCCGACGAAGATTCCGGTGCGCGTCGCGGCGTAATCGCCTTCGTCCATCTTGGCGACGCCGAGGTCGATGAGCTTGACGCGCTCGTCGGGCTGCTCGCCGCGCGTAATCATCAGATTCTCGGGGCTGATGTCGCGATGGATGATGCCCGCCCGATGGACGGCATCGAGTCCGTTGAGCGCCTGTATCGCGAGGCGGATCGCGTAGGCCGGCGCGATGACGCCGCGTTTTCGAATGACTTGCGCGAGATTCTCGCCGTCGATGAACTCCCAGACCATGTAGTGCGATCCGTCTGGAAGAGCGGAGAAGTCGTGCAGCGTCGCGACGTTCGGATGCTGCACTTTCGTCGCGAGCTGCGCCTCGCGCAGGAACCGCTCATGGGCGTCGGCATCCTCGGAGATCTGCGGGCGGATGACCTTGATCACGCGAACGGCCTTGAGAAAGACGTGCTCCACCTTGTAGACCTCGCCCATGCCGCCCGCGCCCAGGCGCTCGATGATCCGGTACTTTCCATCGACGGGTTCGTCAGCGTAACGGCGGAGGAAATCTGTTACGGGCTCGCCACAATGTGGGCAGGCCTTGAAGGCACGTTCGATTTCAGCGTGACATCGGACACAGCGAAATGGCATGCAGAGACGAATGATACGACTGACCTGCTAAGATAGCGCCGATCCAAAAACGTAAAGGGGAGAGTTCAATGAGACGAGCATTCGCCGTCGTCGGTGTAACTGTCGTTTTTGCCTTACCCGCCTTTGCGCAGGAGGCCGGAAGCCTTTTCGTCCGCGAGGCCATTGGAATGAAGAGTTACGCCGCAGCGCCGCGGCTCGCGGAACGCGCTGCAATGGTTCCTGCGACCGTTTTGTCGGCTTCTTCGACCAGCACGCCGGACGCCATCGCTGCGATTCAGAACTGGAACGCCGGCGGCCGGCAGCCGCTGCGCAATGGATTCCGTCGCACGCTGCCCGACGTCATCGACATCCGTCTCAGCTCGGACGTTGCGGCCAAGAGCGCGAGCACGACGTTCGGGCGCGGTGTGATCGAAGCGACTTCTCACGGCACGATCGTGTGGAGCACGATGGTGCGCGTCGAGAAGGCGCACCGTCTGCGGCTCCATCTCGAAAACGTGAGCATCCCCGATGGCACGGTTTTTTGGGTTTACGGTCCGGGACAGACGCCGAAGGCTTTCAGCCGGGATCTCGTCGACGACAAGGCCAGCATCTGGACGCCGAGCGTTCCGGGCGACACGATTTATCTCGATGTCGAGGCGCCGGCGTCGGGCACTTCGACAGCATTCACGATCCGGGAAATCCTCGAATTGATCGACGTCGGCGTTGGATCGATCCATTCCCAGGATGCGCCGACGTGTCTCGTCGACGCCACGTGCGTCAGCCCGTCGACCTTCACCGGCATCGCGAGCGCCAGGAAAGCGGTCGCCTCGTTGTTTTTCGTCACCGGCGACGGCGGGGCCGTCTGCACGGGCGGTCTGCTCAATGATCAGGCGAGTAGCAAGACGCCGTATCTCCTGACCGCGAATCATTGCTTCCACGACCAAACCACCGCTTCGAGCCTGGAAGCTGTTTTCGATTTTCAGACGGCGTCGTGTCAGGGCTTGTTTAACCGCGATGCCGATCCGACAGTGAACGGCGCGCAGTGGCTCATCAGCTCAGCGACCTCGGATGTCACGCTCGTCAGACTCAACTCCCTTCCCGCAGGTCGCGTTCTCCTCGGATGGACTGCGAATGCGGCCGCTGTCGGAGCCGGGACGACGATCCATCGCATCTCGCATCCGGTGCCGGCCAATGACATCTTCCCGCAGTCGTACTCGAACACACTCGTCGATACGACGAGCGGAACCTGCACCGGCGTCACGCGCACGAACTTCATCTATTCGAGCTCGGTCGGTGGCCAGGGAGGCGTGTATGGCGGAAGCTCCGGATCACCGGTGATGCTCTCCAACGGCCAGGTCGTCGGACAGCTTTTGGGATCGTGCGGCCCGGATCCCTCGGCAGGCTGCGATCTGCGCAACTCCACCGTCGACGGCGCGTTTTCATCGTCGTATTCCGTCTTGTCGCAGTTCCTCTCCGGCAGCCCCGCACAACCGACGGCGTGCACGCAGAATGCAACGACGATGTGTCTCGCCGATGGCCGATTCGCGGTTTCCGCGACGTGGCGAACGAACGATGGCCAGAGCGGAAATGGCCAGGCTGTGCGTCTGACGACCGACACCGGATACTTCACGTTCTTCAGCGCCAGCAACGTCGAGGCGGTGGTCAAAGTCATCAATGCCTGCGGCTTCAGCCAGAGGTTCTGGGTGTTTGCGGGCGGCCTGACGAACGTCAACGTCGTGCTCACTGTGCGCGACACGAAGAGCGGCAACGTCAAAACGTACACCAATCCGCTCAACGCGGCGTTCGTCCCGGTTCAGGATACCGGCGCGTTCGCTACGTGTCCGTAGTCACTTCGGCGCCGGAGCGCTCACGAAGCGGGTCACCGTTTCGTAGTAGCGCTCCGGCTCGGCGCTGGCGATCTCGCAGTGGCCTGCATTTTCACTAGTCAGTAATTCCTTCGGCACACGCAGGCCGTTGTAGAGCTCCATGCCGAGGGCGAAGGGAATGACCTGATCGCGTTTGCCGTGCATCACGAGCACCGGCACGCCGGCCTGATTCAGCCAGCGCGTCGTCATCAGCGAAAACGGCGCTGTGTAACCGAGGGGAAGGGGCTTGTAGAGGGCGTTGCCGATCGCGGCGAGCGACGGGAACGAATTCTCGATGACGACGCATCGCACTTTTCGGTGCACGGCCACGTACGCAGCGAACGGTCCGCCGAGCGATTCGCCGTAGGCCACGATGTCTCCGTGCGTGCGTGCCTTTGTGTAGTCGTAGGCTGCGAGCGCGTCGCGGAAGAGTCCTGATTCCGACGCGCTGCCTTCGCTTTTCCCGTAGCCTCGCCAATCGAAGACAAAAACGGAAATGCCGCGCTTCGCGAGTCCGGCCGCCGTCGGACCACGTTCGGTGATGTTGCCGGCATTACCGTGAAAGAAAATCAGCGTGGGCTCGCCGGCCTTGAAGAACCAGCCGTGCAGCCGAACGCCATCGGACGATTTGAACTCGACGTCCTCAGGCTGCAGCGCCAGGTTAGCCGTGTTCCATTCGCCGAGTGGATATTTCGATGGATAGAACATCGAGGTCCGCCGGACGAGCTGCGCGTAGAGAAAAATGAGTAGAACGAGGATCGCCGCGGTGATGAGCGCGCCGTACACCCTACGCCGACAACCGCTCCCAGTCCGAGTCCGGTGCATCGAGCGCCAGCGCCAGGCCGCCGTCGGAACCGACGAAGACCGGGTCCTCCATGTACGTCACTTTTCCGCCGCCGACCTGCTTCATCGAATCCTCGAGGACCTTCGGCAGATTGCGGATCAAGCCGCCGCCGCCCGACAGGATGACGTTGTTGCGCACGCGCTCCTGAAATTCCGGCTCGACTCGCGAGAGGAGATCGAGCGTCGTCTCGAGGATCGGCGGCAGGATCGTCTCGCAAGCAGCCTTCATCTCGTTCGTGATGTCGAGCTCAGTCGGAACGCCTTTGACCGGCGCATTGACGATCGCACGCGCCGATGGAGTTCCGACGAAGCTGAATTTCTCTTTCCACTCCCGCACCATGAAGATCGTTACGTTCGCCTGCGGGTATCGCTCTTCGATCAGCTTCAGCAGATGGCCGTCGATGGAGTCTCCGGCAATCGTCAGCGTTCGCTGATCTTCTTCGGTCGGATAGCGGCCCTTCATCACGCAAAAGTCGGTCGTGCCGGCGCCGATATCGATGATCATCGTGTGCAGCAGCGCGTTGAGGCCGTACGCCACCGCGAACGGCTCCGATACGATCATCAGACTGTCGACGATTCCCTTCATCGAGTTCCGAAGGTACTGCTTGTTCGTCCGCAGCGCTGCCGCCGGCACGCCGACGACCGCGCGCACATTGCCGGGATCCACCTTTCCGTTTCTCTTTGCGCCGACGAGGCCGAGGAGATGTTTGAGGAGCTCGCGGACCGCCTCGACGTCTTTTTCGGATCCTTCCTTGAGCAGGCCGCGTTCGAGCGGGCGATGGAGATCGAGCATGGTGCGGTTGGCAACCGCCTCGTGGCCGATGAGCACCGTCCGCTTCAGGATCTTTTTGGCGACCATGTCGGCAGGCCAGCCGACGAAGCTGTCCACGACGAAACGCTCTCCGTTCGACGCCGAGATCGCGCTGCGCGACGTGCCGAGGTCAATTCCGACGTGGAGAATATCGGATCCCATTAAGTTCCCTTCCTCGCATATTCATAGATCCCGCGGTAGAGCGCCTGCGCAATCTGCTGCCGGTATTGCGGCTCATTGAGCATGGCCGCCTCCCGTGCGTTCGAAAGGCACCCGACCTCCGCGAGCACCGCCGGCATCTCGGTCGCGACCAGAACGATGAACGGCGCGCGTTTGACTCCCCAGTTTTCGAGTCCCGGATCGGCCGTGCGAAGATCGCCGTAGAGCTGTCCCTGCAGCGTCGCTGCAAGGCGTCGCGATTCATCGCGCCGCACGTCGGCATAAACACGATCGAGCAATTTGCGCAGATCGGCGATCGAGTATCCCGACGATCCGTTCTCTTCGGCCGCCAGCTGCGTCAGTAGGGGATCTTTAGTCGGCCCGAGGTAGTAAGTCTCGACGCCGTGGCTGGTGGTGTGGCTGCGAATCGAGTTCACATGAATCGAGACGAAGATGTCGCCGTCGGAGCTGTTGGCGAGCCTGGCGCGCTCGCGCAACGGAATCAGCGTGTCATCAGTGCGCGTCGCAACGACTTCGAATCCACCGCGCTCGAGAAGGATGCGAAGACGGCGCTCGATGTCGAGCGTGATCTGCTTCTCGCTGACGAGTGATGCCGACGACGCGCCCGCGTCTTTTCCGCCGTGGCCCGCATCGAGGATGACGCGCCTGACCGCCAGCGGGAAGGCCGCCGCTTTTACCGGCTCAAACGAATCGGGTAGCGCGGTCGCGAGGTTGCGTGGTTTCGAAGTCGCGGGGCGGATTTCAGGCGGCCGCGGAACCGCGAGACCGCGAGACTCCGAGACCACGAGATAGCCGGCGCCCAGAAGGCTCAGTGGCAAAAGCAGCAGTGGCGTGCGCCGCCACCAGGCGCGCCGGATCCGCTCTCCGCGCCGCATGCTCCGCGGCGGCAGACCCCGAATGGTATCGACGTTCTCGGTGACCGCCTCATGCAGGAGTTGGCGCTTCACGCGATCGACATTTCCCGCTCTCATTCCGCTCGCCTCGATTTTGTGGACGCCGCACCATAATAACCCTGACGGAGGGCACCTATGGCCGAGAACAGTGTCTACAAATTGGTGGAAATCGTTGGAACGTCTAAAGATTCGTTCGCGAAGGCGGTCGCGAAAGGGGTGGCGCGGGCCTCGAAAAACCTGCGCAATCTCGACTGGTTCGAGGTCACCGAGATGCGCGGCCGGATCGAGAAAGGGCGGGTCGCTCAGTACCAGGTCAAGATCAAGGTTGGCTTCCGGCTGGACGATTGAACACCGCCTCGTCCACCCTGGCGCCCAGGGGCATCTCGGTGTAACGGCGGGTGGCGCTGACCCACGATCGGCACGCGAGTCAGGATTTGCCGGCGAACCAGCAGGCCGGTCGAGGTGTCGAAGAAGAGGCGCTGCCGCCGGTGCTCCGTTCTTACCCAGGCGCCTTCGGGCGTGATGATTTGTTCACGGCGTCCGTCGGACCTTCTCGATCATGCGCCGTGCAGTGCGCTTGGTCTCCTACTCGTCGCTCGCGAAATTCCATCCGTCCCTGTCGTTGACCAGGATCAAAAATCGCAGTGGACGCCGAGGGATCCGTGAGGCTTGTTTTTCGCATAGAGCCGGAACGATAGTGCACCATGGCCGGCAACGAGCTCCAGCTGCGGATTCCATTCACGACGCTGATGAAGATCGCGCTGGCGATCCTGCTAGTCGTCGTCGTGATCAAACTCTGGCCGGTCATTCTCATGATCCTGATCGCGATCGTGATCGCCGTGCTGATCGATCCGATACCAACCTGGCTCGAGCGGCACGGCGTGCGGCCAACCGTCAGCGTCATCGCGCTGGCCTTCGTCGTTTTCGGACTCCTGATCGCGTTCGTGATCCTCATCGTTCCAAGCGTGTCCGGGCAGGTCAGCGAACTCACGAAAGAGTGGCCGGAAGTCGAGCACCGGCTCCTCCGTGCATTCCCTCCTCTAGGATCGGTGATGCAGAGTTTGAAGGGAGGAGCGCCGCAGACGCGGGCCTGGCTTGCGCGCGGAATGACTGCCGGAAAATTTGCGATCGAAGGAACGACCACCGTCGTACTGGTACTCGTGCTGGCGATTTACTTCGTGCTGGAGGGCCGCGGCGCGTTCGCGTGGCTGATCGATTTTGCGCCCAAGGACAAGCGAGGGCGCATCGAGCGCACGGCGGAAGAAATCCGGGCCGTGGTCATGGCTTACATGCGCGGCAGCATCATCACGGCGGCCCTCGCCGGCATCTACGTTTTCATCGTCCTCAGCATCCTGCGGGTGCCGTTGGCGCTCCTGCTTGGCGTGCTGGCATTCCTGTTTGATTTCATCCCCGTCGTCG
This sequence comes from Acidobacteriota bacterium, assembly GCA_030948915.1. Lineage (GTDB taxonomy): Bacteria > Acidobacteriota > Thermoanaerobaculia > Gp7-AA8 > Gp7-AA8 > Gp7-AA10. The sequence goes on from JALYZI010000068.1 coordinate 47,111, forward strand.
GGACGATCGTCATGGCCGGCGTCGCGAGTTTGTTCGGCCTGCTGGTTTCGCCGGGCCGCGCGCTGGCGGTCGCTGCTGCGATCCTCGCTTACCACGCGATTGAGGCGTATGTGCTGATTCCAAGAATCTGGGGAAAGCAAATGCGCGTCTCGACGCTCACCGTGCTCCTCGGAATTACGATCGGAGGAGTCCTGCAGGGTCCGATCGGAGCAGTGCTGGCCCTTCCGATCGCCGCTGCATATCCGATCGTCGAGCGCATCTGGCTGCGCGAGCATCTGCCGTCCGACACTGTCGACCGGCACGAGGAGATGGAGCAGACGGAGACCTGACTACTTCCGCAGCACGGTGTCTTCGATGAACTGCATCATCGTCATGCGGAGGTGCGTGACCAGCAGCGGATCCGTTACGCCGTGGCGCGATTTCGGATAAACCATCAGGCGGAACGGCTTTCCGGCCTTTTGCAGCTCATACATGAATTGCACGGTATTCTGCATGTGCACGTTGTCGTCGATCGTGCCGTGCAGCAGGAGCAAATCGCCGTGCAGGTTTTTGGCGGCGAAGCGAGGAGAGCTGTTCTGGTAACCGTCCGGATTGTTCTGCGGCATCAGCATGTAGCGTTCGGTGTAGATGGAGTCGTAGTCGTGCCAGTCGGCAACCGTGCCGCCTGCGATTCCGGCCGACCACAGCGTGCTGTGCGTGAGCGCGTAGCTCGTCATGAAACCGCCGTAGCTCCAGCCGTCGAGAATCACGCGCGAGCCATCGACGTAAGGTTGTGAAGTCAGCCACTTCAATCCGTCTTCGAGGTCGCGCAGCTCCAGCTCTCCGAAATGCTTGTAGACCGGCCATGTCGATTCAACGCCCTTACCGCTGGCAGTGCGGTTGTCGCAGACCCACACGATCATTCCGCGCTGCGCCAGCAGCTGCCACCACAGATATTGCGATCCGCGGAAGCCATTGATCACCTGTTGCGCGTGCGGACCTGAATACGTGTATTCGTAGACCGGATACTTGTGCGAAGGATCGAAATCGACCGGCTTGATCATGAGCGCTTCCATCGTGAATCCGTCGCGCGTCTTGACCTGCATGAACTCCGGCCTGGAAATCCGATAGTCACGGATCGCCGAGACTGCGTTGGCATCCACGACCCGGACTTTGGATCCATCGTTGCGATAGAGCGAGATTTGCGCAGGCGTCTCGATGTCGGTCCAGGAATCGACGTACTGCGTCATTGAAGGATTGAACGTCGCGCGATGCGACCCGGGCGCTTCGGATAGTCGCTTCATCTGCGTGCCGTCGAGGTGGATCCGATAGACGTCACCACCGATGACGCTGCGCTCGGTTCCCGAGAAGTAGATCCATTCATTCGCGGGATCGATCCCGTGCAGCGTCCTGACTTCCCACGGTCCGTTGGTCACTTGTCTCTTGAGCGTTCCGTCGGACGCGTACTGGTAAATGTGTTTGAAGCCGCTTCGCTCGCTCAGCCATAGAAAGCTGCCGTCCTTGAGCCATTCGGGATTGCCATTCGGCTCGACCCAGGCCTTCGTCGTTTCGCGGAAGAGCGTCTTCGGCGATCCGCCACTGGCGTCGGCGGTATCGAGATCGAGCCAGCTCTGTTCGCGATTCTGCACTTGATAGACGACCCTGGAACTGTCGGGACTCCAGTCGACCGACACGATGAGGAAGTCGCCGCCGCTGTAACGCTCAGTGTCGACTTCCTTTGGCGCGGTACCGCTGGCCGTCACAGTGAACAGATGCGCGATCGGATTCGGAAATCCTGCTTTGGGATAGAGCTCCTGCTCGACCTTCTGCATCGTCGGGATGTGGTCGACGACGGCGAACCGCTTAACAGGCCGCTCGTCGAGCTGCATGTACGCGATGCGGGAGGAATCGGGACTCCACCAGTACGCGCGGAAGTTTCCGCGGCCATAGACCTCTTCCTGATAGACCCAGTCGAGGATGCCATTGAGCATGTTTTCGTTGCCGTCGGTCGTCAACTGCCGCTCGCGCTGTGACGCGACGTCCATGACGTACAGATTGTTATTTCTGATAAAAGCTACTGATTTTCCGTCGGGGCTGAAGGACGCTTCCTGTTCTTCGCCCGGACTGGACGTCAGTCGCGTGAAGGTGTCCGAATCGAGTGTGTACAGGTACAAATCGTCGCCGACCGTAAGAACGACTGTTTTCTTGTTGGGGCTGAAGTTCCAGGTCCGCTGTTGGGACAGTTTCTTCGCGTCCTCTTCGGTCACGCCCGCGATCTTGCGCGCGGCGGCCTGCAGTTTCGCGGCATCGAACAGCGTCCGCTTCGTGCCGGTCTGTGTATCGAGCACCGCCTGCTCTTGAATCTCGTTCTTCTCGTTGGTGCGCGGCCAGGTGAACGTCTTGTCGTCGAGCCAGATGAATCCGCTTTGGGGCGCGCCGGAGAACGCAACGCGATGCTTGGGGTCGAAGATGTTCTCGATCGTCAATTCGCGCAGCGTCGGCTTCGGCGGCGTAGTCGGCGGCTGTTGTGCTGCAGCAATGGACGCGAAAAGAAGGGCGGCGGTCAAGGCTGTCTGTCGCATGGCGCGTAAGTGTACAATCCGCCGCACTTATGAGCACCACTCTCGAAATAAACCATCAGTTTGACGCCGCCCGCGCCGCGCGGCGAGTTCCCTTCAAGGTGCGCGATCTCGGTCTCGCGACGCTCGGACGCGCCGAGATCCGGCTCGCGGAACACGAAATGCCCGGACTCATGGCGGTCCGCGAACAGTACGGCGCCACAAAGCCGCTGTCGGGCGCGCGCATCATGGGATCGCTGCACATGACGATCCAGACGGCGGTCCTGATTGAGACCCTCCATCTTCTCGGCGCCGATGTGCGCTGGGTGAGCTGCAACATCTTCTCGACTCAGGACCACGCCGCAGCCGCTGTCGTGGTAGGCCGCCCGGAAACAAAAGGCACCACTGAGAATCCTCGCGGCATCCCCGTATTCGCGTGGAAGGGCGAGACGCTCGAAGAATACTGGTGGTGCACATCCGAAGCTCTGATGTGGCCCGATGGCAGCGGACCGAATCTGATCGTCGACGACGGAGGAGACGCCACGCTTCTCGTGCACCAGGGCGTCTCATGCGAGGCCAAATGCCGCGTGCCCGATTTCAATCCGAGCGATGAGCCGGAGGAATGGGGAGTCATTCTCGATCTGCTGCGCAAAGAGCTCGCGCGCGATCCGCAACGCTGGACGCGCGTGACGGCGAATATCAAGGGAGTGTCGGAAGAGACGACGACCGGCGTGCATCGCCTCTATCAAATGATGGAAGAGGGCCGGCTCCTCTTTCCGGCTATCAACGTCAACGACTCGGTTACGAAATCGAAGTTCGACAACATCTATGGATGCCGGCACTCGGTCATCGACGGACTCAATCGCGCCTCCGATGTCATGATCGCGGGAAAACTAGCGGTCGTGTGCGGATTCGGCGAAGTCGGCAAAGGGTGCGCGCAGGCGTTGCGCGGCCAGGGAGCACGTGTCGTCGTAACGGAGATCGATCCCATTTGTGCACTACAGGCCGCAATGGAAGGCTACGACGTGCACACACTCGAGAACGTCATCGAAAAAGCCGACATCGTCATTACAGCTACCGGCAATTTCCACATCATCACGGCCGAGCACATGTCGCGGATGAAAGACAAGGCGATTGTCGGAAACATCGGACATTTCGATAATGAGATCGACATGGCCGGACTCAAGAAGGTGCCCGGCATTCGCCGGGTCAACATCAAGCCGCAATACGACGAGTGGGTCTTCGCGGACGGTCACAGCGTTCTTATTCTTGCGGAAGGACGTCTTTTGAATCTCGGCTGCGCGACCGGCCATCCGTCGTTTGTCATGTCGGCCTCATTCACGAATCAGGTCCTCGCACAGATCGCGCTCTGGCAGAATAAAGGCGAATATCAGAAGCAGGTGTATGTCCTGCCCAAGAAACTCGATGAAGAAGTCGCCCGCCTCCATCTGAAGCACCTCGGCGTTGAGCTGACCGAGCTTACTAAGGAACAATCCAAATATCTCGGCATACCGATTGAGGGACCCTATAAGTCCGATCACTATCGATACTGAGATATCATCGCGCCGCTTAAGGGAGGATTCACTTTGCCAAGAGGAAGACGTGCCGCAGTTTCCAATGACGCTCAAGACATTCTGCAGCAATTGATTCGTGAAGGCCGGATATCGGCACAGGATGTCGATCGCTGCCGTCGGATCAGTGACCTGGAGCGCCAACTCGCCGCACTGCGAGAGGGCAGTAGCGCGCGACGTCGCGGGCGTCCACCGGGAGGAGGCGCTCGAGCTCAGTCGGCATCGTCATCGGCATTGACTTCCGACCAACGCGCATCCAGACAACTGCAAGGCCGCTATCTCGCTCTTGTCCGCCGGATTCCCGCCGGCAAACGCGCGCGATTCGGTCAGATCGCGAAAGAAAAAGGCCGCGAGGCCGCCATTCGCGCAATGCAAGATGAAGTCGGTGGCTCCAAGGCGGCATCGACGTCCGGCAACGGCAAGCGACGACGGCGATCGGCGAAGCTGAGCAGCGCACAGCTCGCTTCGCGTCAGCTCCAGGGCCGCTACCTCGGTTTGATCCGCCAGATTCCGGCATCGCAGCGCGCGCGCTTCACGAAGATCGCGAAAGACAAAGGACGCGAAGCGGCAATCAAGGAGATGCAGAGCGCAGTTAAGTAGGCGTCGGGTGTCCGGCGTCAGTCGTCAGATTTTTTTTCCTGACGCCTGACGCCTGACGACTGACGCCTGACGTCTGACGCCTGACGCCTGACGTCTGGCGCCTGCCATCTGACATCGATATCATTCGAAGTCGTGACTGCGGTTTCCCCCGAGACTCCCTCCAGCACCTGGTTCGGCGCGTTCTATCGTTCGGCCATCGGCAAGAAAGCCATCATGGCCGTCAGCGGCGTCTTCCTGTTCGGCTGGATCCTTGCCCACATGCTCGGGAACATGAAGCTGTACCTCGGTCCCGAGCACATGAACAACTACGCGAGCTGGCTGCGCACGATCGGCGGCCCGTTCGTCCCGGACAAAGTCGCGCTCAATATCACGCGCGTCCTGCTGCTCGTGGCGGCCTGGCTGCATATTCAGGCGGCCACGCAGTTGACGCTCATGAACCGCCGCGCGCGGCCCATCGCCTACAAGCAGCGCGACTATGTCGAAGCGAGTTACGCCGCACGAACGATGCGATGGGGCGGCGTGATCATCATTCTCTTCGTCTGGTATCACCTCGGGCATCTGACGTACGGAAAGTTTCATCCGAATTTCATACAGGACGATCCCTACCACAACGTCGTCACCGGATTTCAGGTGTGGTGGGTCAGCGCGATCTACATCGTCGCCAATCTCGCGCTCGGGCTGCATCTGTATCACGGGCTGTGGAGCATGTTTAATTCGCTTGGCCTGAATCATCCGAAATTCAATTCCTGGCGCCGCGTCTTCGCGACGGTATTTGCTCTGGTGATCACGCTCGGCAACATTTCATTTCCGGTTTTCGTGCTGATGGGAGTGGTGCGATGACCGAGCTCGATGCGAAGATTCCGCCCGGTCCGCTCGACAAGAAGTGGACTTACGCCAAATCGCATTACAAGCTCGTCAATCCGACGAACAAGCGTAAGTACGACATCATCGTCGTCGGTGCGGGACTCGCCGGGGCCTCGGCGGCCGCTTCATTCGGCGAGCTCGGATACAACGTCAAGTGCTTCGTCTTTCACGACTCGCCGCGCCGCGCGCATTCGATCGCGGCACAGGGCGGAATCAACGCCGCCAAGAACTATCAGAATGACGGCGACAGCATTTATCGCCTCTTCTACGACACCGTAAAAGGCGGCGATTATCGATCGCGCGAAGGGAACGTCCATCGCCTCGCCGAGCTGTCGGTGAACATCATCGATCAAGCGGTCGCTCAAGGCGTCCCGTTTGCGCGGGAGTATGGCGGGCTGCTCGAGAATCGGTCATTCGGCGGCGTGCAGGTTTCGCGGACGTTCTACGCGCGCGGCCAAACCGGCCAGCAACTTCTTCTCGGCGCGTTTCAGGCCCTGGAACGTCAGATCGCTCTTGGACGCGTGCAGATGTTCAATCGCTACGAGATGCTCGATCTGGTCGTCGTCGGAGGGCAAGCCAAGGGCATCATCACGCGCAATCTCGTTACGGGCGCTATTGAAGCGCACGCCGGCGATGCCGTCGTCCTTGGCACGGGCGGTTACGCGAACGTCTTCTATCTCTCGACGAACGCCAAGGCTTCCAATTGCACTGCGATCTGGCGCGCCCATCGCCGCGGCGCCTACTTCGCGAACCCGTGTTACACGCAGATTCATCCGACATGTATTCCGCAGACGGGCGATTATCAGTCCAAGCTGACGCTCATGTCGGAGTCGCTGCGCAATGACGGAAGGATCTGGGTGCCGAAACTGAAAGGCGATAAGCGGTCGCCACAGGAAATCCCGGAGTCGGAACGCGATTATTTCCTGGAGCGTAAATATCCCAGCTTCGGGAATCTGGCTCCGCGCGACATCGCCTCCCGCGCGGCCAAGGAAGTCTGTGACGAGGGACGCGGCGTCGGTCCGGGCGGGCGAGGCGTGTATCTCGATTTTGCGGACGCGATCAACCGGCTGGGGCGCGCCACGATTGAAGAGCGTTACGGAAATCTCTTCGAGATGTACCACGACATCACGGCCGAGGATCCGTACAGCGCACCGATGAGGATTTATCCCGCGCCGCATTACACGATGGGCGGCTTATGGGTCGATTACAACCTCATGGGCACGATCCCGGGTCTGTATGTCATTGGCGAAGCGAATTTCTCCGACCACGGTGCCAATCGTCTCGGCGCCAGCGCATTGATGCAGGGCCTGGCAGACGGTTATTTCGTGATCGCATCAACGATCGCCGACTATCTGTCCGGTCAAATGAACAAGAAAGTGGCGACTGACGGTCCGGAGTTCAAGCGGGTGCAAGCCGATGTCGCCGATCGCGTCAATCGTTTACTGTCGGCGAAAGGAAAGCGGAGCGTCGATTCTTATCACCGCGAGCTCGGTCAGATCATGTGGAAGAACTGCGGCATGGCCCGCAGTGCGCAAGGCCTCGAGAAAGCGCGCAGGGATGTGCGCGATCTTCGCGACCGCTTCTGGCGCGACGTCCGCGTCCTCGGCAGCGGCCAGGAGCTCAATCAATCCTTGGAGAAGGCCGGACGCGTTGCCGACTTCTTCGAGCTCGCGGAGCTGATGTGCGTCGACGCGCTGCATCGCGAAGAGTCATGCGGCGGGCACTTCCGCGTCGAGTATCAGACGCCGGACGGCGAAGCGCTGCGCAATGACGACAAGTTTCTCTACGTCGCGGCCTGGGAGTTCAATGGCGACGAGCCGCGCCTGCACAAGGAACCGCTCGCGTACGAGGAGATCAAGCTGGCGACGAGGAGTTACAAGTGAACCTGACTCTCCATGTCTGGCGCCAGAAGGCGGGCGGATCCGAAGGGCGTTTCGTCGAGTACGCGGCCAGAGACATCAGTCCCGATGCCTCTTTTCTCGAGATGCTCGACATCGTCAATGAGCAGTTGATCGAGAGCGAGGAGGACCCGATCCATTTCGAGAGCGACTGCCGCGAAGGCATCTGCGGATCGTGCGGCATGATGCTCAACGGGATCGCGCATGGGCCGCTGGGCGGCAGCGCGACGTGTCAGTTGCACATGCGGCACTTCCGGGATGGCGACGTCATCCGGGTCGAGCCGTGGCGCGCGCGGGCTTTTCCGGTCATCAAGGACCTCATTGTCGATCGCAGCCCGCTCGACAAGATCATTCAGGCCGGCGGCTTCATCACGGTGAATAGCGGCAGCGCTCCTGAGGCGAACACGATTCCGATCCCGAAGGTCGTGCAGGAAAACGCGATGGACGCCGCTGAATGCATCGAGTGCGGCGCGTGCGTCGCGCAATGCCCCAATGGCGCCGCTCAACTCTTCACGGCCGCGAAAATCTCTCACCTCGGACTTCTCCCGCAGGGCCAGCCGGAGCGCTACAGTCGCGTCCTGAAAATGGTGGAAGTGATGGAAGAGCACTTCGGGAGCTGCACGATGTACGGCGAGTGCGAAGCGGTTTGTCCGAAGAGCATTTCGGTCGACTTCATCGCGCGCATGAATCGCGATTACATCATCGCGCGGCTGAAAAAAAGGGCCGGCTGAACCGGCCCTCTGCGCGTCGCGTTACTTCACTTTAGCGGCGGTCTGCTTGGCCATCTTCAGATGGTCCTGCAGCGTCGGCAGTGTCTTGGTCACCCAGTTTTTCAAGTCAGGATCCTGAGCCGATGAGGATTCCTTCTGGAACTCTGCCACATCTTTCTCGTGATCCTTGACCATGTCCGAGATGTAGTCTTTGTCGAAAGCCTTTCCGGTCTTTTTCGACAATGCGTCAGATGCCTTCTTGCTCTCGGCGTCGAGATCGGCCGGCAGCGTGACGCCTTTGCTCGAGGCGAGTTGCTTCAATTCGTCGTTCGCCTTGCCGTGGTCATTGACCATGCGGTTGCCGAAGTCTTTCACGTCATTGCTGGCTGCTTTTGTGGAAGCCATCTGTCCGAGGGCCACTTCGGCCATTCCGCCCTGCGCGGCTTTCGCCATGAAGGTCTTGTCAGCATCCGATACCGATGCCGATGTGCCGGTGGTCGAGGTCGTACTCGACGTGTCCGTCGCGAACGTGCTGGTCGTCGTCGCGGTGTCGGATGTGGCGGTCTCGCTCTTGTTACATCCGAACGCGATTAGAGAAACGATCGCGAAAAGAAAAATCCAGTTGCGTCTCATGAGTTTCCACCCCTCCGTGCGGCTTGCAGTGCAGGAAAAGTTCCAAAGCGCGCTTTACAGCAGACGGCCGAGCGCGGCCGCGAGCTTCGAGTACTCATCGACGGTGTTGTAGAGCTGCGCTGAGACGCGAAGGAGGCGTTTCGGCGGGCTCGGCCACGGCATGACGGGCACTTCAATTCGAAATTGATTGAAGAGTTCGTCCTGTAGCGGATCCCCGAAGACGGATGACTCGTCGCCCGGTTTGCCATCCGGAACCGGCACGGCGGCCATCGAGCCGAGCATGGCATCAGGCGCCGGCGGATCGATCTTCAGCGCGCGACACAGAATGTCGCGAGCCTGGAGTGCGAGGTCATGATTGCGACGCATGATCCCGTCCCACCCGCCCGGCACGAGCGTTGGGATAAATCGAAGGGCTTCGCCGGCGGCGAGGAACGCCGTCGGATCGAATGTTCCCGGCCAGTCGAATTCGAGATGGAATCGCGAGCGATCGGTCCGGGTCGAGTTGAGGCCATGGCTGATGACGATCGGATGGATGCCCTCGCGCCGATCTTCGCGAACGTACAGAAAAGCAGCGCCTTTCGGTGCGCAGACCCACTTGTGCAGGTTGCCGGTGTAGTACGCACATCCGATTGCGCGGATGTCGAGTGGCAGTTGACCGGCGGCGTGGGCGCCGTCGATGAGCGTGTCGATGCCGCGCGCATTGAGCTCCGCGACAATCTGCCGGACCGGCAGGATCAGCGCTGTCTGACTCGTGATGTGATCGATGAGAAGGAG
>JALYZI010000081.1 GCA_030948915.1 Acidobacteriota bacterium
GTTCCTCGATCTTTGGGTTATTCGCCGGCTGGGCCATGGACTTAAGACTCTACCCCAGAAACGAACCGCCCCCGAAGGGGCGGTCCGCAATCAAGTCAAATGCTCAATACTTCAACGCGCCGAGCCGACCAGCAGGAACGTCTTAGTGCCTGCGTTGGTCTGCACTGTGAGGGTGCACGTTTCCGTTGTCGGGGTCAGCTGACCGGTGTAAGTCACGCTGATGGGCAGCGACTCGCACTGATTCAGGGTTACAACAGGCGGCACAGCCGGGCCGGAAGCGAACCGCGGGCATCCCGCACCAACCTGAGTGATCGACTGGATGTCCAGCGGCGCTGTGCCGTTATTGACGAGCTGGATCGTTTGCGTCGCCGACGGCGTAACCGACGTTCCAGGGAACGGCGGCGCCGGCGCTGGAGTCGGCGTGATAGTCGCCGTGAAGGGTTGGAAGGTGGCCGGATTTGCAAAGACAACCGGCACCGCTGCGGGGTTGATCGTGATGCCCTTCGGTGCGGTGTCGGTGCATCCGGTAGTCGCACTGGTGTAGACGACGTCGAATGCCGTCGGAATCGGTGCCGAACCACCCGCCGGGCAGGAGACCGTCGACAATTGAATCGTCGGAGGCAGCTGAACGGTGAACGTCGTCGTGCCGTTCGCGTTCGGAACCGTGGCGGAAATCGGTACGGCCACGCCGCCGATCGTGATGCGTGCGAATCCGAGCGCGTTGAGGACCGTGATCGTGGCGGTGCCTCCGGCGTTGTTCGGGTTGGAAATGTTCGTGATCAGCGGACGCGGAACACGGAAGATGAAGGTTCCCCCGCTCGCTGTGTCACCGTTCTCGGTGTTTGTAACGACAATCGGTCCCTCTTTGTCGGAGCAACTCGTCAGGTTGATGCCTACGGTTTGGACGATGACCTCGCTTCCGGAGACGCTGATGACTTGCGCAGCGACACCGGCGACGCTTACCGCCAGCGGATCATCGAAGCCGATGCCGTCGATGCGAACGCGCGTTCCGCCGGTAAATGGTCCCTCCGTCGGACCGACGGTCGTGATCTGCATCTTCGGCGTGTACCGGAATTGAACCGGTGAACTTCCCGTGGTATTGGAGCCGACATTCCTGACAGTGACAGGTACCGGTCCGGTCACAACGCCGGAGCCTCCCGGTGCCGTGTCGCTGCCGCGCGGACTCATGACGATGATCTGATCGAACGTCACGCTGAGGACCTGCGCTTCTGCGGAACCGAAAAAGACCTGAACAGGCTGCTGGAATGCATCGCCGATGATCGTGACGCGCGTTCCGCCGCCGATGGGCCCGGACGTCGGCTGCACGGTTCGGATCACGGGTGTTAGAACCGCGTTCTGGTACGTGAAGCCCTGCGTTTTCACAACGCGCGACTCGGCAGCCGTGCCGGCCTGAGTGATGACGATGACGTCGGCGGCCTTGGTCTGGCCCGTCGTCAGGTTGATTCGCGGCGTGATGACGACGATCTGAGTCGGACTGACCGACACGACAAACGCTTCCTGCGGGTTGCCGTCGCCAATATCGAACAACACGCGCACCGGCGTCCGGAAGTTCGTGCCGTTGATCGTGACCTGCGTTCCGCCGGCCGGAGGTCCGGTCGTTGGAACGATCGTGGTGATCGTCGGTGTCGTCGACGGCGGCTGTGGTGTCACGGGTACGGTCGAGAAGGTGACGTCGACCGATGCCGAGACATTCGCGACCGTCGCGGTCACGTGGGCCGTGCCGGCGCCCGCCGATGTCAGCGTGACGGTCGAAACGCCGTTGGTCGTGATGCGGACGCTGGTGTTTGAACCGGTGTCGGTAAACGTGCCGAGGGTGGTGGTGAACTGCACCGCCGTACCGTTCGGAACGTTCTGACCGTTTTCGGTGACCGTGGCCGTGATGATGACGTTCGAGTTCACCAACGGAGATGTATTGGATGCCGTGATTCTCACAGTCGGGTTGGTAGGCGGAGTAATTCCGCCGCCCGGAGTCGTGCCGCCAGGCGTTACCGGAGGTGCCGTCGGCGACTCGCTCTTACAGCCCGCGAGAATCAGGACCAGCGCGACAATCGCGAATGTTAGTTTCCGCTTTCTCATTTCGATCATAGAAACCCCCAACTCCTCCATCCACACACGCGAGCGGCTACGCGCATCCACCGCACGAGAAGCAGAAATCGAGTGTCATTCGCGTACTGCCGGAGACGCGCTCACCGGCCAGCGTTGTGCCAAATACTTCCAGGATCACGTCCATCGTGACGATGGATCGTCCCGTTTCCGGATCGTGTCCCCCGTTCTGCGGCAGAAGCGCGGCGAACGGCGCCTGATTGAGCGCATTCGGATCGAACACCTGGAAAGTCGTCGCGTCGGCGGTCGCCCCGACCGCAACCAGCGTCGAGATCGACCGGACAAACGGTGCCGGCACGAGATGACCGCCATCGGCGCGCACGTAGGAAACGCGGTAGCGGTCGATTCTCACCTGATTCAGGTCGGTCGGCGTGAGGTTCGGATTTGTAGATGGCCTTGAAAGCTGAAGCGCCTGGATATGGATCGTGCCGATGCTCTGACGGCAGTTCGTCGAACCGACGACGTCGCCGGCCAGGTCGAGCCGATGCAGGATCTGCGTGTTCGTCACTAGCAGATCGATGGGCGAGCTCTGTCGATTGATGTCGTTGCACGAGCCGGCGGCCAGCAGCAGGATCCCTGCTGCGGCTACGAGCGCGACTCTTTTCCGGTTGCGGTTCATTACTCCTCCCATCCGACTACGAAGTGCGCACGATGCGCGGCGTGATGAAGATCAGCAGTTCCTGATGCGTCGAGTTGATGTCGTGCCTCTTGAAGAGATTTCCAATGACAGGAATCTGATAGAGGAACGGCAGTCGGTTCTGCAGGTTGGATTCGTTGGTCTGATAGATGCCAGCGATGACCGCCGTTCCGCCGTCGCGCACCATCAGCTTCGTCAGCGCACGGCGCGTGGCGATCGACGGTCCCGGTGCGTTTGCTGAGGTCGGACCCGGGTCGTTCTTCTGCACCTGGATATCCATGATCACCGTGCCGGCCTCGGTAATCTGCGGCGTGACGGAGAGACTCAAGGTAGCGTCGACGTAAGTCACCGTCGTCGTGAAATTGATGCGCGTCTGGAACGGGATCTGAGTACCGGCCTGGATCTGCGCCGGGACGTTGTCCTGGGTCTGAATGCGGGGCGCCGCGATGACGCGCGCGGCCGATTCCGACTCCGCGGCATTCAGCGCTACGTCGAGCGTGAATGAGCCGAGGACGTTGCCGAGCGAGAAGGAAAGGACGGGGTTGCCGGCCCCGAATTCAAACGGTCCGCCGACGACATCGACGCGGCTCGGGAACACGAGACCAGTGCCGGTTCCGACCGACGGGTCGAGCGTTCCGCGGAATCCCCAGTTGAAACCGTACTGCTGGAGGAAGCTCTGCGTGGTCTCGACGATTCGCGCCTCGATGACAACCTGACGGTTCGGAACGTCGACCGAGTCGATGAGGTTGCGCATCGTCTGCAGGTACGCCGGAATCTCACTGATGATCAACTGATTCGTTCGCTGATCGACGATCAATCGTGCGCGCGGAGATGCGATCTCCTTGAGAAGCGTCGATACGTCCTGCGCACGCGCGTAAGACAACTTGAAGCTGACCGTCGTGAGCGGCACGTTCAGCCGCTCCTCTTCCTGGAGGCGGCGATTGGCGGACGCTTCCTCCGAAAGACGCGACAGCGTGCCGACGCGCATCACGTTTCCTTCGAGCACGTACGACAGTCCGTTCTGGCGCAGGATCAGATCCAGGGCCTGATCCCAGGGCACGTCCACGAAGTCGACGGTGACAGAGCCGTTGACGTTCGGATCAACCGCGATATTGAGGCCGGTCAACTGCGCGAAAGTACGCAGCACATCTTTGATGTCGGCGTCCTTCAAATTCAGCGAAATTGGCTCGCCCGTGAACACCTTCTCGCCGGCACTCAACTGACGCGCACCACCTGCTGCCAGCGGACTGACAGCCGGACCAGCCGGTTCGGTGAATACATTCTCGGTCGTCGATGGAGCGGGAGACGTCGGAGAAACGGGCGTCGCCGTCCGCCGCGGACGCGGGGCTGGCGGCGGCGCCTGATCTTGCGCGTGAATGATTGCGGTCGCGCCCTGCGATGCCTCCTGCGGCAACTTCCAGGTCGCGTTGTCGGCAATCGCCGGCACCTGCGAAACGACGTCAGTCGACTTCGCGGGCTCGGGAGCCTTCGGCGCTTCTGCGATCTTTACTTCGGGAGCGGGCGCATTGGCGGCCGCCTTTGCCGTTTCGCCGAAGGTGACGTGGAGACGGTCGCCGCTCTTCGCGATATTGAAATTCGTAGTCTGCGAAAGCTCGATGACGACGCGCGCGACATCGCTCTTGAATTGACCGCCGCGCACGCGCTTCACCAGCGAATCGCCGACCTCGATGCTGTTCTTCGTCAGCTTGTTCTTGATTCCCGGAAGATCGATGACGACGCGCGCCGGGCTCTCGAGTTTGAAGGCGCTGTAGCTGGCATCGCCGTTCGTCGCGATCAGGACTTCCATCGCGTCGCCTTTGCCGGCGGTATCAATCTTCTTCAGTACCGTTGCCTTAACGGAAGGAACGGGCTCGCTCTTGATCGCCGGCTCCATCGGGGTCATCACGATCGGCGCTGGAGCCTCGGTGATCCTCGGTGCCGGAGCTGCTTCCGCAATCGCCGGCGCGGGAAGCGTCACGACGACGGCGTTGCCCTCGGCGGCGGCTTGCGGAGTGCCCTGACCAGTCAGATGCACCGTCACGCGGGTCAGCCGATTCCCCATCTCTGTGACTTCGTCCGCCGTGATTGCGCTGATGGATGGCGGAAGAGGCGACGGCATCGCGATCGATGCCGCTTTGGATGTCCCGGAGAGATCCACCACAAACTGGTCGGGCGTGGGGCTGAGCGACGTAAACGCCGGCGCTCCGCTGGTTTTCAGAATGATCTGCGGTGTCGCAGATGATCCGAGTTCGATCGCATTCAAGACCATGTCTGACGCGGCGGCCGGTGCCGGCTGCGGCGCGGTTTTCGCCGGGGTACGGTGCTTCCACCACGAAGCAGGCGCAGCTCCGGCGCTCAGAATGAGCATGCTTGCGATCAGCAGGATTCGCTGGACTCTTGTCATACTTCCCACCTTCACCATCTCACGGCCCTCCACGCACCTCACCCAGCACGCTATTTCCTCTGAGCCTCGGGGGTAAGATCCTTGACCACTTCGCGGAAACGTTCGATTCGAGTCGGGTCGTTGACCTCCTGCCGGAATACGACGGAGGAGGACGTTATGCGAACGACTTCACCATCGAGGACTTTGTCGCCAACCCGGATGAGATACCCCTTGTTGTCCGGCCCGTTGACCATGGCCACCAGGCCCTGCTGCTTGGTCCGGACAACTCCTTGCAGCTTGATTTCGTCGATCAGGAATCCGGCCGGTCCCGGTGGACGCTGGCCCGGCGCGAGCTTGGGCGCCGGCCCGATCAGCGACTGGAACGGGTCGCGGCGACCTTGCGGGTCGTAGCGGTATTGTTCGCCGGTCCCGGGACCTTCAAGAATTTCCTGGAGAACTTCCTGAACGTTGCCGGTCCCGGTCGTTGCCGTCGTTCCCGTCGAAGACGTCGTGGTTGTCGCGGTCGTAGCAGTCGATCCGCCGCCCGGCCGTCCGCCGGGCGCTTGCGCGAACACCGCCGCGATGGCGGCGGCGACGATCAGCATCGAGAAAGCGATTCGAAGGCGTGTCATCGGCCTACGTGCCTCCACTCTTCGCGGCACCGCCCGCAGGTTTCGTCGTGGTTGCGGGCGCCGGCGCTGCCGGTTCGACATACACGAATGTCTTCGCGACGAACTCCGAGGTGACCGTGCGTTCAGTCTGATTGGAGAGCGCCGAGATGGTGATCTGCTCGACGTTCATGATTCGCGAGAAGTTGCTCAGGCGATTAAAGAGGATCGCGAGGTTGTGATAGCGGCCGTCCACCGAAACCGTGATCGGCCATTCGGCGTACGGATCGCCACCTTGCGCCGGAGCGATCTTCGGGAACGTCAGCTTGTGCAGGACGAAGTCGCCCTGATCGACGAGGGACTTGATCTTCTTGATGATTTCTTCGGTGTTGCGGGTCGACGGCAGGATGCGCCGGAGTTTTTCCAGCTCGAGCTCGAGGCGGTGGACTTCTTCACGGAACTGCGGGAGCTTGCGCTGCGCCGAGCGGCCCTGCTCGATCTTGGTATCGAGGTCCTTGATCTGCGACTCAGCGGCTTTGATCTGTTGATCGACCGGGTCGATCAGTTGCCAGTTGGCGAGCCAGATGATCACGGCGGCGAGGCCTACACCGATGGCCAGTCCCCAGTACCATGGCTTTCCTTCGAGCGTTAGCGCTGCCATCTATCTCTCCTACCGCTTCGTTGCCGAACCGGTGGTCGTCGTCGTGCCGGTTGTTCCAGTGCCGGTGCCTGTCGCGGCGCCGGGTGCTCCCGCTTCACCCTTCGGCGCATAGGTGAAGTGGAAGGTCATGTCGAAGGCATAGACCGGAGGGGTGACCGTCACCTGGTTCATCGAGCTCAGGTCCGGCTCCTCGAAAAGGGGATCTTTCTTGATGGCCTCCACGAAGTTCGCGATTGCATTGGGATTGAGACCGCGCCCTGTGATCGTGATCAGGCCGCCGCTCATCGTCATCTTGTCCAGCCACACGAGGTCGGGAAGATCCTGGCTCACGCGATCCATGATCTTCACGGGACCCTTCTGGTTCTGCTTCAGCTGATTGATCAGGTCGATGCGTTTCTGCAGGTTGTCCTTGCGCCGCTGATACTCCTCGACTTCCTTGATGATGGATTCGAGGCGCTGCGCTTCGCGCGTCTTGGACGCCACTTCGTCGCGCTTGCCGCTGAGCTTGTTCTTCTCGATCACCCACCAGCCACCGCCGATGACCACGCCGATCGCGACACCGGCGACGATGAGCATTGTATTGAGGTTGCTTGGCCCCGCGGTCGCCATTGCGGCCGCCGCTGCCCCCGGAGCCGCACCTGCTCCGCGGACCGCCCGCCCTTCCCGTACTAAGTTGATCTTAATCAAGCGTCCCCCAACTTCCTGATCGCCAGGCCGACCGCCACTGCCATGCTCGGCCCGATCTCAGCCAACTCCTCCGGGTTGAATTGTTTTTCGTCGACCGTGATCCTCTGGAAGGGGTCCATGATGTTGACGGCGATGCCGAACTTGTCGCGCAGGATGGCATCGAGGTTCAGCACGCCCGAGCCGCCGCCGGAAAGCACGATCTCGTCAACGCGATCGGCACCCGACGTGGCAGTGAAAAAGTCCAGCGTCTTCCGCAGCTCCCCCGCGAAGTCCTCGGAAACAGAATTCAGGATCGGGATGACCTGCTGAATCGTCTGGTCGCCGACCTGCTTTCCTTTTTTCAGATCTTCGGCCTGCTCGAACGAGAGGCTCATCTCACGCTGAATCGCATCTGTATATTGATTGCCGCCGAATGTGATGTCGCGCCAGAAGAGCGACGTGGAACCCGACAGCACGTTGACGTTGGTCACCGATGCGCCGACGTTGACGAGAGCGAGCGTCTTGCCCTCGTCCGTTCCGTAGTTCATCTCGTAGCAGTTCTGGAGCGCGAAAGCGTCGACGTCGACCAGCACCGCGTTTTTTCCGCTCTGCGTGATGACCGACGTGTAATCGTTGATCTTTTCTTTTTTGACGGCGACCAGGATGACATCGATGTTGTCGCCGCTTCCGGAGGTGGTCAGCGGAACGTAGTCGAGGTTGACATCATTGATGTCGAACGGGATGTACTGCTCCGCTTCCCACTGAATCGATTCCGCCAGTTCTTCCGGCAGCATCGCCGGAAGGGTGATCTTCTTGATGATGACGGAATGACCGGAAAGGGAGGTCGCGTAATTGGAATTCTTGACGGCTTTTTCGCTGTTCAGCCGCCCGATCGTCTCCACTACCAGCGACGAGTCCATGATCGACCCGTCAACGATAGCCTCAGGAGAAAGGCGCTCGAGCCCGAGCTTCGCAAGCTCAAACCCGCCCTTCTTCTCCTTCAGCTCGACGAGTTTTACCGCTGAGGAGCCGATATCAAGACCGACGACGTTTTTGCTCTTTGAGAAGAACACCGCTCACCCCATCCATCTCACTCACTTCTCGCGTGCTCGGCTGTGAAAGGTGGATCAAAATTACAGGGTTTTATAAGTGGTGTCAACTCTACAGGATTTAGATAAATGAATCGATTACGCGGAATTGGTACGTTGACGCGTTCGGAAGTTGCGCGGCAGTCGGTGAGACCGTTACAATCCCACGCTTTTCGTTATTTGAGGAGTCCCAAAACATGGCCAAGAAGTGCGCTGTCTGCGGCAAAACGCCGGTGTTCGGAAACAAGATCAGTCACGCCCACAATGTGAGCAGCCGGCGATGGTTGCCGAACCTGCAGCGCGTGCGTGTAAAGCTCGGCGCGAAGGTGCAGCGGATGAATGTCTGCACGCGATGCCTGCGGTCGGGAAAAGTGAAGAAGGCGGCTCGTTAGCCGTTCGCCGTTGGCCGTTGGCCGTTGGCCGTTGGCCGTCGGCATACGGCATACGGCATACGGCCAACGGCAAACGATCAACCTGTCGCGTGCCGCACGTTGAACTTCCGCTCCACCTGCATCACGCCGTCGAGTTCTTCGATCGATCGCGTCACCTTTTCCAGATGTTTGAGATCGGCGATCTCGAGCACCAGCTCGGCGGTCGCGCGTCCGTCTACCGTTCGCGAATCCATCTGACGGATGTTCGTCTTCAGGTTCGCGATCGTTGAAACGACGCGCGCCAGAATCCCCTGCCGGTCCTCCATCAGCACTTCCAGCTCCACCTGGAACTGCGCCTGACGCTGATCGGCCCACTCGACCGCGATCTCGCGATCGGGGTTGAACATCAGGTTCTTGACGTTCGGACAATTCGCGCTGTGGACTGCGACGCCTTTTCCGCGCGTGATGTAGCCGACGATGCGCTCGCCCGGCAGCGGATTGCAGCACTTGGCGAGATAGGTCATCAGATCGTCGTAGCCCTTCACTTTGATCGAAGTCGACGACGTCGTGAACGGGAAAATCTTGCGGACTGCCTTCTGGAGCACGCCTTCGTCGGTGAGCGCGGTTTCTTTCTGGGCATCCGAAACGAAGCGCTCGACGATCGAGCGGGGCGAGACTTTTCCGAACCCGATGTCGGCGTAGAGGTCCTCGAGCTTCGCGAGTCCGTATTCGGAGAGGACGCCGTCGATCGCGTTTTCGGCGATCAGCTTTCGCCATGGAACGCGATAGCGCTTCGCTTCCTTTTCGATCAGCTTCTTGCCGAGGTCCGTGGAGCGGTGTTTCTGTTCGGTGTTCAGCCAGTGCCGGATCTTGTGCCGCGCGCGCGAGGTCACCACCATGTTGACCCATTCGCGGGAGGGCGCCTGGGTCGGCGACGTCATGATCTCGACGATGTCGCCGTTCTTCAGCGGCGTGCGCAGCGGCACGAGCTTGCCGTTGACGCGCACGCCGACGCAGTGATGTCCCACATCAGTATGGATGCGATACGCGAAGTCGAGCGGCGTCGCGCCGCGCGGAAATGCGAAGACGTCGCCCTTGGGCGTGAAGGTGTAAACCTCATCGGGATAGAGATCGATCTTGAGCGAGTGCATGAACACCCGCGGATCCTTGATGTCGTTCTGCCATTCGACGAGCTGACGCAGCCAGAGGAAATTCTTGTCGTCCGCCTGCGCGCCCATGCGTCCCTCTTTGTACTTCCAGTGCGCCGCGATTCCCTGCTCCGCGATGAGATCCATGTCCTTCGTGCGGATCTGCACTTCGAACGGTTGTCCCTTCTCCGCGACCACCGTCGTGTGCAGTGACTGATAAAAGTTCGGCTTCGGCATCGCGATGTAATCTTTGATGCGGCCCGGCACGGGACGCCACATCTGATGGATGATGCCGAGGGCGGCGTAACAATCTTTGACACTGCTGCCGATGATGCGGAAGCCGATGTAGTCGTAGACCTGGCCGATGTCGATCTCCTGCCGGCGCAGCTTCGTCCAGATCGAGAACATCGATTTGACGCGGCCGTGCACGTCGCCGGAGATTTCGTTTTCGCGCAGCTTGATCTGCAGCGTGTCCTTGATGCGACCGACGAGATCGCCGCTGACCGACAGCTTCTCGTTGACTGACGCCTGCAAGTCTTCGAACTCGCGCGGGTGCAGATAACGGAACGCGAGATCTTCGAGCTCGTTCTTCACGCGCCCGATGCCGAGACGGTTCGCGATCGGCGCGTAGATCTCCATTGTTTCTTTCGCGATCGCGATCTGCTTGTCGTCAGGGAGGTACTCCAGGGTACGCATGTTGTGGAGGCGATCGGCAAGCTTGACCAGCACGACGCGAAGGTCGCTGACCATCGCGAGCAGCATTTTTCGGAAAGTCTCGGCCTGCTGCTCTTCCTTGGAGACGTAGGCGTAGCGGGAAATTTTGGTAACACCGTCGACCAGCTCCGCGACGTCGTCGCCAAACATTTCCTGCAGCTTTTCTTTCGTAGTCAGGGTATCTTCGAGAACGTCGTGAAGAAGTCCGACGGCGATGGAGGTCTCATCGAGGTGCAGGTCGGCGAGGATGTAAGCCACATACAGCGGATGCACCAGGTAGGGTTCGCCGGAGTCCCGGACCTGTCCACGATGCTCGCGGGCCGAGAAGATGTAGGCCTTCTGGAGCAGTTCCTCGTCGAAGTCCGGCTTGTAGGTTTCCACCTTATCCAGGATGTCTTCGAAGCGGATCATTCAGTCGCTCGTAACAGGGGAATCATCGTAGCAGTTCCGGCGACTGGTCCGCCTCTTGCTCACCCACCCAACACAGTGGCGCCCGCCATGGTCGCCAGAAAGAAGGAGGTGCTAGTGTTAAAGCGTTCTGCCCCAGTCGTAGCGATCCTCATGGTTGCACTCCTCGCTGTCCCGTCTTTCGCAGCTCCGATGCCCTCGAAGACCGACGCGAATCAGAGCCTCGCCGTCCGCGATGCCGATCTCGCGCTCGTCCGCGATGTAGCATCAAATGCGCAAGTCGCGCAGGTGCTGGCCACGCGTGGCCTGTCCCAGGAACAGGTGAACCAGCGTCTTGCCCAGCTTTCGAACCAGGACCTGCATCAGCTCGCACAGAATTTGAATCAGCTGCAGTCTGCCGGATTGACCAAACAGGAATGGATCTGGATCGGAGTCGGCGCAGCGGCTGTCCTGATCCTGCTCCTCGCACTCAAATAAGGAGATTGTGATGTTGAAGCGTTCGTTCATTCTCTTCGTTGCACTCGCGGTTCTCTCGATGCCGACCTTCGCTGCCCCGATGCCTTCCAAGGCGATCGCGAATCAGAGTCTCGATGCGCGCGCCGCGGATCTGACAGTTGTCCGCGACGCTGCGGCCAACGCGCAAGTCGCCAGCGTGCTGGCCTCCCACGGTTTTAGTCAGGAACAGGTGAACCAGCGTCTGGCGCAGCTCTCCAATCAGGATCTGCATCAGCTCGCGCAGAACCTGAATCAGCTGCAGGCCGCTGGTCTCACTCGTCAGGAGTGGATCTACGTTCTGATCGGCGCGGTGGCCGTGCTGCTGATCATCGTTTTGGCGACGAAGTGACGCGATGCATTCGAAAAGGGGCGAAGGCGCACGGGCGCCTCGCCCTTTTCGTGTTTCTGATCCTTCCCGCGTCATGCATCACGATGACGCCGCGCTCGAAGGCTCACTCCCCCTCGGCGAACGTCATTCCGAACGTGCCCATGCTGAAATGGGGCATCGAATCGTGCGGCGCCGGATCGCTGGCAACAGTCCTCGAGCACTACGGCGATCCGAAGACCCTGCAGCAGTGGGACGACTCGCTGCCGAAAATGCGCGGCGGCGTGATGACCGTCGACATGCTGATCGCCGCGCGGCAAAAAGGCTTCGATGCGCAGCTCGTGACTGGAACACCTGAGCTGGTCACCGAGGAGCTCCGCAACGGGCGGCCGGTCATTCTAATGTTGCAGGTCGTCGACTACCCTGGAAAGCACTACGATTTCTTTCACTACATCGTGGCGGACGGCATCGACGCCGAACGCGGTCTGATTCGCACCCAGTGGGGCGATCGCAAGGGTCGCTGGGTCTCGCTCGAAAAACTCGAGCAGCCGTGGAGCGGCGGTGGTCATGCGGCGATCCTCATTCATCCGCGCGATCGCGATGAGGGCGTGCGTGATGCGCTGCGCGCTGCAATCGCGCTGGAAGACGAAGGAAAGTATTCCGAAGCTGCCGCGAAGTATCGCGAGATCCTCGCGGCCCACCCCGACTCCGTCGTCGCCTGGACCGACCTCGGCAACGCTCAGGAGCATCTCGGTGATCGCGCAGCGGCGGAGGAAGCATTCCGCAAGGCGCTCGCGCTCGATCCGAATTCCCGCGATGCGCTCAACAATCTGGCCTGGCTTCTCTATCAACAGAAGCGGCTCGACGAAGCGGAATCCTTCGCGCGTCGCGCGGTCGCGCAGCAGGGGCCGGACTCGTATCTCGTGCTCGATACTCTCGCGCGTGTGCTGGCCGCCAGAGGCTCCTGCGACGAAGCGGTGCGGACGTTCAAGCAGGCAATCGATGCGGTACCGACGGCGCAGACCCAGACGCGAGCGGATCTCGAAAGTGGACTGGACGCCGCGCGCCGCACGTGCTCGTGAATTTTTCCCGCCGCGCAAACTGGAACACGCCAACCAATCGACTCACTCTCGCGCGACAGCTTCGAGGGAGTGATGTACTCGATTTGACGGAGACGAATCCGACGCGTGCGGCGATCGACTATCCGCTCGACGCGCTCGCTGACGCGATGGCGCGCGGGTCGCGTGCGATGTACTCACCCGATCCGCGCGGGCTCATTTCCGCGCGCGAAGCGCTCGCCGGGCAACTGCGATGCTCGCCCGACGATCTCGTGCTCACCGCTTCGACGAGCGAGGCCTATGCGTTCCTGTTCAAATTGTTATGCGATCCCGGCGACGCGATCGCGATGCCGGCTCCGTCTTACCCGCTTCTCGAACATCTGAGCGCGCTGGAGTCGGTGTCGATCCGGCCGTACCCGCTGGAGTTTCACCGTCGCTGGGAGATATCGAGCATTCCTAAAGATGTGCGATTAATTGTAATAATAAATCCTAACAATCCTACAGGTTCGTTCGTGAGCGCGTCGGAACAAGACGCGATCGCAAAGCGCGGACAGCCGATCATCTCGGACGAGGTCTTCCTCGACTACCCGCTCGAAGGAAGCGGACGGAGTCTTGTTCGCGATGACATCCTCACCTTCGTCCTGGGCGGGCTTTCGAAATCAGCCGGGCTTCCGCATTTCAAGCTGGCGTGGATCCGAGTCTGCGGTCCGGCGAATCTCAAACGCGATGCGATCGCGGCACTCGAATTGATCGCGGATCATTTCCTGTCAGTCTCCACGCCCGTGCAGGCCGCGCTTCCCGACCTGCTCGAGATCGCGCCGGAAATCCACTCCGCAATCGCAGCGCGAATCCGCGGCAATCTCGATCACTTGCGAAGCGCTGCCATTCCATCGGTGCAGGTGCTGCCGGTCGAGGGCGGG
This sequence comes from Acidobacteriota bacterium, assembly GCA_030948915.1. Taxonomy (GTDB): domain Bacteria; phylum Acidobacteriota; class Thermoanaerobaculia; order Gp7-AA8; family Gp7-AA8; genus Gp7-AA10. The sequence goes on from JALYZI010000081.1 coordinate 13,607, forward strand.
TGGTCGGCGGTTCTGCGAATTCCAAACACCGAATCGGATGAGGACTTCGCGCTGCGCCTGATCGAACGCGATGGCGTCGCGGTCCATCCGGGATATTTCTTCGATTTCGAAACGGACGGTCACCTCGTGATCTCGCTCTTGACGGATCCAGGCATCTTCGACGAAGGTGTGCGGCGCCTTCTCTCGGCCATACCGCGATGAAAGAAAATTGGCTTCTCGATCCGTCGGTCATCTATCTCAATCACGGCTCTTTCGGAGCGACGCCGAGAGTTGTGCTGGAGAAGCAGCAGGAGTATCAGCGCCGGATCGAAAAAGAGCCGGTGCTCTTTCTGGTTCGCGAGCTCGAGCCGCTCATGGACGCCGTCCGCACCGACCTCGGCCACTTCATCGGCGCGACGCTCGACGATCTCGCTTACGTTCCGAATGCAACCTCCGGCGTGAATGCCGTCCTTCGCTCGCTCGAATTTTCGCGAGGCGATGAACTGCTCGTCACGACGCAGGAGTACAACGCCTGCCGCAATGTCCTCGACTACATCGCTGCGCGCAGCGGCGCTCGCGTCAAGCCGATCGATATCCCGTTTCCGATTCGATCGCCGGAAGAAGTGATCGAAGCGGTGATGCGCAACGTCACCAGCGCGACCCGCCTCCTTCTCATCGATCACATCACGAGTCAGACAGCGCTGATCCTGCCGGTCCGGCAGATTGTCGCGGAGCTCAATGCGCGCGGCATCGACACGCTCATCGACGGCGCTCACGTGGCCGGACAACTGCCGCTCGACATCCGCGCAATCGGATGTGCGTACTACACCGGCAATCTGCACAAATGGGTGTGCGCACCGAAAGGCGCTGGTTTTTTGTACGTGCGCGAAGACCGGCGCGAGGGCATCCATCCGATCGTCATCAGCCATGGCCTCAACTCCACCCGCACCGATCGCTCGCGATTTCATCTCGAATTCGACTGGCCGGGAACATTCGATCCGACGGCGTTCCTCGCCGCCGGCGAAGCCCTTCGATTTATCCCAACGCTCGTGCCGGGCGGGTGGGACGG
>JALYZI010000089.1 GCA_030948915.1 Acidobacteriota bacterium
TGAACGTCGCGTTGTTGTCGCGACGATTGAACACACCTTCCTGCGACTTGAGGCTCATCGCCGATTCGCCCGGAGTAGCCGGCGGCAGCGCGGCGTCGAGTTTGTCGTCGAGGCGGAGCTGTTCCGACTGCACGTCGAGATCGAGCGCGCCGGCGTTTCCCACCCAGCGATCGATCTTGAACTGCACCGGAATATGGTTCGTCAGCCGGTTGCCGTCGAAGTGAATCTCGGCGGTCGTGATCTCAACTCCGTCACTCGACGTGACTTTCACGCCGCCTTTGGCGTCAGCCTCTTTCGTTTCGCTATTGAACTGCGCGGTCGGACAGCTCAGCTCATAGGTACGGCCGGTCGGACGATAAATCGTCAGCTGCACGCCCTCGAGCGTGTTCCATCCCGACTGAAAAGCGACGACGCGTTGCGCACGAACGCGCGAAGCGACGCGTCCGGCGATCGTCTGCGTGTCCTCGAACGATTTCGACTCGATGTTCGGCGACTTTTCGTCGGGCCGGATGGTCGACGTCACCGGCTGCGTGATTGCGTGGTCCTTCTGGATCCGAGCGCGATTCCAACTGAGCGCGATCAGAAGAATGAATCCGAAGAAGGCAACCGGAAGCGCGACGCGAAGAATGCGAATCGTCCGCTGCACGCGAATCGCAACTTGTTACTGGTCAATGGAATTCCGCGCATCGACGATCGTGAGCCGCGATCCGGAAGCAGCGTAAGCGTCGGGCTCGATTTGAAAGACGACGTCGCTGCGCGTGCCGTTCGAAAAGAGAGGATCGAGGGTTTTCGCAGACGGCCACAGCACCGCGACAGCGCGGCCGCTTGCATCTTCCAGCGTCAGCTCACAGCAGCCTTCGCCGAATTCTCGCCGCCCGGCAACACGGACATCGCGCGCCAGGAACAGCGGCTGCGGATTTCCCGCGCCGAAAGGCTGCAGCAACTCGTGCGCCTCGAGAAATGCGCGATCGATGTCGGCGAATTTGAGTGCGTCATCGATTTGAACTTCGCGCCGAAAGACCTTTGCCTCAATGCGGTCGAAGGCGTCGCTGAGCCGGCGTCGCAGTTCGGGAATGCGAGCGGCTTCGAGAGAAAAACCACACGCGAATTCGTGTCCGCCGAAATGTGTGAAGACATCGGAGACGGATTCGAGCTGCGCGTGAAGGTCGATGGTCGGAATGCTGCGCGCGGATCCGACTGCGTGGTCACCATCGATTGAAATGACGAGTGTTGGCCGATGGTATTTCTGCGCGATTCGGCCCGCGGCTAACCCGATCACGCCTTTGTGCCAGTTTTCGCCGGCGAGGACGAGGACGCGAGGGATGTCCTGCGTCCTGTGTCCTGCGTCCTGCGTGCTGTTTTCCAGGACGCAGGACGCAGCACGCAGGACCTGTTCCTCCGCGGCCTTCCGAACATCGAGCTCCACCGCCTGCCGTTCAGCGTTCATCCGATCGAGCTCCGCACAAAGATTCCATGCGATTTCGTCCGTCTTGGCGGAGAAGAGATCGATTGCCGTTTCCGCCGATGCCAGCCGGCCGGCGGCGTTGATGCGCGGTCCGATGCGGAAGCCGATGTCTACAGCTCGTAGAGGACGGCCGAGCATGCCGAGGCGGCGGATGAGGGCGCGGAGGCCGCGGTTGCGGGGATCGGAGAGGCCGTTGAGTCCGAGCCATGCGATCGTCCGGTTCTCGCCGATGAGTGGAGCAACATCGGCGACCGTTCCGATCGCGGCGATTTTCAACAGCGACTCCGTCGAGATTTTCTTTCCCGCGCGCCGCGCGAGCTCGCAGCAGAGTTTGAACGCCACACCGACACCGGCGAGCTCCTTGAACGGATAGTCGCAACCCGGTTGCTTCGGATTGAGGACCGCCGCGGCGTCCGGCAGAACGCCGGGCGGGAGGTGGTGATCCGTGATGATCACATCGATTCCGCGATCGATCGCGCGGCGGACAGGCTCGACGCTGGTGATCCCGCAATCGACCGTGATCACGAGCCGCACGGCTTTTTCGGCAAGAACGCGCTCGAGAACCTCGAGCTTGAGGCCGTAGCCGTCGATGAGGCGCTGCGGAACGACGTGGGCCGCATCCGCTCCGATCAGCCGCAGTACGGTTTGCAAGAGGACGATCGAGGTGACGCCGTCGACATCGTAGTCGCCATAGATGAGGATCGTTTCGTGATTGCGCACCGCGCGCTCGATCCGTTCGCATGCCGGGCCGATGCCGTGAATCCCGGCGGGATCGTGCAGATCTTCCAGCGTGGGAGCGACAAATCGGCGGTAGTCGTCGTTGGTCGTGATGCCGCGGCGAACGAGAATGTTTCTAAGGATGGGATGAATGGGAAGCGGAATGTCCGCCGGTGAGGAGGAAAGAACCCAGTTTTCGTAGATCATCAGGTGGCCGGTGGCCGGTTACCAGTTGCCGGCAACCGTCAACCGGTCACCGTCAACCCTTCTCGAACACCCCCATTTTACGAAACTTCTCGAATCGCTCTTCAAGAAGTAGAGATGGCTTTAACTTCTGCAAATCGCGCAGACCGCGTTCGAGAAATGGATCGAGCAGCTCCGCCGCAAGTTTTGCGTCGCCGTGAGCGCCGCCCGGGGGCTCGGGAACGATCTCGTCGATCACGCCGAGTTTCTTCAGATCCTGCGCCGTGATCTTCATCGCGGCCGCAGCTTCCGGCGCAGCGGCGGCGTTCTTCCACAGAATCGCGGCGCAGCCCTCCGGCGAAATCACGGAGTAAACCGCGTGCTCGAGCATGTAAACGCGATCCCCGACCGCAATCGCGAGCGCCCCCCCACTCCCGCCCTCCCCTACGACGCTCACGATCACCGGCACCTGCAGCGCTGCCATTTCGCGCAGGTTCGTGGCGATCGCCTCCGCCTGTCCGCGCTCTTCCGCGCCGACGCCCGGATATGCCCCCTGCGTGTCGATGAACGTGAACACCGGCACTTTGAATTTTTCGGCCAGCTTCATCACGCGCAGCGCCTTGCGGAATCCCTCCGGGCGCGGCTGACCGAAGTTGCGAACGATCTTCTCCTTCGTGTTGCGGCCCTTTTGATGTCCGATGATGGCGCAGGCATGCCCGTGAAAGCGCGCGAATCCTGCCACGATCGCCGGATCGTCTCCGAATTTGCGATCGCCGTGGATCTCCTCCCATTCGTCGAAAAGGAACGCGATGAAGTCGAGTGTGTAGGGGCGCTGCGGGTGCCGGGCGACAAGTGTTTTCTGCCAGGGCGTCAATTTGGAGTAGATTTCACTGGCAACCTTGGCCAGCTTCCTCTGCAACTCCTCGATCAGCCCGGGATCACCCTCGGCAGCCGTCATCTCTTCGATCTGGCGGCGGATGGCGGCGATGGGCTCGTCGAACTGCGAAGGATCGCTGCTCATCGCGGCGCACGCTAACAAATGAACAGCACACTAGCAACTGAACCCACTGAAAACGTCGCCCCCAAGCCTCTCCTCGAAACATGGGGCAGGAACGAGCGAATGCGGCACGTTCCGGCACTCGGCTCGATTATCGAGAAGCTCGACGTCGATCTTCGCCGGCGCATCGACAAGCTCGTGGCGTCGATTGGAGCGCAGCCGTCGAACGAAGCTGCCGACTTCGAGCTGCGCGGACTCTGCCGCGCGATCGATCGGCTGGCCGACGCCGCGAAATTCTCGCGCCCGACGAACCACGCGCCGGCCGAAATCGGCGCGCGCATCATCTGGGCGATCAATCACGCGGTCTCGTCCCTCGGTTCCCTCGACGCGAATCTGTTCGGACGGCGCTATCCATTCCAAACGCTCGAGCGCTCGAAGGGCGAGACGCTGTATGGCGCTTTGCTGGTCGTCATCGATCACGTCCATCGCCTGACGGCACTCGCGCGGAAAGTCGATCCGTCCATTGACGAGCGATTGCTGGAGGGCCTGGTCGTGCTGCAGGAGCCGCTGCGCGAACAGCGGATGGCGTGACATGCCGGGCTGCGTGCTTCGCGCGACGGGCGCGAAATTCGACGTTGATTCTTTCCTGAGCGACAGCCCGTTTCGTCCCGCGACCGTCTATCGCAAGGGCCAGCGCCGCCGTCCTGCCAGCCGCGGCGTGCAGACGGGTTCAGGCTTCAACGTCGTCGTGAGCGATACCGACGACTCTCCGGAGAAGCAGGTCGAATACGCGCTGACGTTTCTTCGCGATCAGCACGGCGAGTTACTGCGCCTGGTGCGCTTCGGCGGAATCGAGGAGATCGTTCTCGACTTCGGCATTCCGCAAAACGAGATCGCGACGCGCAGCGCACGATTTCCCGCCGATCTCCTCGTCGCCGCCGGCGCGCTCGGCATCGACATTCATGTGAGTTTCTATCTGGTCGGATGAGCCATCATCGCGAACGAGCGATGACGAAAGCCGTTCAGCCACACGCGCGCAACACTCGCGCCGCGGTCCTGACCATTGGGGCAAGTCGGGCGCGCGTAAAGAAATCCCTGGAATAGCCGCATGCCCATCGCGGCCAGGATCTCGTGGTCTTCGATGCGCTCGACTCCTTCGGCCACGATCTGCGCTCCGAAGAAGGAGCCGAGGTCGAAGATGGATCGGACGACGGCCTGACGCGCGGGATCGTCCGCTACTCCCGCGATGAAGTAGCGATCGATTTTCAAATACTCCGGGCGGCAGTCGAGGATGCTGCGGTAATTCGCGTGATTGGAGCCGACATCATCGATGGCGATGTGCACGCCGTTGTCACGCAACTCGCAAACCGAGTGCTGAAACGCCGCGACATCCTCGGCCGGCGCCTGCTCCCCGATCTCGACGATCAAACGATCCTCGGCGATGCCAACTGCCCGACTCTCCCGCTTGAGAAATGATGCGAAATCGCGTTGTCCGGCCAGCGTAATCGGATGGACGTTGACGGAGATGCGATGCGTTCCGCCGTCGCCGGCGGCGCGAAGAGCCTGCGCGATGCAGACGCGGTCCATCTCGGGCTCGAGATGCCGGCGGCGGATGTACTCGAACAGTTTCGGCGCATCTTCGAATGCCGATCCGTGCGGGCCGCGTGTCAGGCATTCGATTGCATGCAGGGTTCGCTCGTCGCCGGCGAACTCGAAGATCGGTTGAACGACAGTCTCGAGCGGATGCGTCAGTGCTGCTCGTTGGATCACAGGCGTCCTACTGCAACGCCGCCACCATGTCGGCCGAGGCGAGCTCGTCGGTGCAACTGTTGAAATATCGTTAGTTAGGCACCGGCTCAGCCGTACCGCCGAAATGGGTGATGTCCTGATTCGATGAGCGAGTGTCTACAGAATATTGATGGGATCGACGTCGATGGCTACGTCCGAACCGACCCACTTGCGGCCGACCATGACGGCCTCCACGGCCCGGCGCAGCGCGACGCGATGCGGCGATCGCAACAGAATCTGGTATCGATAGACGCTTTTGATCCGCGACAGCGGCGCCGGCGCCGGACCCTGCATTCGCGTGCCTTCGAGCGGCGCGATCGCCGCCTCGAGCATGCGTCCGCACGCCGCTGCAGCGCGTTCGACCTCGGTCGCTTTCGCGCCGCGAAAGAGGATTGCGATCATCGAAGTGACCGGCGGGTAGTGAAATGTGCGGCGGAACTGGATCTCCGCCTCGTAGAACGATTCGTAGTCGTGCCGCAGCGCGTGCTGGATCGCGTAGTGCGTCGGAAACGCGCTTTGGATGACCACCCGCCCCCGCCGCTCCCCCCGCCCCGCCCGCCCGGCGACTTGCGTCAGCAGGTAAAAAGTCTTCTCGGCGGATCGAAAGTCGGGATAGCCGAGGATGGAGTCGGCGCTCAGGACAGCGGTGAGAGTGACGTTCGGGAAATGATGGCCTTTGCTCAGCATCTGCGTTCCGATGAGCGCTTGCGTCTCTCCGGTGCGGAAACGGTCCAGGATGCGCACGAGCGATCCCTTGCGGCGAGTCGAATCGCGATCGAGCACGTCGACGACGACGGTTGGAAAATCGCGGCGAAAGCGTTCTTCGACTTTCTCGGTGCCGAACCCGATCGGCTGCAGTACCTCGCCGCGGCACATCGGACATTTCGGCGGGATCGCCTTGCGAGATCCGCAGTAGTGGCAAATCAGAAGGCCGGCGCGGCGATGCACGGTCATCGTGACGCTGCATTCGCGGCAGCGGAAGTCCTCGCCGCATTCTCTACATAATAAATATGGAGCATATCCTCTACGATTCATGAGGATGATCGCCTGCTCGCCGGCCTCGAACGTCTGGCGGAGGATGTCCTTCATCGGCCTGCTGAAGATGACGAACCCGCGATCTTCTTTCTCCGCGCGCTCTTTGCGAAGATCGATCACTTCGGCTTCGGGGAGCGGCCGCGCTTCGACGCGATGCGTCATTCGCAGCAATGTGTACTTCCCTCGCGCGGCATTCTCGCGACTCTCGAGCGACGGCGTCGCCGATCCGAGGATGACCGGGATGTTGCGGAGCTGCGCGCGGACCACCGCCAGATCACGCGCGTTGTATCGCGGCGTCTCATCCTGCTTGTACGCGCCGTCACCTTCCTCGTCGACGATGATGACTCCGAGCTGATGGAACGGCGTGAAGAGCGCCGAGCGCGGGCCGATCGCGACGTCCACCTCGCCGCGGCGCGCGCGCCACCACTGATCGTAGCGCTCACTCGGCGAGAGGCTGCTGTGGAGGATCGCGATGCGCTCGCCGAATCGCTCTTTCAAGCGCGCAGCGAAAACCGGCGTCAACGAGATCTCCGGGACGAGCAGCAAGGCCTGTTGTCCGCGCCGCACCGCCTCCCGCATGACCTCCACGTACACTTCCGTCTTTCCGCTGCCGGTGACTCCCTCGAGGAGAAATGGGGCGAAAGTTCCGAGTTTCGCTTTGATCGCAGCGATTGCGTGTTGCTGCTCGGCGGAATAGCGAATCTCGCGTACCGAAACGGGATCGAGGCCAGTGAGGAACGCATCGAGCGTGTGACGGCGCGGACGGCGTTCGATGCGTACGATTCCTTTTTTCGCAAGGGTAGCAATCGTCGATGAGCTGATGCCGGCGGATTCGAGGGCGCGAACTGCGGCCTCCCCTCCGCGAGCTCGCAGCGCGTCGATTGCCAATTTCTGTTTTTCAGGAAGCCCATCGCCCTCGGATTCCATCACCACGAAACGATCGAAGCGGACACCTACGGCATCGCGGAATCGTTCGCGAATTGCGATCACGCCGGAATCGCGGAGACGCTGAATTGTCGAGCGGGAGAAAGCCTCGAGGGCTTCCTTCAGCAATAGCGGGCGTTTTTTCAATTCTTCAACCAGGGGTTCATCGGTTGCGGGAGTCCCGCTGAGAACGATTTCGCGGCGGCCGCGGGCGGACATGTTCGCGGGAAGCGCTACGCGCAACATCTCGCCGAGCGGCGCGATGTAGTACTCGGCTGCCCATCGGCAGAGATCGATGATCTCCGGCAGCAGGGCCGGTTCATCTTCGTCGAGCACCGAGTGAATCGGTTTCAGCTTGGCGTTCGATGCAACCGCGTCGAGAAGGTTGACGACGAACCCCGTCGTTCGCTTCGTGCCGAGGGGCACTTCGACGCGCGAGCCGAGGCGGACGTCGTCGCGCAGATGTGGAGGGATCGAATACGTGAATGTGCCGCGCACCGCGACCGGGACCGCGACATCGGCAAAGTCGGCGACGCCGGTCATCGACGGAACAGCGCGGCGGCGATCGCGGCCAGCGCCACGACCGCGTACGTCGTCCCCTCGACCCACGACATCGCGAAACGCGACGGCGACGGGAAGCTCATCTCGAATGCGCTGGCGTCCTGCGCGCCCGGCATGCGCTGGAGGCCGAGGACGATGATCTTGCCGCTGCCATTGAGGCCTTCGATTTTCACGACCGTGCCGTCGATCGCGGGAAACATCGCAGTGAGATCGAGCCGCAACTCTTCGCTGCGATCGATGTAGAGACGCTTCTCACCGCGAATGTGCCCCGCGCTGTCCGACACTGTAACCGTATACGCGAGCGGGTCGCCCGTAATCTCCGTGACGTAGAGTTTGTATTGGCCGGGAGCGGTCACGTAGCCCTGCATCACGGACGATTGGCCGTTGCCGATCGCGAATCGTGCGGGAATCGCGGCGCATGACGTGGTGAATTCGCTGGTGCTGATGCGTGCGCTGGCGATCAGATCGACA
>JALYZI010000107.1 GCA_030948915.1 Acidobacteriota bacterium
GGCTTTAGCTTAGCCGAATCGTGTCGAGCCCGCGGCCGGGCAGAGGGAGCACTTGATCGATTCGCTCGATCGGGATAAAAACGTTCCAATGCGGCTCGTTACGCGCGGAGACATGGATGGCCTGACCAGCGCGGTCATCATCACGCTCATCGAGCCGATCGACGAGGTGGTGCTCGTCCATCCGCAGGATGTGACCGACAGGAAGGTCCCCATTCGCGGCGACGACATCCTCGCGAACGTCCCGTATCACCCCGGCTGCGGAACCTGGTTCGATCATCATCTCCTTACGGACAGCAACGCCAAGCCGCCCGCAAACTTCAAAGGCCGTCATCGCATCGCGCCCTCGGCCGCCCGCCTGGTTTACGAGTACTACCTCGAAAAGTCCCCCGGCGATCCGCGCCTGCTTCGCCTCGCGAAACTGGTGGATGAAACCGACCGTATCGACGCCGCACAACTCAGCCGTGACGACGTCGAGCACCCCCGTGACTACATCCTCCTCGGCTACACCATCGACGGGCGCACCGGGCTCGGTGCATTCGAGGGCTACTTCATGCGGCTCGTCGACTGGCTCAAGACCATGTCGATCGAGGAAGTGATGCAGCAGCCCGAGGTCAGGGAACGCGTCGATCGACTCCGCAGTGAGCAGGAAGATTTCAAACGGCTGCTGCAGCGGAACAGTTTTCAGTTGCAAAACGTCGTGATCACCGATTTGCGCGAAGTCGAGCGTCTGCCCGCGGGCAATCGGTTCCTCATCTACACGCTGTTTCCCGATACGAACGTTTCATTGCGCGTGCATTGGGGACCGGCGCACCACAGCGTGATCGCCGCCGTCGGCCACAGCATCTTCAACCGCACGTGCAAGACATCGGTCGGCGATCTGATGTCGCGCTACGGCGGAGGTGGACATCAGGGCGCCGGAACGTGCGTGTTGCCGCTGGAGAAGGCCGCCGATGCCATTGACGAGATTTTGTTCGAGTTGCAGGCGAATGGGTAGATGTCAGGCGTCAGGCGTCAGGCGTCAGGTGTCAGGAAGGGCGGGCCTGACGCCCGACGCCTGACGCCTGACACCTACCATCGGTGAAACGCCGGATGCCCTTCCTTCACCGCGACAAACGTTCCGCGGCAGGTCGCGGTGATTTTGCCGTTCGCCTCCAGCGTTGCTTCGACGATCGCCCGATCCTCGGTTGATTCGACGACGCGCGCGCGCAAATGCAGCGGCGCATCCATCGGCGTCGGGCGTTTCAGATGGACATGGAAATCGGCGGTCACGGTGCAGGGCGGCGTTGTTACTCCCGATTTTTTCATCAAGTGGACGGTCGCCATCCAGTTGCTGTGGCAATCGAGGAGTGCGCCGCAGATGCCGCCGTTGAGAATGCCTTCGAACGCCTGGTGATGGGGCTGCGGACGCCATTCGCAAACCAGCTCGTCGCCTTTCTCGAAGCTGCGGATGCGCAGGCCTTTGTCGTTGGCAGGTCCGCATCCGAAGCAGCCATTGTTCGGCGCGTAGGTTTCCTGAACGCTTTTCATTTCCGCGCAAACGCTACCACGTCAGGAAAAAATGCGTGGAAGCGACGCTCGAGCTCCGCGCGCGAGTCGATCAGATGATGCGTCGCGTCCTCGAGATGCGGTTGACGGGAGAGGCGCCGCGAAAGATTCGTGAGCGCGATGCGGATGCCTTCGACATCGCGATACGACAGAAGCCACTCTCCGTCTCGCATGTGCGGATACACGAATCGCAAGCGGCCGGGCAGCTCGGATTCATGAGGGTCGATGGTTGCGAAAACGCGCTCCAGGAATGCCTCGAGCGATTCATCGCTGTAGCGCGACCAGTTGTTCGCAAGGAAGTAATCGAGGAAGACGTCGCTGATCACGCGCGAGTAGTGCCCGTGATCGGGAATCAACACGCGGCGGAAGGCAGCGACCTCGGGATGCGTGTCGGTGAATGTGTCGATCGCGCGATGCTGCCGGATTCCCTCGCGGATGGCGGGCGTGTACTGATCATCGCGAATCGGCCCTTTCACGAAGTCGCCGGCCAGGTTTCCGATCAGCGATTCTGCTGAGGAGCCGGCGAGAAACAGATGCGCAAGGTAATTCACGGGTGATTTGATGGTGCCATAATTGCGCGCGTTCAATGGCTGCCATCACTCCTCGACGGTTCGTCGCGACTGTTGTCGCAATCTGCCTCCTCGGTTGCAGACCTTTTACCAGAAGCGCACGATGTCCGACCTGAGAACACTCGGAACTGGAGTCATCGCATACGCCGTGGACCACGGACAATACCCACCTGCGAGCACAATTGGCGAGCTGGCCTCGAAACTCGAACCGACGTACCTGGGCGCCACGCCCCGGCGCGATATGTGGGGCCACGATTACAAATATGAATGCTGGAAGGCAAACCCGGAGGCTCAGGGATGCGACGCGTTTACGGTCGCGAGCGCGGGGGCCGACGGTGTCTTTCAACATCTTCACACGCGCGACTACCAAAAAGGGAGAAACGATGATCCAGACGTGGACCTCGTATTCGGTCGATCGGGCCTGCCCGCGGGGAGTGACTCCGACGGCGAGTTTATTCAAGGTCCTGCATATATTTCGTATTGACTGGATGCGCCTCGCGGCTGCCTGGACTGTGTTGATTGTCATGGCGGGTACCGCCGCCGCCATCCCACCCGCCGAGTACCAGGCGCGGCGCGCGAGGCTCGCAAAAGAGATCGGTCCAAACGCCATGCTGGTCGTCTTTTCCGGAAAGCCGAAGGCGCGCGACATGGACATCGAGTATCCCTACCGGCAGAGCGACTGGATGTCTTATCTCACCGGCGTCGATCAGCCTGACGCGACTCTGGTGATGTTGCCGGGCGAAACGGATTTCCGCGACGTCATCTTCGTCCGCGACAGCAATCCGCGGCAGGAAATGTGGACCGGCCACATCGCGACGCATGACGAGATCACCGCGCGCAGCGGCATCAGCAAAGTGGAATCGGCCGGCCGTTTCCGTCCCTTCATCAACGCCGCTTTTTCCGGCGGAAACTGGGATCCGACGTTTTACCCGCGCGCGATGCCGTCGTTCTACAACACTGTCCGATCCGGCGCCGCCGAAATCTGGCTGCTCCTCGGCACCGAAGAGCAAAACGCGCAGCAGGCGTTCCTCGACGATCTCCGCAACGCGCATCCCGATTTTCGGTTTCGCAATGCGACACCGATTGTCGTCGCAATGCGCGAGACGAAGAGTCCGGCCGAGACCGCGGTGATGCAGCGCGCGGTCGACATCAGCCTCGCCGGTCAGAGGGCTGCCATGAAGCGCGTGAGGACGGCGACGAACGAGCGCGAAGTGCAATCGGTCGTCGAGTCGACGTTCCGCGAGATGGGCGCGTGCTGCCCCGCGTATCCATCGATCGTGGCGTCGGGTGAACACTCGACGACGCTGCACTACGGCGAAAACGACGCGCCGATCGATCGCAATGGTCTTCTGCTGACAGACGTCGGTGCCGAGGTGGAGGGGTACGCGGCGGATACGACGCGGACGTATCCGGCCAGCGGAAGATTTTCGCCGGATCAACGCGCGATTTACGACGCTGTGTACGCTGCGCAGGAAGCGACGCTCGCGGCGATGCGCCCAGGAAAGCTGTGGGTCGACGTCGACCGCACAACCGTCGACACGCTGGGCAGGGAGCTAGTGAAGCTCGGCCTCGCGTCGAAGAATGATCCGAAGCAGGTGCGGATGTATCTCCCGTATCTCGTGGGTCATCACATCGGACTCGCGGTTCACGACGTGTGGGATCGCGGACGGCCGCTCGAAGCGGGGATGATCCTCACCGACGAGCCGGGGATTTACGTCCGCCGCGACGACGTCCTCAAAAACGATACGTATCGCGCGCTGAGCAAAGACGAGCAGGCATCGATTGCGAAGGCGCTCGATCGCTACAACGGAATCGGCGTGCGAATCGAAGACGAAGTATTGATCACGAATGACGGCGCGCGACTCCTCAGCTCCGGTGCGCCGCGCAGCTCCGCGGACATCGAGCGCTTCATGGCGTCTCAGTAGACTCCACTTCGATCGTTCCGTCCGGCATGCGTCGCACCGCTGGTGCGTACTCGCCGACGAGCCGTCGATTCCACCAGGCGCCGGTTTTCTGCCGCTCTTCGCGCGATGTAAACCAGTACTGCCATTGCATCGCACGGACGGCGATTGGCGGTTTACTCGCGAACGGATTGCCCGCGAAGAGTTGCAGCACCGACGCCTGACTCTGCAGAAGCCGCACTTCGGTATTGAGCACCCATCGGTTCTCGACCCACGTGCCGAGTGATGCGAACCAGAGGTTCCATTCGAAGCGGGGTTGATAGGGCGCGTAAATGCCCGGCGCCTTCCGCACGTCCTGCGGCTTGTATCGGAATGGATACGCGATCCATGTCCTGCCATCCAAAGTTCCCTGGAATTCGATCTCGTAACGCTCGCGCGTCATCACCGCGAACAATCCATAAGTGTTCGCGACACGGAATGGCTCGAGGAGCTGCACGGTCGGAAAGTACGGCATGAAGAACGCCGCGACCGTCGTCACGAAGATGAGCGGCAACACGACCGCCGCCGCCCAGCCCGGGCGCGAGGCGCGGGGCGCGGGGCGCGAAACTCGGAATGTGTCATCGTCGAGTAACAGAAAACCCAGAAACAGCACGAGGTAATTGAGAAACGCGTAGTTGGCGGTGAGGATGATTCCGATCTGCAGCGGAGTCGTCAGGATGAACGCGATCCGCCGCGACCACTTCGGAAAAAAGACGAGCCACGCGATGAGGAGCTCGGCGATCAGCGTGAACGCCGCCGTCGCCGCGTGGAACCCATGCGGCCAGTGCTGCACATACCATCCGATCCACGTCGGCAGCGGACCGTTTTCGTAGTACTTGTCCATCGCGGTGAGATTGCGCCACTGCGTCTCGCCGCTGAGGATCTTGACCACGCCCGATTCGAGGTAAATGCGGAACCATTCCCACCGCAGCATGAAGAGGCTGGCGCGCGATGGCGGTCGACCGGCGCCCAGACCGGGCCACACGCCACGCGGCGCAAAGAAAATCGACAGCAGCGCCGCCTCGAGCAGCATGCCGTCGGACTGATACGACGCGAAGTCCTGCGCCACCGCGATGAACGAGAGAAACGAGATGCCGGCGACCGCGATGCTCACGCGCGGCCACAGATTGAGAATGATCGCGACGGAAGCCGCCAGTCCTGTCCATACCAGAACATCGAGCGCGCGATCGTCGGCGTTGATCCACAGCAGCGACGGAATGAGCCAGTAACGCCGCCATCCGAGTGCGTGGCGGACGGCGTCGAGATAGCCGCTGGCCGTGAGAATTCCGTTCGGGCCAATCAGTCCGTGAATCTGAAAGTAGAGCGAGTAAAACGCCGAAAGGAAGATTCCGCCGAGAGCGCGCAGCCAGATCCAGCGCGTCATCAGGTACGACGGCCTGGTCGGATCGGGAGCGAACCACTGCTCGAAAAGGTTCATCGCAAGCGCACGATTTTTCCGTCGACGACGACGTAGCGAATGTCGTGCGCACGGCACCACGCGAAGTCGCGGTCGCGAAGTGCCGCGCTCGCGCGTTCGAAAAGCGCTGCGTCAGGCATCGATCCGAAGTTGTCCATGACGACAGGGTGGCGGCCGATCACGTCGATCGCGTGACCCATCCACCAGGGCGCCAGCACGCGGCCGGGCGGGAGAGGGCAAATCGCATTGGCGATGGCAATGACGCTGCGATCGGCCGGTTCCGGGTGTCCGAAGCGCCAGATGTCGTACGCGACGGGGGGCGCGAGCGTCAACGCTATCGCGACAATGGCGGCCGTCTTCGTCTCCATTTCTGCGGCGGCGATCGCTCCCGCAATGACGAGCAGCGGAATTGCGGGAACGAGAAATCGCCGGCTCGTCAACGCGAGGAGCAGATATGGGATGCCGAACGCCGCCAGCGTCGGATGGCGTCGCGCGATCGCGAAAATCAGAATCGCGCCGCCGGTCAGGTTCGCGATGTCCGTGCCGATGCGCGACACATCGCGAAACATCGGCTGGAACTCGATGATCGTTCGCAGCCACGCATCGCGCCCGAAGAACGACAAGCCGTGCAGAATCGTCGGAAGAAAAGGCGCGACGACGATCACACCGAACAACAAACCGAATGCACACGCAATCGCCGCGGCCGCGAAGCACGCGGCGTGTGGCCATCCGAGAAACCACGCGCTGCCCGGATATCCAGGGGATTGCGCCAATCGGTAGATCGCGATCGCCACGGCCGGCATCGCAAAAGAAATCCAGCCCCAGCGCTGGCGAAAGCAGATCGCAAACGCGATCGCGCCCGCGATCAGAAACGCCGTCTGCACGAACATCGCGGCGGTCAGCGCGAAGCCGAGTAGCAAGGGGCGGCGGCGGGCGGTGGCGAAGAGGATGAGGAGCAGAAGCGCCGGCTCGATCCAGTGATGATCGATCGCGGCGGTTTTCGAGACATTGATCAGATACGGCGAAACAGCGGTGCCTATGCCGGCGACCGGGCCGAGCGCGAACGCGACCGCTGCCGCGAAAAGAGAGTAGCCGATCGGCGGCAACCATTTGAGCGGCGCGCCGGCGAGCGAAACGGTCGCGCACGCGAGATCGTAGAGCGGCGGCCATGGACAGAATGCGCCATCGAGCCCGCGATCCCGGTCGAAAGCAAGGACATGGGGAAAATGCGCGGCCGAGTACGCGATCCTCTTCGCGTGGTAGAGGTCATCGAACGGCGGGTACGTTGCGGCCGGGTCGAATCGCAACGTGATCGAAGTCACGAGTACCGCTGCCGCGACCCAGAATCTTCTTGCCATTTAGCCGAGTTTGTCTCACAGTTAATCCAGTCGTCCAAGGCTTTTCAAAAAATCGAGTCCACGCGTGCGATCTCTCTTCGCCTGCGCTGTTCTTATATCCGCGGTGCTTCCACTGCGAGCCGCGGACTCCGAGCTTGTGTCTACCTATTGTCGCGAGGTTGACATCCCCCTCGATGCCGTGCACACGTCGTCGCGGCTCGCCGGATGCGGCGACGACGCCCACGTCGACCTGCTGTGGCATCTCGATCGGATCGATCAGCTCGACGGAAATCTCGATGGCCGCTATCACCGGCGCCATACCGGAGCGGGCAGCGTCGTCTATGTCATGGACACCGGCGTGCTGGCGACGCATGTCGAATTCGGCAGCCGCGTCATCGGCGGTTTCGACGCCGCCGTGTCGCTGAGCGTCGGCTCCTCGAACTGCGTCAGCAGGAACAAAGCGATCGAGCCGTGCTTTTCGAACTGGAGCGAGCTCGTTGGCGCGTCACACGGCACGAGCGTGGCGTCGCTCGTCGCGGGAGAGCGAGTCGGCGTCGCGCCGGAAGCAACCGTCGTCAGCGTACGCGTGATGAATGAGTCGGCGCTCGCGACAACGCGCACGTACCTCGAAGGCCTCAACTACATCATTCGCAACGCGTGGGATCCGAACACGCCGCAGTTTCACACCGCGGTCGTGAACATCAGCGGCTGGATTCTGGAAAAACTCGCGTCGATGCCCGATCCGGCGCCCGTGCCGTTCACTGCCGTCGAGAAGAAGATCCGCGACATGATCGGCGGCGTCGATGCCGAGGGCAAACCGGATCCGAACGGCAAACGGTTTTTCTTCGTCGTCGCCGGAAACAACATCGACAACGGATGCGGACGCGCCGGCTACGTCGACCGCTTCCCCGCCACCCTCGGCAAACAGCTCGACGGATTGATCACTGTGGGCGGCATGACGGAAGACAACAGCTGGTGGCCGGGTGCCTGCAAAGGCGGACTCGAGATTCTCGCGCCGTCGCAGGACATCTTCAGCGCGACGATCACCGGCACCGATCACTATCGCGGCCGCTCGCCGAATCTGCGATCGGGAACATCGTTCGCCGCGCCGATCATCGCCGGCATCGCGGCACGGATGCTGTCGGAGAATCCACTGCTGAACCCGCCGGACATCGAAGCGATGATCGAGAGCACGCCGTCGCGCATCTTCAATCCCGATCCGACCCGCGCCGACGGCAAGGTGGCGTTCGTTCAGGATGCGCCGGCAGTGCAGACAGCACGCATCGCGCCGTAAAGTTGTCGGGTTGTCGAGTTGTCAAGTTGTCGACAACCTGAGAACCTGAGAACCTGACAACCGTGTCATCGTACGACTCCTCAGCAATCGAAGTTCTCACCGGTCTCGATCCCGTCCGCAAGCGGCCCGGGATGTACACGACCACCGAGCGGCCGAATCACCTCGCGCAGGAAGTCATCGACAACTCGACCGACGAAGCGATCGCGGGCTACTGCGATGAGATCGCCGTGACGCTGCATGACGACGGCTCGATGTCGGTGTCCGACAACGGTCGCGGCATGCCGGTCGACAAACATGCGAAGGAAGGCGTGTCAGGCGTGGAGGTGATCCTCACACGCCTGCACGCCGGCGCGAAGTTCTCAGAAAAGAATTATCGATTCTCCGGCGGACTGCACGGCGTCGGCGTCTCGGTCGTCAACGCGCTCTCCAAAAAACTCCAGGTATGGGTGCGGCGCGACGGCAAGGAATACTTCATGTGGTACGCCGACGGAAAGAAGCGCGCCGAGCTCAAGCCGATCGACAAAGTCGGCCAGCGCAACACCGGCACCACGATCCGTTTCTGGCCCGACGAGAAATTCTTCGAGACGACGAAGTTCAACATCCCGCGTCTGAAGCACGTCATGCGCGCGAAGGCCGTCCTCTCGCCCGGGCTGCGCATCAAATTCGTGAGCGAAAGCGACAAAGCCGACAACGAAGAGTGGTTCTACGAAGACGGCCTCATCGCGTATCTGACGTCCGAGCTGCAGGGCGAACCGACCGTTCCCGATCCGCCGTTCGTCGGACACTTCAAAGGATCGAATGAGGAAGTCGACTGGGCCGTCGTCTGGCTCGCCGAAGAAGGTGGCGATCTCGTCACCGAGAGCTACGTCAACCTCATTCCGACGACGCAGGGCGGCACGCATGTCAACGGATTCCGCACCGGCCTGACGGACGCGATCCGCGAGTTCTGCGAGCTGCGCAACCTGCTTCCGCGCGGCGTGAAGCTGACTCCGGAAGATGTCTGGTCGCGCTGCAGCTACATCCTTTCGCTGCGCATGACCGAGCCGCAGTTCACCGGACAGACGAAGGACCGGCTGTCATCGCGTGAGGCAGCAGCGTTTGTTTCGGGAGTGACGCAGGACGCGTTCTCGATCTGGCTGAACAACAACGTCGTGCCCGGAGAGCAGATCGCACAGGTCGCCATCGCGAGCGCGATGGTGCGTCTGCGTCAGGGAAAAAAGGTCGAGAGAAAAAAACTGACGAGCGGTCCCGCACTTCCGGGAAAGCTCGCCGATTGCACATCGAGCGACCTCGGCGAGACGGAGCTGTTCCTCGTGGAAGGCGATTCCGCCGGCGGATCGGCGAAGCAGGCGCGCGACCGCGTCTATCAGGCGATCATGCCGCTGCGCGGAAAGATTCTGAACACGTGGGAAGTCGATCCGAACGAAGTGCTCTCGTCCCAGGAAGTCCACGACATCGCGGTCGCCCTGGGCGTCGATCCGGGATCGGACGATCTCAAAGGACTGCGCTATGGAAAAGTCTGCATCCTTGCGGACGCCGATTCCGACGGCGCTCACATAGCAACGTTACTATGTGCACTTTTCGTGCGACATTTTCGCAAGCTCGTCCTCGACGGACGCGTGCACGTCGCGATGCCGCCGCTCTATCGCATCGACATCGGCAAGAACGTCTACTACGCGCTCGACGACCACGAGCGCAACGGAATCCTGCAGCGCCTGGAGGCCGAAGGAGTCCGCGGCCGCATCAACATTCAGCGCTTCAAAGGCCTCGGCGAAATGAATCCGATGCAGCTGCGTGAGACGACGATGAATCGCGACACGCGACGGCTCGTTCAACTGACACTCGATCCGAAAGACGGAGCCGATGCCACCATTGATATGTTGTTGGCGAAAGGGCGGGCGGGGGATCGGAAAGAGTGGTTGATGGAGGAAGGGAACAAGGCGGAGATACTTGATTAAACTAAGAATTCGGAATTGGGAATTGGGAATTTAGAATTGAGAATGAATTCTGAATTCCGAATTCCCAATTCCAAATTCTTATGGCAACTCGCAAATCAAAAGAGCAGCTAAGTCTCAAACCCCCGCCCGCCCGTGGTTGATGGAGGAAGGGAACAAGGCGGAGATACTTGATTAAACTAAGAATTCGGAATTGGGAATTGGGAATTTAGAATTGAGAATGAATTCTTAATTCTGAATTCCCTATTCCAAATTCTTATGGCAACTCGCAAATCAAAAGAGCAGCTAAGTCTCAAACCTCCGCCGCCCGTGGTTGATGGAGGAAGGGAACAAGGCGGAGATACTTGATTAAACTAAGAATTGGGAATTGGGAATTGGGAATTTAGAATTGAGAATGATTTCTTAATTCTGAATTCCGAATTCCCAATTCCAAATTCTTATGGCAACTCGCAAATCAAAAGAGCAGCTAAGTCTCAAACCCCCACCGCCCCCTCCTCCCGACATCGAGCAAACTCCCGTCGCGACCTTCGCGCAAAAGGCGTATCTCGACTACTCGATGTACGTCATCCTCGATCGCGCGCTTCCGCACATCGCGGACGGGCTCAAGCCGGTGCAGCGCCGCATCATTTACGCGATGTCCGAGCTGGGGCTCGGCGCGAACGCGAAGTTCAAGAAATCGGCGCGCACAGTGGGCGATGTCATCGGCAAGTTCCATCCGCACGGCGACACCGCCTGCTACGAGGCGATGGTCTTGCTGGCGCAGCCGTTCTCGATGCGCTATCCGCTCGTCGACGGCCAGGGCAACTGGGGTTCGCCCGACGATCCGAAATCGTTCGCAGCGATGCGCTACACCGAGTCGCGGATGACAAAGTTCGCGCAGACGCTTCTATCCGAGCTCGAGCAGGGGACAACCGACTGGGGCCAGAACTTCGACGGCACTCTCCGCGAGCCGAAGCTGCTGCCGTCGCGATTGCCGCACGTGATTCTCAACGGCGCATCGGGGATTGCCGTCGGAATGGCGACCGACATCCCGTCGCACAACGTGCGCGAAGTCGTCAGCGCGTGCCTCGAACTGATCGACCATCCCGACGCGAACATCGCGCAGCTCACGAAGCACATCAAGGGGCCGGACTATCCGACCGACGCCGAGATCATCACGCCGCTGGCGGATCTTCGGGAGATGTACAAGACCGGCAACGGCTCGATCCGCCAGCGCGGGAAGTGGGAGATGGAAGAAAGCGACATCGTCATCACCGCGCTCCCGTTTCAGGTCTCGCCGAGCAAAGTGCTGCAGCAGATCGCACAGCAGATGCA
>JALYZI010000110.1 GCA_030948915.1 Acidobacteriota bacterium
GAAGCCACGCCGCCTCCCAGGTCATCAGCCGCGCCGCTTCGATGTCCATGAACATCTCCGCGAGCATGAACGCGATCGATTGTCGCTGCGCGATCGCTTCCCCAAACGCCTTGCGATTCTTCGCGTATTCGATCGCGTACTCGTATGCTCCGCGCGCGACGCCGACTGCCATGGCGGCCAGCGCCACTCGCGAACAATTCAGAAGAAGCTGAAAGTCGCCACCAAGCCGCTGGGCCCGGCAATTTCGAAAGTCGAGCGAGTAAAGCGGAAACGCCTTCATCCCCATGTTCTGCTCGCGTTCCTTCACTTCCACTCCGGACGTGCCTTTCTTCACCAGGAAGCCCTCGGTTCGGCCGTCGACCGCGGCATACGCGATCATCCACTCCGCTTCCGCC
The DNA here is from genome assembly GCA_030948915.1 of Acidobacteriota bacterium. Lineage (GTDB taxonomy): Bacteria > Acidobacteriota > Thermoanaerobaculia > Gp7-AA8 > Gp7-AA8 > Gp7-AA10. Next base: position 396 of record JALYZI010000110.1, read on the forward strand.
GCGTACGGGACATTGCACTTCGCGCCGTTGAGAATGAAGTCTCCGTTCGAGGGCGTGGCCGTCGTTTTCAGCGCCGTACTGTCGAAGTCATATCGCGGCTCGATCAGTGCGGCAGATGCGGGCGCGTAGTTGTCACCGCAGAACTGCGGCAGCAGCTCCGCCTTCTGCTGCTCGCTGCCGCAGAGAAGAACAGGAAACGCGACGAGATTCGGCGCCCCGAGCGCCAGCGCCCCCGACAAATCCCCCCACGCCAGCTCCTCGGCTGCCAATACTCCCGTCAATGCCGACCGCTCGCCGAATCCGCCGTATTGCTCCGGGATGCTGGCCGGCAAAAGACCGAGCTCCCAGCCGCTCGCGAAAAGCGATTGACCGAGCTGGCCGTGTTCGTCGGCTTCACGCGCGTGCTCGCGAAGTTCTTTGGATGCGAACTTGCGCGCCGCCTCGATGAACATCTGCTGTTCCTCAGATGGCTCGAACGAAAACATCACGATCCTCCACGATCTCGTTTCTCCATGTCGCCGGCCACTGTGCGCGAGGCAGCGAACAACACCAGTGTCAGCAGCGTGCTGAGCGCAGGAATCAAATACATCGCGGAATGGAGGCCTTGTCCGCGGAATGGCTCGAGGATGCTTGCGCCCGCGGCGGCGGCGGCTTTGCGCGTGAAGAAGTCGCTGGCCATGCCGGTGACGAGCGGACCGAACGACGCGCCTAACACGTACATCGCGAAAAAGTAGAGCGCCATCGCGGTGCCGCGCAGCGACGGCTCAACTACGTCGTGGAGCGTGGCGTAGACGCTGGAGTAGTAGACGTACATCGCCATGCAGCCGGCCGCAGCAAAAACGACGAACATCAATGTGTGCCGGGCAGGCGTGAGTAGAGCAAGCAGAAGCAGCGGGACGGAGATCAGAATGGCAACCGCGCCGACGAGCAGCCGTCCGTTTTTTCTCCGCAGCGAAAGGCGGTCCGCGAGTGCGCCGCCGATCAGCAGACCGGGAATTCCGGACAGGCCATAGCTCGCCATGGCGATCAGACCGGCCTGCCGAAGAGTCGCGCCGTGATAGCGCATCAGCATCGGAGCGAGAAACGATCCGAGCGCGTACATGTTGAAGTTGTGCAGCGCGCCGGAGAGGATCAGCCACCACATCGTCGGGATCGTGAGCAATACGCGCCACGGCGATCCGTGGCGCGGCACGACCGCTCGCGTCTCCGCCATTCCGCGCGGCGGCTCAACGATGAACAGTGCGGCAATCGCGCAAAGGAGTCCCGGAATTCCGGCGACGAAGAACGCCGCACGCCACCCCCAGGTATGCGCAACGAAGGTGCTCACGAGATACGACAGCGCGACGCCGATCGGCAAGCCGAGCATGAAGACCGACATCGCCCGGGCGCGGCGGGCGGGGGGGTAAAGGTCGCCGATCAGCGACGTGCCCGCGGGCGCACAGGCAGCTTCGCCCGCGCCGACGCCGAGCCGCGCCGCGAACATCTGGAGGTAGCTGTGCGCCATCGCGGAGAGGCTGGTCAGAAGACTCCAGACGAAAATCGCGATACTCAGAAGTTTCTTGCGCGAAGTCCTATCGCTCAATCGGCCGAGGGGAATTCCGACGAAGGCGTACAACAGCGTGAACGCCGTGCCGAGCGCGCCCAGCGCGCTGTCGCTCAGGTTCCACTCTTTCCGGAGCGGCTCACCGAGCGCTCCGCCAATCTGCCGATCGAAGAAGTTCATCGCGTTGATCGCAAAGAGCACCGACAAGGCGTACGTCGCGCGCGATCGATCGCTCATCGTCCGCGAAACTCCGGCTTCCTCTTTTCGAGAAACGCGCGCATCCCTTCTTTCTGATCGCCGGTCGCGAAGAGAAGCTGAAACGCTTTGCGCTCCAGCATCATGGCCGCCTCCAGCGATGCGTCCTGTCCAGCCAGGACTACTTCCTTGATCTGAATCACCGCCAGCGGCGGCATCGATGCGATGGTCTTCGCGATGCGCAGCGCAGTCTCGAAGACTTCCCCGTCGGCGACGACATCGCTGACCAACCCCATGGCGAGAGCATCGCGCGCCGCGACCGGCTCTCCGGTTAGCAGCATCCGCATCGCGCGAAATTTCCCGACTGCGCGCGTCAGGCGCTGCGTGCCGCCGGCACCCGGCATGATGCCGACGCGCACTTCCGGCTGTCCGAAGCTCGCTCCTTCACCGGCGATGATGATGTCGGCGTGCATGGCGAGCTCACAGCCCCCGCCTAACGCATATCCGTTGACGGCCGCGATCACAGGCTTCGGACACGCCGCGATCGGCTTCCAGAGATCGCGCCGCCCCATGACCTCGATCGGCGTTCGATCGACCATGTCGCGGATGTCGGCGCCGGCGGCGAAGACTTTGTCACCGCCGGTGAGAATGATGCAGCGCGTGGCCTCATCGTTGCCGAGGTCCGCAAAGTGTCTGCCGAGAAGCTCGCGCACGTTGAGGTTGAGCGCATTGCGTACGTCCGGCCGATTGAGGCGCACGACCGCGACGCCGTCCGCCGGCTTCTCGAGCAGGACTTCGCTCATGGCTTTTCCTTGCGAGTGGGATCGGGAGCGACCTGCACGATTCGCTTGCCGATGTTCTCGCCGTTCAGAAGTCCGATGAACGCGCGCGGCGCATTCTCGAGTCCCTCCACGATGTCCTCGCGATAATGGACTTTCCCCTCGCGCAGCCACTGCGACATGTCTCGCAGAAAATCGTTCGTGCGATCGGTGTGATCGAAAACGATCATTCCCTGCATCAGCGCGCGATTGGCCAGAATCGAGAGGAGATTCGGACCGGGCCGCGGCTTGGGATCGTTGTATTGCGCGATGAGGCCGATCAGCGGAATGCGCGCATGCACGTTGATGCGCTTCAGGACCGCTTCCAGGACATCGCCGCCGACATTATCGAAATAGACGTCGATACCTTTCGGACAGGCAGCCTTCAACGCTTCCTTCAGATCTGCCGTTTTGTAATTGATGCAGACATCGAATCCGAGATCTTTCACGACGTAGGCGCATTTCTCATCCGACCCGGCGGTCCCGACCACGCGACAGCCCTTGATCTTTGCAATCTGTCCGGCGAGCGATCCGACCGCGCCGGCCGCCGCGGAGACCACGACGGTCTCCCCTTCTTTCGGACGGCCGATATCGAGCAGACCGACGTACGCGGTCAGGCCCGGCATCCCGAGAACTCCGACGGAAGTCGTGATCGGCGCCACTGCCGGATCGAGTTTGCGCAGACCTTTGCCATCAGAGACGCCGTAGTCCTGCCAGCCATCCAATCCGAGCACAAAGTCGCCGGCTTGATAGCGCGGGTTTTTGGATTCGACGACTTCGCTGATCGTCGATCCGACCATCGGCTCACCGAGTTTCGCGGGCTCGGCATACGACCTGGCCGTGCTCATGCGCCCGCGCATGTACGGATCGACCGACAGATAGATCGTGCGGCGCAGCACTTGCCCATCGCCGGCCTGCGGCACTTCGCTTTGCACGATCTCGAAGTTGTCTTCGGTCGGACAACCCTCCGGACGACTCCGAAAAATCACCTGCGTATTTTTCATCCGAGCTCCTCTGCCAGCGACGCTGCCTTGACGGCAAGCCGCTTTACGCGATCGCCGAGTGCGGCGAAGCGTGGGTCATCCGTTTGACCGCGGACATAGCGCGCATAAATCTGTTGGAGAACGACGGCGAGCTTGAATACTGCGAACACTTCGTAAAGCCCGATGTTGTCGACCGACCGCTTTGCACGGGCGGCATAGCGCTGCAGAATTTCCTCGCGACTGAACCACCCCGGCCGATCCGTAACTCCCTCGGTGTAGAGCCAGTAGCAAAGCACGATGCCGAGGTCGACGAGCGGATCGCCGATGGCGCTCATCTCCCAGTCGAACACTGCGACGAGATGGTGCGGCGCCGAAGCATCCAGCATGACGTTGTCGAGCTTGTAGTCGCCGTGGACCAGCGCAGGCTTTGGCGGATCGGCAGGGATGCGCGCGTCGAGCCACTTCGCGACTTCTTCCATCGGCGGCAATTCGGTGGTCTTCGATCCTTGCCATCGCTCAGTCCATCCGCGAATCTGTCTTGCGACGAAGCCCGCCGGCTTGCCGAGCGCGTCGAGGCCGTGTTTCGCAACATCGATGGCGTGCAAATCGGCGAGCGTGTCGATCATCGCCTCGCTGATTGCGCGGCGATGGACCCGCAACTCCGGTGGCTCCTGCTCGCGGATCACGATTCCCCGCCGCCGCTCCATGACGTAGAAGACGAATCCGGCAACCGAGAGATCCTCACAAAGAAGATACGGGCGCGGCGCGAGCGGGAATACAGGATTTACGGCCTGCAGCAGGCGGCATTCGCGCGCCATGTCGTGCGCACGCGGCGGCACGGGACCAAACGGCGGCCGTCGCAGCACGAGCTCGCGATCGCCGAATCGCAGCAGGTAGGTCAGGTTGGAGTGGCCGCCCGGAAATTGTTCGACTTGCATCGGTGCGCGGCCGCACTCGGGGAGCGCACCGCGCAGGTAGTCTTCGAGCCGCGACCAGTCGAGCTGCTCGCTCGCACGCACCGGCTTCGTATCAACGATCTCGCTCGTCACTTCATCCTGACCATTCTCGAGACAACGCGCGGAAAGAAACGCTTCAGCGGGACGGCCCATGTTTCTTTTCCGCCGATGACCACCTCCTGCTTGCGACGAGCAACAGCGTCGACGATCTTGAGCGCGCATTCTTCCGGTCGCATCGCGCGTTCGTGCGTCGGATCCATCTTCCCGAA
>JALYZI010000112.1 GCA_030948915.1 Acidobacteriota bacterium
CGCTCGGGATGACACGCGTTCACGATAGTTCCCGTCCCCGGACGAACACGCGCGACACTTCGAATTTGGGTGTCAGCACGACCAGATCGGCGTCGTAGCCGGCCGCGATGCGACCCTTGCGATGGCCGATGCCGAGGATGCGCGCGGGCACTTCGGTGGCCAGAGGAAGGATCATTTCGATCGGCAATCCTGCCAGCTCGACCATGTTCTGCACCGCGCGCTGCATCGTCAGCGTGCTGCCGGCGAGCGTTCCATCGCCGAGCCTCGCGGCGCCGCTCGACGCGACGGTGAATTCGTGTTCGTACAGTTTGTATTTTCCTTCCGGCATCCCGGCAGCGCGAACGGCGTCGGTGACGAGCGCGATGCGATTGGGCATCGCGAGTGTTGCGATGCGCAAGACCGCCGGATGCACGTGGATGCCGTCAGCGATCAGCTCAGCGGTCGCTGCGATCGACACGAGCGCCGCACCCACGACACCCGGTTCGCGATGGTGCATCCCTGTCATCGCATTGAAGAGATGCGTGAAATGCGATGCACCCCAATCGAGCGCGGCCACGGCATCGCTGTAGTCGGCGGATGTGTGGCCGATGGAAAAGACGATCTGCTTGCGGAAGTGTTCGATCAGCGCGCGGACGCCTTCGATCTCCGGCGCAACGGTGATCATCCATCGCAGGTGCGATGCTTCGTTCACGAGCGCGCCGATTTCCTGGATGTCGGCGGGCCGCATCGATTCGACATTCTGAGCCCCCGCGCGTTTCGGACTGATGTACGGTCCTTCGAGGTGAATCGCGCAGATTTCCGATGTTTGACGCGCGGATTTCGACACTCGCGCGATGCTGGCCACCGCGCCGCGAAGATCGTCGCGCGATCCCGACAGCGTAGTCGCCGCCATCGCCGTTGTTCCATTGCGCGCATGAAACGACGAGACGCGACCGACGGCCTCGTCCGCACCATCCATGAAGTCCGCGCCGTCGCCGCCATGCACGTGAACGTCGATGAATCCCGGGACGATCAAATCCGAAATGCGAGTGGCGTCGGCAGGCGCCTGCGCGAATTCGATAATCTCGCCGATCTGACCGTCTTCGATGGTGATCAGCGTTCGCTCGCGAATCGATCCGCCGACGAACGCGCGGCCCCACAGACGCTGCGTGGTCATACGCTGATCTTACCGAGGACGGTCGGACGCCCGCCGGTTGCTCCGGGGATGTTGGTGTTGAGTCCTGCGATCGCATCGTTGGCGATGATCGCGAGCGCAATCGCCTCCTTCGCCTTGCCGTGGATCGACAGATCCTCGTGCGACAGCACGCGCGATGACGGCAGGCGCTCGGCCAGCATCTTCATCAGCGTCGGGTTCAGCGATCCGCCGCCCCCGATGATGACTTGATCGATCGGCCCGCGCGGCGAAACGAAGTCGCGATAGGCGCGCGCGATGCTCTCGGCCGTCAATGCCGTCGCGGTCGCGATCAGATTCTCGATCGGGATGCCGTGCGATTCCGTCATCACGCGGCGGGCGAACTGAATTCCGAACAACTCACGCCCCGTCGTCTTGGGAGGTGCCTTTCGAAAATATGGATCGTCCATCCACTCTTCGAGCAGGTCCGGATCGACGCGGCCTTTCGCGGCCAGAGCGCCGTCTTTGTCGTACTTCAATTTGCCGCCCGTCGCGACATCCGCCAGTGCGTCGATCACCATGTTTCCCGGCCCGGTGTCGAATGCGATGACATCCTCCGTGCGTGCGCCGGGCGGAAGGTACGTGACGTTGCCGATGCCACCGATGTTCTGGACGCATCGCCCGAGTTTTTCATCGCGCAGCAAAACCCAATCGGCGTAAGCGATGAGCGGCGCGCCGTGACCCCCGGCCGCGACGTCGCGAACGCGGAGGTCTCCGACGGTCGTGATCCCCGTCCTTTCTGCAATCACCGCTGACTGGCCGATCGCGAACGTCGACCGCGTGCAAATCGGATGACCGATCCAGTCGACGTCGGTTTGCTCGATGACCGGTTGCGGATCGTGCCAGATCGTTTGTCCGGCGCTTGCGACGAGATCGACATCCGCCGCCGCGTAGCCGTTGTCCGCGAGAAGACGCGACACCGCCGCCGCGAAGACTTCGCCGAGGAGAAAGTCGAGCTGGCAGATGGCGTCGACGCGCGCTTCCGCTGGATTGAAGAGCCGAAAAATCTTCGCGCGCAATTCGCTCGGAAACGGATAGCTGCCGAACGCCAGAAGCTCGACGCGCGACTTTTCGCCGTGGCCGGCGATCTGCACGAGCGCGGCATCGATGCCGTCGACCGAGGTTCCCGACATCAGGCCGACGACCAGCCGTGACTCTTTGACCGCGATGTGCAGCAGGCGCCCGACGCGATTCACGCCTCGAGCACCTCGCGAAGATTGCGGCCCTCGAGAAGCTTGCGGGCCTCGTCGGCTGCAATGCGCTTTCTCGCCATGACCGTCGCGATTTTCACGCTGCCGTTCGCATCGCGCAGTGCCTGCACCGCGATCGGCCGCGCGACGTTCGCCGCCAGTTCCACCATCCGCACCGCGCGACTGCGAAGCTTCTCGTTCGTCGCTGGCATGTCGATCATCAGATTCGAGTAGACATGCCCGAGCCGGATCATCACGGCGGTTGAGATGGTGTTCAGAACCAGCTTCTGCGCGGTTCCGCTCTTCAGTCGACTGGAGCCCATGATGACTTCCGGGCCCGCGTCGGAAACGATCGCGATGTCCGACTCCTGCACGAGCGGAGAGTTTGCGACCGAAGTGATTCCGACGGTGAGCGCTCCGAGCATGTTCGCCTTACGGATCGCCGCAACGGTATAGGGCGTCGTTCCAGAGGCGGCGATGCCGACGACAGCGTCATCGGCAACGACCTCGCGTTCAACAGTGGCGATGGCGTCCTCTTCGTCGTCTTCCGCGCCCTCCACGGCGGAGAAGAACGCGCGTTCGCCTCCTGCCATGAGCACGCGAACGAGCGAGGGATCGATTCCGAATGTCGGGGGCAACTCAGCCGCATCGAGCATTGCAATGCGACCGCTCGTTCCGGCTCCGACGTAGAACAGATGCCCGCCGTGGGACAAACGGTTGGCGATCTCGTCGATAGCGTGCGCGATGCGCTCGGCTTGCCCGGCCACTGCCGGCGCGACGAGGGCATCCTGCTGCTGGATGATGCGGATGATTTCGAGAGTCGAACGCCGGTCGATGTCGAGACTGGCGTCGAGCCGGTCCTGACTCATGGAGGAACGATATCATCACGCTCCCATGCCGACCTTGATGCAGAAAATACGGCTCGTGCTTCGCGGTTGGAATCGCCGCCGCGAGGAGCGCGATCGCGAGTTCCTCGCGAGGAACGCAGGATGGACGCCGGGTGTCGCCGGCGTTGTCGGGCCGAAACCCGCCTCCCCACAGAAGCAGTTCGATATGGATGGGTTGACAGTCGCGTATCTCGATGGCTCGGGTCAGATGGCGCACTACTTCGACATCGAGACCGGCGATGTGATCGATAGCCGCGACGCGCTCAGCGGCGAACGCTACCGGCGCATTCCGTCGCAATCGGAGAGCGCCGACCGGGAAGTCTTTCTCGCTGCGCTCGACGACAGCGGCGCTCGCGCGAGGCTCAAATCCGGCGATTTTCGCAACGAGCTGGCGCGCGATCGGAAACTCGAGCGCGCCTGGTACAACTTCCGGAACGATCGCGCCATCGCGGCGGTCGAACAGTGGTTGCGCGAAATCGGCGTGAAATGAAAAAAAAGCCGCGCGTTTCCGCGCGGCTGACTTAATGTCGACTTCGAATTGAGATTTTACGGCAGCGGGAAAGGAATGTAGTTCGGCTTCGGCACCGGGACGATTTCGACTTCGACTACCTGCAGTTCCGGCACGTACATCTCTTCGGACTGGGGCGTTTTCCGATCACGTTTGATTGCGTTCTCGTTCGCGCCCTCTTCGATCCATTGTTCACCGTCATAAATCCACATAGGGCGTCCTTTCTGACTGCGCGCTGGCCTTACCAGCGTGACGTACTCAATTTCAAGGGCCCTGCCAATCGTGGCAGCGCGCAAGCCAATGGTTCCCAGTAGTTTGTACGGATGGTTTCGGCAGGGGGTTTTGGAAGCGTCCTCGCTGGGACTCAGGGCCGTCCCGCGGAGCGGGCACTCTCTTTTTTCAAATGGTCGGCCAGCTGGCGGTACGCATGGCCGCGATGCGAAAGCTGATCTTTTTCTTCAGGCGTCATCTCAGCGAACGTCTTGTTGGATCCGCGCGGCTGAAACCACGGATCCCATCCGAATCTTTCTTCGCCGCGCGGCTTCACCAGAATCTCGCCTGTGCACTGGCCGCAGAAGACGTGTCCTTCTGCTCCGTCCCAATACGCGACGCAACACTCCGCTTTGGCCGCACGATTGTTGAGGGCGTAGGCGATGGCTGCCAGGCCTCTGCCGCCCGCCGCTTCCAGAAGCCACCGGACGTAAGGCCCGGGAAAATTACCGAGCTCATCGAATCCGAGGGAAACATCCTCAACGATCAGCCGGCCGTAACCCTTGGTACGCGCGGCCTCGAGCTTGTACCGCGTGATGTCCTTGACGTCGGCCGCCTGAATTTCGGGCAGGACGAGCGAGGCGCGCACCAGCGCCATGCCGAGGATGCGCTCGGCTTCGATCGCCTTGTTGGGATTCGAAGAGACGAGGATCAGCTTGTGGGGCTCGGGCAACGAGCGGATTGTACGTTTACTCCGTGACCGCACGGAGTGTTCGCGAAAGCCGTTGCCGCAACCGGCTGGGAGCAGTGATGCGTGCGAGGCGCTTTTTCAGGAAAAGGCGGATGCGGCGATGAATCGTCGTCCGCGCTTTGCAATCCGGACAAAGTCCGAGGTGCTTGCTGATGGCTTTTTGTCGGTTCTTGCCGAGGGTACCGTCGAGAAAAAAGTATGCAAAGCGTTTGACTTCGTCACAGATCATCCGGAGACCTTCCTGAGGCGGTGATGTCTGCTGCACGCGTTTGCAACTTGGTTACTCGATGGTGAATTCCTCGCTGGGCGGTTCTTCTTCGTCTTCGGGGATCTCGAGCTCCAGGTCTTCGTCGTCGGAGAAGAGCACTTCCTCCTCGTTCTCCTCCGGCTCCTGGACCTCGGCTTCCTCTTCAGGCTGCTCTTTCTTCTTGCGGCCTTTGTCCTCGTCTTTGCGCGAGCGCATCTTGGCAGGCTCCGCCTGTCCGCGGATGTAACCGTATTTCCGCGCGTACTCGAGCAGCGTGCGCTCGAGCATCTTGCGTCCGCGATAAAGACGCGACATCACCGTGCCGACGGGGCAATCGAGAATCTCGGCGATCTCTTTGTACGAGAAGCCTTCGATGTCCGCCAGCAGCACGACCATCTTGTAGTCGTGGGGCAGCGAGTCGAGGGCGCGCTTCACGTCCTCATCCATCATGTCCTGGAAGATCTCGCTCTCCGGGTCCTTGATCAGATCCGGCGCGTTCTTCTGGATCACGCGCTCGTACGACTCTTCGATCTCCGAGAAATCGATCTTGTGCGGCGTGAGCTTCTTCTTCCGGTAGTTGTTGATGAACGTGTTCTTCATGATCTTGAAGAGCCACGCCTTGAAGTTCGTGCCTTCCTCGAACTTGTCGTAGTACTTGTAGGCCTTGAGATAGGTTTCCTGGACGAGGTCCTCCGCATCTTCGGAGTTCCGCGTCATTCGGTAGGCAGTGTTGTAGAGGGAATCGACATAAGGCATGGCTGCCTTTTCGAAGTCCCATCCCTGCTCATGCTCGTAAGCTTCCGCGCTCTTCATTGCTTCTCCCGGACGGTTGGAAAAATGCTTGATTCGTGCCGCTTCCCAGTTAGATGCGGCGGCAAATAAATTAGTTACCAGGCCTTCTGAATTTCTTGACGCGGCTCTGTCGAACTCTCTGCTGTTGTTATAGTTACGGTCCGCACGGTCAAAGCGTTGAATCCTCTTGCGAGCCGAAACTCGTGGCGTGCCCGTGTCATCCGCTCCGGACACGACGTCCTCAAATGATTGTTTCTACTGGTTTATCTACGGTCTACGGAGGGGAATTGCTGGCAAACCGATTGTGAACACCGTGTTAACAGCCCGAATTCCCAGCGCGGATATTACCACCCCAGGCGGGGAGAATCAATCCCGGTAGATCGCCATCAGCGACTCGTAGGCGCGGGTGATTTCAATGAACCGGGCCGCGGCGTCGGACTGCGCCTCCGGTCCTGCGGTGTAAACCTTGTCGGGATGATGCTGCGCCGCCAGACGTCGATAGGCGGTGATGATGATGTGGCGCGTCGCGTTCCCTTCGATGCCGAGTGTCTTCAGCAGCGTCGCGGTGTCGGCCGAGCCGCGCACAAACAGCGGCATCGCGCCGCCGGCGCGATCGGCTTCCCGCGGCCGCGCGTCCTTGGCGTGATCCACGTAGTCGAAGTCGTACCGCTCGCGGAGTTTGGCGAGCGCGTCGGTCTGGAAGCCGAGGGAGAAGCTGATGTCGAGAAGCTCGGCGTATTGGCGGAGCGGAACGGGACGCCCCCGCGCTGCGACCAGTTTGACCGCTGTCTCCAATAGCCAATGCCGCTGATCGTTGTTCGCGAGCCGCGCGTAATGCTCGGTCCAGCTCGCGATGTCGATTCCGGCAGTGACCGGCGAAATGATTCCGACTCCGCGCAGGTCGTGCAGCGCGTCGTTGTCCCGCCATCCGCCTGCGAGCAGGAGCTGGAAGAGGATCGAGGCCGCGATGCGGTTGCGGTCCGGAGCGGACGTGGCAACCGGAATCGGTCCGCCACTGCGCTCGATCGCCGCGATGGCGAGCATGACCACGAGAGCGATCGCGCCGCCGGTCGCGATCATGAGAATGATGAGGATCATCCCGACAGGGCAGCGGAAACCGCATCGATTTTCGTGCGCAATTGCGCTTCGTTGAGGACGGGGTGCGAATCATCGATCCCGATTTCTTCATCGAGGCTCACCCACGAGCGGCATCCTTCGTAGCGTGCGTTCATCGGGACCGTCGCGGCCCGCGGCAGCGCGAACGTCCGGACCGCGATCACATGGATCGCCTGATCGGGACGGAAGCGAAAGCGCGTTTCGAGCGTATTGCGATCGAAAACGACATGCGATTCGAGACGGAGCAGCGCGTCGCGGTCGCGGACTTCCCAGGTCTTCACCACTTCACACCAGTGCGTGATCGGGACGGTCGCCGCCGCCGCTCCGCCTTCATGAAAGTTGGTGGGAAACAGATAAAAGCGCGTTGCCTCGAGGCCGAACTTCGGATCGGCGATTCCACCTTTGCGAATCAGGATCACCTGCTCTCCCCGACCCATGGCCGCAATCGCGGAGGCCCATTCTTTCAGCGCGGTGTGGTTGGGAAGTTTGTTCATGGACCGGGACGGAAGGTCACCGAGTTGACCGGACCTTCCCAGATGGTGATCGCTCGGACCATCGCATTCTCACCCGCGACCGCTTCTGCGAGCTCGCGATAGAACCACTGCGCGACGTTTTCCGCGGAAGGATTGATCGAGTCAAAGGGCGGCACGTCGTTGATGCATCCGTAGTCGAGCTTTTTCGCCAGCGCGTCGAGCTTCTTTTTCGCGCTCACGAAGTCGACCGCAATGGCGTCGGCATCCACGCCGCCAGTGAGGCCCGCCAGGTCGGCTTCGACTTTGTACGAATGGCCGTGCAGCGGCTCGGAAATGCCGCGGTACTCGCGGAGAAAGTGCGCCGCTTCAAATCGCGCCTCGACCCGGACGCTGAAATGTCCGGCCCCTGCGCCGAAGACGCGCTCGATCATGACTTCGCTCATGCCGAGCTCGCGCAACTCCTGCGCATTCGATTGCGACCGCAACAACGCCTCGGCGCGCGCATCGTCCCAGCAGTCGGCAGGGTTGCTCGCTTCCGCCAACGCGATCAATGTTTGCAGCGTCTTGCGGCGGTTGGCATCCACGGCGTGAAGTGTACAATGCGCGCCGACCGACGCATGCCTCTCCCGAAGAGCGTCCTCTGCTCTGCCTGCAAAAAGACATATCCCGAAGGTTGGCGGCGCTGCCCTTACTGCGGGCACGACGAGATCCGCAACCGGCAGGAATCGACTGCGCGCAGATTCATGCAGAAGAAGGTGCAGGAGTTCGAGCAGAAGACGTCGCGGGAGCGGAAACCTCCGCGCCCCGAAACTCGCGGACAGGAACGTCGCCCGCCACAACAGCAGCAGCAACAACAGCAGCAGCAGAAACAACAACAACAGCAGGACCGTCCAGGGCGAGGTCGCCGGCGACGACGCCGGGGCGCACGACCGCACGCACAGGCCGGTGCCGCCGCCCCGCCCCCGCCGCCCTCCCGCCCCACGCCCAACCCCCAGC
>JALYZI010000129.1 GCA_030948915.1 Acidobacteriota bacterium
TAGATGATCTTTCCGTCGGTCCAGACGCCGTCGACGTCGGAGACGATGAGGCGGATGTCGGTCGGGCGCGCGGGCATCGGCGCGAAGTGTACCCGACCGCGCGCGCCCGGCCTGCGTCCTGCTGAAAAGACTGTGCAACTCAGCGCGACCGCGGGCGGGGTGACAAAATCGCTCACCGTCACTGTGGTGCCCTGAGAATCGCATCCAGCAAACCGTCACGGTCCTCAGCGCTCGCGAAGAAGTGATGCGGATTCTCAGCGCGAAGCTTCTCCGCCGGCGTTTTTCCCGAGGCGATCGCGATCGTCGTCGCGGAGTGCGGCGTGCCGCAGCGGACGTCGTAGATGGAGTCGCCGATGATGACAACATCGCGTCCGCTGAATCGCTCTCCGGAACGCTGCACGGCGATCGGCAGAAGATCTTCCCGGCGGTGCGAGTCGCTACCGAATGCGCCGAACGGGAAGTAATCGTTGAGCGCGGGTCCGCTCAGCTTGAGGCGCGCGCCGCGCTCGATGTTGCCGGTGAGTAGAGCGAGCGTGACGTGAGGGCGAAGAGCGTCGAGGAGAACGCGAATGCCGGGAAGCTCGCGCACACGGGAGCGCTCGTGCTGCTCCAATTCGTGCAGATATTTTTCCCACAGCCCTGGCATGCGCGCATTGATGTCGCGCTCACCCCATCCGGCATCGCGAAGGACCATGTGCGCGATCTGCGGATCGGTGCGTCCCGAAAAATCGTAGCGCCGTAAATCGCCGTTATACTCAAAGACGTCGAGCAGCGCGGCCGCGAATGCATCGCGCGAAGCGCCGCCGTCGGTGATCAGAGTCCCGTCGATATCGAAGAGAACGAGTTTCATGGCGATACTGAAAGTTTCCAGGCTCGGGCACCCCGTTTTGCGCGAGAAGGCGGCGGATGTCAACCCGAAGGACATCAAGGCCGGCAAGTTTCGTCCGCTCATCGAGGACATGATCGAGACGATGCATGCCTACGAGGGTGTCGGCCTCGCAGGGCCGCAGGTGCATCTGCCGATCCGCATCTTCGTGTTCGAGGTCGAGGAAAAAGTCGCGAAGCGCCGCGGAATTCCGAAGTTAGGGGCGGGCGTGTTCTTCAACGCCACCTACGAGCCTGTCGGACGCGAGACCATCACCGACTGGGAAGGTTGCCTCAGCGTCCCTTTCCTCGGCGGCGAAGTTCCCCGCTACTCGACGCTGCGACTTCGCGCGCTGGATCACGAAGGCGCGGCGGTCGACATCGAGGTCGACGGTTTCACCGCGCGCATCTTCCAACACGAGATCGATCACACCGACGGCCGCGTCTATCTCGACCGAATGCCGGACCTAACGACGCTCGGCTACACGATCATTTTGTAGTGACCGCTCGAAACGCGGAGAGGAACGACTGCATCTCGTCCGGCGTGCCGATCGTGACGCGGAGATGCTGCGGCAGCGCCGGAAACAGCCGGCCCACGTGGACGCCCTGCTCGCGGATCGCGTCGATCACCGGCCTGACCGGACGCCGGATGTTGACCATGAAGAAATTCGCCTGCGATGGCACAACGTCGTAGCCGAGCTGCGTCAGCGCTGAGACGACTCGATTCCGCGTGTCGCTGTTGCGTTTGCGTCCTTCTGTAACATGCGCGGTATCCGGCAGGCTCGCGCGCGCGCCCGCGAGCGCGATGACGTTGAGGGAATCCCACGGCTTCTGCTGATTCATCTTCTCGATGACGCCGGGTTGCGCGATTCCATATCCGCAACGGAGTCCGGCCATTCCGTAAATCTTCGAGAATGTGCGCGCGACGATCAGATTTGGCCGCATCTGCACCAGCGGAATCACGCTCTCGTAATCGGGAGTGTCGGCGTAGTGGAAATACGCCTCGTCGACGAGCACCATCGTGCTCGCCGGAACGGATTGCAGAAATGCGCGGACCTTGTTTTTGCTCGTGATGGTGGCGGTCGGATTGTTGGGATTGCAGATGTAGATCACTCCGGCGCCGGGAACGGCAGCCATCTTGTCGAGATCGTGCGCGTACGCAGACGTCAGCGGCACTTTCACGACCTCGGCCTGTGCGGCGCGTGCGTAGTTTCCGAGCGCTTCGAATGTCGGATCGGCCATCACCACTTTGCGCGTCGGACCCAGGAAAGCCTCGGCGGTCATCTTCAGAATCTCGCCCGATCCGTCGCCGAGCGTGACGTGATCGGCGGAGACGCCATTGAGCTTCGCGACTGTCTCGATCAGCGCATCGTTTTCCTCGTCGGGATAGCGATTCGCGAGCCGCATCGCGTCGCGCATGGCGTTCATCGCGCCTGAAGATGGCCCGTACGGATTCTCGTTCGCACTCAGACGCACGCTGGTCCTGCGCGTGGTTTGCGCGAAAAGGGGAGGGAGGGTGGCGGCGATGGTTCCGGCGCCGAGGAGACGTCCGAAGTCACGACGGGAGACTGCGTTCATGGTTTCTCCTTTGCCGAGCATCGGCGCGAATATACGCCAAGGTCAAAAAAGCCGTAACCCGCGCGCCTGCGTCTCGGCCAGCAGATCGAGAAACTGCGTGCGCGGAATCTCGCGGGCGCCGAGCGCGCGCATGTGCGGCGTCATGATCTGGCAATCGAGCCACGTCGCGCCGCGCTCGCGCACATGTTCGATCAGATGCAGCAGCGCCAGCCTCGACGCATCGGGCCGGTGATGAAACATACTCTCGCCGGTGAAGAGACCGCCGGCATCGATGCCATATAGTCCGCCGGCGAGATCGTCGCCTTCCCACGCTTCGGCGCTGTGCGCATCGCCTTCGAGATGCAAGCGCGAGTACGCGCGCATGATCTCCGGTCCGATCCACGTTCCTTCCCCCTCGGCGCGCGGCGTCGACGCGCATGCGCGGATCACCGCGTCGAACGCTTTGTCGATCGTGAATGTGAACGCCGCGCGCCGCATCGAACGACGGAGCGTGCGGCCGATGTGCAACTCATCGAATAAGATCACCGCGCGACGCCGCGGCGAAAACCATGGCATCGGCAGGTTGTCGTGCGGCCAGGGAAAGATGCCGCGTCCATATGCCTCGCGCAGCGTTTCAACGCTGAGATCCTCGCCGATGGCGATGATGTCGCCGCGCGCCTGGCGTGGATCGGGAAAAAGGGTCACGCGACGACGGCTCTCTGTCTTTTGGAAACCGCAACCAGGTATGACGCCAGCGCGACCAGCGTGAGCGCCTTGAGGCCGATGGCCATCGAGCTGAATTCGATCAAGCCGCCGACCACCGCGCCGAGAACGTTCCAGCCGAATGCGACATCAGTCGCCGGCTCGTCGCGAAAGACGAGCGCGAAACAGATCGACGCGAAAAAAATCGGTGTGCCGACGAAGACGATCGACAACAGCAAGCGCGCGGCGACATGCGCGCTGAGGATCGACTGCACGGGCGTCAGAAAATTGATGATGAGTCCCGCGATCAGTCCGCCGACCGCATATCGCCACGCCACCGGTCTCCATCGCATCCACAGCGTTCCGGCAAGAATCATGAGCAGGATCGATCCGAAGACGACTGCGCTCGTCAGCCACGTGCTTCCCCAGACGAGATTCATCTCGGTAACGGATTTCGTTTCGAGCAGCAGGAACGCCAGGCCGAAGAAAAACATCGGCCGATCGAATCGAATGCGCTGCCCGCCGCCACGGATTGTCAGAAACACCGCGATGGCGGCGATCGCGGCGAAGGTCACGATCAGCTCGAGATAGAACGGCGTCATCGATCGGCCGCGCAGATACAGATACGGCCAATCGTCCGTCGGAACGGTGAATGACGCGGGCGGCGGCGCTGGTGCGTTCAGTCCTGCGAATGCCGATCCTGCGAGATAGAGCCTGTGATAGCGGCCGAACGTCATCACTTTCGGCGGCGAGCCGAAAACGCTCGTCAGCAAAGCCCGGAGATGTTCGTCGATGTAGCCCGCCGGCACCGCGAAGTAGAGAACCAGTCCGCCATCGGGGGCGAGGTGGCGTCGCGCGGCCGCGATGCACTCGCGCGTGTAGACGAAGTTGTCGAGGCGCACATTCGAAAGCGCGGAGAGCCGCGTCATCGAATCGAGCGCGCCGAAGACCACTAGATCGTATTGGTCGCTGCCATGATTCAGGAACGACCGCGCATCATCATTAATGGTGCGAACGCGATCCGATCGATACGGCTGGTCGGGATGAAACCGGCGGCCGAGTTCGAGGATGACCGGGTCGATCTCGACGGCGTCGACGTGGCGAGCTCCGTTGTCGAGCGCGACAGCCACGTCATTGCCGCTCCCCGCGCCGAGAACGAGAACGTTGCCGGGCGGCCGGCTTAACGCCTGGTAAGGGAATTGATATCCGGTGCGAAGAGTGATCGCATCTTCGGTTCGAAGCGGTTCGTCTTTTCGCGAGGGAGCCGCATATTGATGCTGCGCTCCGTTAGCCAGAATGAGAAAGCCCTGTCCGTTCGGAAGGTCGATCTTGCGCAGCGCGTAGTACGGACTCCACGCGTCGGCGGTGTCGGCGACATACACGACGCAGAAAAGCGCGAAGAAACACGCGATCGCAACCCCGATCTGAATCGGCCGCCTCAGAAAAACAAATGCGATCGCGAAAATGACGGCGAACCAGATCCACGCCGAGAGCTCCATGAAGGATCCGATCGCGAAAGCCGCGACTCCGACCAGCGAACCGAACAGATCCCAGCAGTACCCGCGCAGCGGCTCGCCGATGCTGCGAAAGAAATCGAGCTGCTGTCCGACGAGCTGGCCGAGGGGAACGAACGTCAGGCCGCTGATCACGAACGTCAGCAGAATCGGCAATCGGATTCCGTGCACGACCGGCGCGGTCTTCGGCAGGTCGTAGTAGAGGAGCCAGAGGTGCTCGCTGATCGCTTCCTGCGTGAATGCCACGCGGCTGATTGCGAACGCAGCTCCGATCGCGATCAGCAGCAGCGGCGGCCAGAACACGAGCAGCGATCGCGCGCGACGCGCGAGAAGCGCTCCGATGCCGAGGCCGAGGAACGCGCTGATGAGCACGACGTTCGGGAAATACGCCAGGACGCGCACCTCGGCGCCCACCCAGCGAATCAGCGCGAGCTCCTGAAAGAGAACGACGAAAGATGCGGCGAAAAGCGTCAGGCCGGCGGTGGATGCCCGCGGCGTCATGCTGGCGTCATCACGACCGTGAGGCTGCCCCCCGCCTCATCGACGGCGACGCTGCCGCCGCTCTGCAGCGTGCCGAACAAAACCGCATCGACGAGCGGCTCTTTGATCTTCTGCTGAATGAGACGCGCCATCGGACGTGCGCCGAACGCGCGGTCGTAGCCATTCTTCGCGAGCCACGCCCGCCCGCCCTCCCTGAGTTCCAGCGTGACCTTCTTCGGCGCGAGCTGCGCGCGCAGCTCCTCGATGAATTTGTCGACGACGCGCTCGGTGGTCTCGAAGCTCAAAGCATCGAACGCGATCCACGCGTCGAGCCGGTTGCGAAATTCCGGCGCGAACGTCCGCTCGATCACACCCCGCCCTCTGCCGGTCGTACCGGTCTGCTGGAAGCCCATGCCGGCGTCGCTCATCTCGCGCCCGCCGGCGTTGGTCGTCATGATCAGGATCACGTTTCGGAAATCGGCCTTCTTGCCGTTGTTGTCGGTCAGCGTGGCGCTGTCCATCACCTGCAGCAGAATCGAGAAGAGATTCGGATGCGCCTTCTCGATTTCGTCGAGTACCAGCACGGCGTACGGCGTGCGCACGATGGCGTCGGTGAGCAGCCCGCCCTGATCGAAACCGACATATCCCGGCGGCGCGCCGATCAGCCGCGAGACGGTGTGGGGCTCCATGTACTCGCTCATGTCGAAGCGGATGAACTCCACGCCTAACGAGAGCGCCAGCTGTTTCGCGAGCTCTGTCTTCCCAACGCCGGTGGGGCCGGAGAAAAGAAAGGATCCGATCGGTTTCTCCGGATGTCCCAGTCCGGAGCGCGAGAGTTTGATGGAGCTGACGATCTGCTGGACCGCGTGATCCTGTCCGAAGATCACGCGCCGGAGATCGCTTTCGAGATTCTGCAGGCGTGCTTTCTCGCTGACCGCGATCGTGCGCGGCGGAATCTTCGCCATCGTGGCCACGACCTGCTCAACCTCGTGTTCCGTGATGACGGTGTTTGTAGATCCGAGCATGCGCACGCGCGCGCCGGCTTCATCGAGCACGTCGATCGCCTTGTCGGGAAGGTGGCGATCGTGAATGTATTTCGCAGAAAGCTCCGCGGCGAGCTTGATCGCATCATCGGAGAAGGTCACGTGGTGATGTTCTTCGTAATAGCTTTTCAGGCCGCGAAGGATCTCGATCGTCTCGTCGACGGTCGGCTCGCCGATCTCGATCTTCTGAAACCGGCGCGCCAGTGCGCGGTCGCGCTCGAATGAGGCTTTGTACTCCGCGTAGGTCGTCGAACCGATGCAGCGCAGTTTTCCGGATGCGATTGCCGGCTTGAGAATGTTCGAGGCATCCATCGTCCCGCCGCTGACCGCGCCGGCGCCGACGATGGTGTGGATCTCGTCGATGAAGAGAATCGCTTCTTTTTTCTCGAGCAGCGCCGCGATGACCGCTTTCAGCCGCTGCTCGAATTCGCCGCGATACTTCGTCCCCGCCAGCACCGCCCCCATGTCGAGCGAATAGACCTCGGCATCCTTGAGCACGGCCGGCACTTCGTTCTTGTGAATCTTCAGCGCGAGGCCTTCGGCAATCGCGGTTTTGCCCACACCCGGCTCGCCGACGAACAACGGATTGTTTTTTCGGCGGCGGCAGAGAATCTGAATCGTCCGCTCCAGCTCCGCCGAACGGCCGATGAGCGGATCGATCTCCCCCTTCTTCGCACGCTCGATCAGATTGACCGCAAACTGCTTGAGCGGATCGCCGGAGACTCCCGATCCTTCTTCATCCGGCGCGGCGAAGGCCGGCCTCGGCACGCCGGCCGGATTCTTCGCAATTCCGTGCGAAAGATAGCTGAGGACATCGAGCTTGTTCACGCCCTGGCTGCGCAGCAGATAAACGGCCTGCGACCGCTCGGCCTGATAGAGCGCGGCCAGCATCTGGCCGGTATCGACTTCCTTGCGGCCCGAGCTCTGCGCGTGGAGCTGCGCATATTGCACGACGCGCTGCAGCATCGCCGTCAGCACCGGCTGCACGTCGGCATCATCGGGAAGTTTCTCGAGCGTGCGATCCATGAAATCGTCGAGCTGCTTCTTGAGGACGTCAATGTCGCCGCCGCACTCGGTGATGACCTGGGCAACTTCGCGATCGTGGAGCAGTGCGTACAGCACGTGCTCGATCGTCACATACTCATGGCGCCGCTCGATCGCGTCGTTGAGCGCGAACTCGAAGGTTTTCTGTAGGGGTTTGGCGATCATTGAATCGAAGTCCTGAGTCCTGAGTCCTGAGTCCTGAGTCCTGAGTCCTGAGTGCTGAGCCCCGCCCGTCCCCTC
>JALYZI010000176.1 GCA_030948915.1 Acidobacteriota bacterium
AAAAACCTATTTCTCGAGAAGGTGCTCGCGCGAGAACGCATCGTGTTGACTGGAAGCGACGATGCCGTCAGATGAGCGCAACGCCGCCGAATACGCCGGTGTCGTCGACATCAACGAGAGCCTTGTCGCTTCGATCATCGATGTTGCGAACGAAATCAGGGACCGCGTACGTAAACACGTTGCGAGGTAACGAGACGTCATGTATCACCAGACCTACAACCCGACGGGCAGCGTGTTTCTCTCCACACTCATCGCCGCATTTCCCATCCTCGTCCTTCTCTACTGCATCGCCCTCCACCCGCATCGCGACAAAAAAGGCGCGCAGCATCTCGGCATCTCCGCGCCATTCGCTGCTTTCTACGGCGTCGTCGCGGCGCTGCTGGTGTCGTGTCTCGTCTTCAGGATGCCGGTCGACTCCGCGATCTCCGCCTTCACGCTCGGCGTCCTCTCCGGTTTTCTCGGCATCATCTGGATCGTGCTCGCGGCGATGCTGCTCTACACGATGACGGTGATCACCGGCCAGTTCGAGATCGTCAAGGAATCGATCGTCCACATTTCGTTCGACCGCCGGCTGCAGGTGCTGCTGATCGCGTTCTCATTCGGCGCGATCATCGAAGGGACCTCCGGCTTCGGCACTCCCGTCGCCATCGCCGGCGCGGTGATGGTCGGCCTCGGCTACTCGCCCTTCCAATCCGCAGTCCTCAACCTCCTCGCCAACACCGCACCCGTCGCGTGGGGCGCCATCGGCACACCGATCGTCACGCTGGCCGCCGTCAGCGGACTCGATCAATTGGCTCTCTCCACCATGGCCGGCCATCAGCTTCCCTGGGTGTCGATGCTCGTGCCGTTCTGGCTCGTCGTTACCTTCGTGAAGATGGAGGGGGGCACCTTTAAACAGGCGTTCGAAGTTTGGCCCTGCGCGCTCGTCTGCGGCCTAACATTCGCCTCGATGCAGTTCCTCGCTTCCGGCATGGCGTCGTTGCATCTGATGACAGATGTCATCGCGGGGGTGTTTTCCGTCATCTGCACGGCGCTCTTTTTGCGATTCGTGTGGCATCCGAAGACGCGGTTCCTTCTGAAGGCGGAAAGGCTTTCACCACAGAGACACAGAGAGCACGGAGATTTGAAGAAGACGATGTTCGCGTGGACACCGTGGGCGATTCTGATTCTCTGCTGCGCGTTGTGGGGGATGCCTACATTCAAGAAGACGCTCAACGCGTTCTCACTTCCGGTGTGGGATATGCCGTCGCTGCACAACCGCGTGCAGCGGATGCCGCCGGTCGCAAAACCAGACGCGAAACCCGAGGCGGCGAGATTCACGATGAACTGGCTGTCGACGGCCGGGACGGGCGTGTTCGTGGCCGCGCTTCTCTCCGGAGTTGCGCTACGGCTGACGGCCGCGCAGTGGAAGGAAACGTTCGTTCGAACTGCGCGCCGTATGAAGATCCCCGTGCTGGTGATCGCGCAGGTCCTCGGGCTCGGATTCCTCACGCGCTACTCCGGCACCGACGCGGTCCTGGGCCTGGCCTTCACATCCGCCGGCGTGATGTACCCGTTCTTCGCTGCCTACCTCGGCTGGCTTGGCGTGTTCCTCACCGGATCCGACACGGCATCCAACGCGCTCTTCGGCAGCCTGCAGCGCATCACCGCGCAGCAACTCCATCTCAATGAGGTGCTGATCGTCGCGACGAACTCCACCGGCGGCGTGATGGGAAAGATGATCGACGCGCAATCGATCATGGTCGCCTGCGCCGCCTGCTACGACGATCCGTACGAGCGCGCGCACGCCCTGGGCCCGATTTTTCGCAAGGTGTGGTGGCACTCTGTCGCCGGGGCCGCGGTGATCGGATTGATCGCGCTCCTGCAGGCGTATTGGTGACGGACTACATCGAGTAGAAGTTCTTCTTCGCGATCGCGTGACCGAGGTACATTCGACTGATGCGAAGAAAATTGGTGGCCGCTACTCGCGAACGGATCTTGCGCTCGATCATCATGGTTCGCGGCCAGAAGGTCATCCTCGATCGCGACATTGCCGAGTTGTATGAAGTGCCCACAAAAGCGTTGATTCAGGCCGTCAAGCGCAATGCTGGTCGGTTTCCATCCGATTTCATGTTTCGGCTTTCAGCGCGCGAGTTCAAGAACTTGAGGTCACAAATTGTGACCTCAAGTTTGTGGGGTGGTCGACGCACCTCACCTTACGCGTTTACCGAACAAGGAGTGGCAATGCTCTCGTCCGTTTTGCGCAGCCAGCGTGCGATCGCGGTCAACGTTGAAGTCATGCGCGCCTTTGTGCGACTGCGCGAGATGATCGCAGAGTACGCGCATCTTCGCCGCAGAATCGACGAGCTCGAGCAACGGACCGATGGCCAATTCGAAGTCGTGTTCGATGCCATTCGCGCGTTGATGGATTCGGAAACCAAACCTCGACGAAGAATCGGGTACCTATCTGCAGCTAAGGCGTCAGCCGCTGCTCGGACTTAGCCGCTCATGGACGTGGGACTTCACATATTGTTACTTCGGCTTCAACTTCCCCGCAATTACTATCCATATATCTAATGCGGAAGATCCTCCTCCTGCTGCTCCTGGCCCCCGCCGCCCACGCCGCCAACTGGCCGGAGCATCCGGTGCTGCACGCGGTGCGGGTGAGCGTCGCCCCGGTCA
>JALYZI010000212.1 GCA_030948915.1 Acidobacteriota bacterium
TCTCAGGACTCAGGACTCAGGACTCAGGACTTCATCCAACGCTCCCCTCCAAACTCACCCCGAGAAGTTTCTGCGCTTCGACGGCGAACTCCATCGGCAGCTCGCGGAAAACCTCGCGGCAGAATCCGCTCACGATCATCGAGACCGCGTCTTCCGGCTTGATGCCGCGCTGCTGGCAGTAGAAGAGCTGATCCTCGCCGATCTTCGACGTCGACGCCTCGTGCTCCATCACTGCTGACGCGTTGCGCACTTCGATGTACGGGAACGTGTGCGCGCCGCACTTATCGCCGAGCAGCAGCGAGTCGCACTGCGAGTAATTGCGCGCGTTCTGCGCGGACTTCATGATCTTCACCTGTCCGCGATACGAGTTCTGACCGTGGCCGGCGGAGATTCCCTTCGATATGATCGTGGAGCGGGTGTTCTTCCCGATGTGAATCATCTTCGTGCCGGTATCGGCCTGTTGATAATTCGCGGTCACGGCAACGGAGTAGAACTCGCCGACCGAGTTGTCGCCCTGAAGAATGCAGCTCGGATACTTCCACGTGATCGCGGAGCCCGTTTCCACCTGCGTCCAGGAGACTTTTGAATTCTTGAATGCCTTCCCACGCTTGGTGACGAAGTTGAAGATCCCGCCCTTCCCTTCCTTGTCGCCCGGATACCAGTTCTGCACTGTCGAGTACTTGATGGTCGCGTTGTCGAGCGCCACCAGCTCGACGACCGCCGCGTGGAGCTGATTCTCGTCGCGCATCGGTGCCGTGCAACCTTCGAGATAGCTGACCGAAGCGCCTTCGTCGGCGACGATCAGCGTCCGTTCGAACTGTCCCGTTCCCGCTGAGTTGATGCGGAAGTAGGTCGACAGCTCCATCGGACAGCGGACGCCTTTCGGGATGTAGCAGAACGATCCGTCGCTGAAGACCGCGGAGTTCAGCGTCGCGAAATAGTTGTCGGTGTATGGAACGACGGAGCCGAGGTATTTGCGGACGAGATCGGGGTGATTGTGAACAGCTTCGGAGAACGAGCAGAAGATGATGCCCATCTTCCCGAGCTCGGCCTTGAATGTCGTGGCGACCGAGACGCTGTCGAATACCGCATCGACGGCGACGCCGCTCAGACGCTTCTGCTCTTCGAGCGAGATTCCGAGTTTGTCGAACGTCTTGCGCAGCTCGGGATCGACCTCATCGATCGAGTTGAGCGTTTTCTTCTGCTTCGGCGCCGAGTAGTAACGGATCGCCTGATAGTCGATCGGGTTGTAGTGAACGTTCGCCCACGTCGGCTCTTGCATCGTGAACCAGTGCCGCAGAGCCTTGAGCCGCCACTCGAGCAGCCACTCCGGCTCGTTCTTCTTGGTCGAGATGAGGCGGACGATGTCTTCGTTCAGTCCGGGCGGCGCGACATCGGATTCGATGTCGGTGACGAAGCCGTATTTGTAGTCCTGGTTCGCGAGCTGTTCGATTGTGCTTGTCATGAAATCCTCGGCGCCGCGACCAGCGACGCTTTGTCGATCATAGGAATGGGGAACGCGCCGCGAGTCAGGTCGCCGAGCGTGACCTGTTCGAACGCACCCTTGATCGCGCGGTTGATTCCGAACATGAATCGCCGCGATGGACAGCCGGCGCGGATCGAGCACGTCGCGTGACCCTTGTCGTCGGTCGTTTCGCATTCGACCAGATCCCACGGCCCTTCGAGCAATTCCAGAATCTGACCGAGCGTCAGCGTCTCCGCATCACCTTCGAACGAATAGCCGCCCGATACTCCCCGATGCGACTCGATCATTCCGCCCTGATGCAATACTTTCAGGACTTTTGTGACCGTTGGAATCGGCAGGTGGTAGAACTCGGCGATTTCGCGCGCCGAGATCGTTTCCCCATGCTTCCGGGCAAGATAGATCGTCGCGAGAAGGCCGTAATCTGTGAGTCTTGAAATCTTTAACATCGTCAGGGATCAAAACTGTACCAGAGCGGTACGGATTCCCGCAACACTTCCTAGAAAGGGCTGCCCTTGGCACATAACGTGCGATTTTTACGGCTAATGCATCTGAAGCAACTCGTTGCGATCTCTCTCGTCCTGGCAGCAGCATCGTGCAGCCGAAGCGGCAAAATGCAGCGAGATCAGCAGCAATACCAAGTCGTCCAGGAAGGCTCCGCAAGCGGAGGCGTCACTTCGACTATCAATGGTCCGGGTGATACGACGCCGCCGCTGACGACCTCGACCGTGACGGGCACGAACGTCGATACGACGACCGCCTTCACGCTCCCCGGAACTGCGACGACGACTTCTACCGCGCCGCGGGGCACCATCGCCGGTTCGCTGCCCGATTCGACCACCGGTTTCCCTTCGGACTACACGCCGGCGCGGCCGCGACCACGCCCTGGTCCGCGGCCAACATCAACAGCGCCGGCGACAGATACCGCGGCACCGCCTACGACTACTTCTGCACCGCCAGCAACCGACACCGTCGCGCCCGCGACAACGGACACGAGCGGCACCTCGAAAAAGAAAGACGATCCGAAGCCGACACCGCCTCCGCCGACCGACACGACGGGAACGCAAGGGTAGCTCACACACTTATAATCGCGCGCAATGTCGCGGATCACGTTCCAGGATCTCATCCTGCGTCTGCAGAATTTCTGGGCGCAGCGTGGCTGCATGATCGAGATGCCGATCGACGTCGAAGTGGGCGCCGGCACCATGCACCCCGCGACTTTTCTCCGAGTTCTCGGTCCCGAACCGTGGAGCGTCGCGTACGTTCAGCCATCGCGGCGTCCGGCCGACGGCCGCTACGGCGATAACCCGTTCCGCCTCGGCAAGCACTATCAATTTCAAGTCGTCCTCAAACCATCGCCGGTCGATGTGCAGGACATTTATCTCGATTCGCTTCGCGCGATCGGACTCGATCTAACGCGCCACGACATCCGCTTCGAGGAGGACAACTGGGAATCGCCGACGCTCGGCGCGTGGGGAGTCGGCTGGCAGGTCCTGCTCGACGGGATGGAGATCACGCAATTCACCTACTTTCAGCAGGCAGGCGGAATCGATCTCACGCCGGTGTCCGCCGAAATCACCTACGGCATCGAACGACTCACAATGTTTCTTTCGCATCAGAGCTCCGCTTACGACATCGAATGGGGCGGCGGCTTTACCTACGGCGACGTGCGCAAGCAG
This sequence comes from Acidobacteriota bacterium, assembly GCA_030948915.1. GTDB lineage: Bacteria > Acidobacteriota > Thermoanaerobaculia > Gp7-AA8 > Gp7-AA8 > Gp7-AA10. The sequence goes on from JALYZI010000212.1 coordinate 3,163, forward strand.
GATGAGTACGAATTCTCGAAGTACTACTTCGAGATCGCCGACATCGATCTGCACTGGACGCTGCTCGAGCAGTACGCATCCGAGGCGCGGCGGTGTCTCGAAAACAAACTCGTGTTTCCGGCATACGACTGGACGCTGAAGTGCTCGCACGTCTTCAATACGCTGGACGCACGGGGCGCAGTCTCGGCGACGGAGCGTGTGGCGGTGATCAAGCGTGTGCGCGACCTGGCGATCCGGTGCGCCGGGCTATATCTCGATTCGCGCCGCGAGCTCGGCTTCCCACTCCTGCCCGCGCAGGAAAGCGCGTCGTAAATGGCGGAGTATTTTTTCGAGCTTGTCACCGAAGAGATCCCGGCCTGGATGCACGATTCTGCGCAGACAACGCTGCGCCAGCAGTTCTCGGAGATCATTCCCGGAGCGGACGTTTACGTCAGCAGCACGCCGCGCCGCCTCATTGTTTTTCTGTCGAAGCTCCCGGTGCGCGAAAACGATCGCGAAGAAGAAGTGAAGGGACCGCCGCGCAAGGCCGGCGAGCAGGCTTTGTCAGGATTCCTGAAGAAGAACAACGCGTCACCTGAGGACATCCTCGAAGGCGGCGATTACATCCGCATTCGAAGGAAGATCAGCGGCCGCGGAACGGATTCCATTCTTCAGGAGCGCGTGCCGGCGATTGTCGAGGGACTCCGCTGGCCGAAGATGATGCGGTGGAGCGCCGGCGATCGCTCCTACATCCGCCCGATCCATTCCGTGCTGTCGCTCTTCGACGGCAAGCACCTTCCGATCGAGGTCCTCGGTGTCCAATCCGGAACGACAACGGTCGGCCACCGCACTCTCGCTCCCGGAAAAATCACAGTCTCCGGCTACAACGATTACGTGACGAAACTGGAGCTTGCGCGCGTCGTGATCGATGCAACGCGCCGGCGCCACGTGATGGCCGAGCGCGCACGCATCCTCGCGAACGCGATTCGCGGGACGCCATCGCTCGACGCGACGATCTGGTCGCAGTGGCAGTATCTGACCGAATATCCCGGCGTTCTGCGCGCGGAGTTTCGTCAGGAGTACCTCGCGCTGCCGGAGGAAGTCCTCGTGACCGTCATGCGCGTGCATCAGAAGCAGCTTCCGATTCGCGGCGCCGGCGACAAGCTGACGAACTCTTTTCTCGCCGTTCTCGACAACGACGCCGATCCGGATGGCAACGCGGCCTATGGAAACGCGTTCGTCACGAATGCGCGTTTCGCGGACGCGAAATTCTTCTACGACACCGATCGTCGCAAACCGCTCGCCGAGCGCCTCGATCAACTGACGCATCTGCAGTTCCAGGAAAAACTCGGCAACTATCTCGATAAAAGCAAACGTATCGAGGCCGTCGCGCGCGCGATCTGCACGCATCTCAAGATCGACGCCGCCGACACTCTGATCGCGGCGCGCCTCTGCAAAGCCGACCTTGTCACGGAGATGGTGAAGGAGTTCACCGACCTTCAGGGACGCATCGGCGGAATCTACGCACGTGAAGAAAAGCAACCCGCCGACGTCTGGCAGGCGATTTACGATCACTACCTGCCGGGCAACATCGAGGATGCGTTGCCGAGGACGGTGTCGGGAGCGGTTGTTTCGATTGCGGACAAGATCGACACCCTGGCCGGATTCTTTCGCATCGGCATGCGTCCGACAGGATCGAAGGATCCGTTTGCGTTGCGGCGCGCGGCGCAGGGAATCGTGCAGATCCTCCTCAACCGCGACAAGCGTCAGCTGCGCCTCGGCGTCGATCAGGTCATCGACTTCGCTCTGGTCGCGCACAAGGATGCTGGCAATACCGCGGTGCGCAATGATCTGCTCGGGTTTTTCGAGGAGCGATTGCGTACGCTGTTGGAGATCTCGCAATACGGCTTTGCGTACGACGAGATCGCGGCTGCAATGGCTTCCGGATGGCAGGCTTCGCTGACCGATCTCGTCGATCGCATCACCGCGCTGAAGACGATGCGCAATGAGCCGAATTTTCTCTCGATCCTGGACTCCGCAAAGCGCATCGCCAACATTACGGCGGGACAAACCGATGGCCGGGTCGAGGCCGCGAAATTCGAGCATGATGCCGAACGGCGATTGAACGATCTCGCCTCCACGGTGAGCAAACAGATCGAGGAGATGGTCGCCGAGCGGGACTATCGCCGTGCGCTCGAGTCGTTCGCCGCGATGGCGCCGGAGCTCGAAACGTTCTTCGACGAAGTGATGGTGAATGTCGACGACCCGGGCGTCCGCAGCAATCGCATGTCGCTGCTCCGCAAAGTCGGAAATGCGGCCCTGCGAATTGCGGATGTGACGAAGATCGTCGTGGACCGTTCCGAGTACCGCGCGTGAAGCGACGATTGGCGGTGGCCGTGCTAGTCGCGATCGCGTGTGGAAAAGCCAGGGTCCCTCCTCCGCCCGCGGCGGCAATCGAGGCGCCGATCTCGGACTCCGAAGAACGTTTGAGCTTGTGCGACATGGCTCACGGCGGGACGGTGGTGTCGCGAACCGGCGAAGCATTGCTCGAGACTTCCGCGCTGCAGACAATCGATGGCGATCCCGGGTCATTCTGGATGACGCCGCTGCACGATTTGCCGCAATCGGTGACGATCGCCCTTCCGGCGCGCAGTCGAATCGAGAAGGTCGGAATTCGCACTGTCGCGAAAGGGGGATTCGGCACGAATCACGTCACCTTCGAGACATCCATGGACGGCCGCACGTTTGCGCCGCTCACGTCGGTGACATCGAAAGCGACGAATGACGCGCAGTGGTTTGACGTGACGCCGGCCGAATCGCGCAACATTCGCGTCACGATCGTCGACGGCGCGGTTCCCGATCACAACGTTCGGCTGTACTCGATCCTTGTCCGCGGAACCGAGCTCGAACCCGCACGCGAGGGCGACATCACCGGCTGCTGGATGCTCAACGGCGAGCAGGCGCGCTTCGAGCGTCGCGGTTCGCATGTGGTCGGAATTCTGCAGACAGGGAAAGAGCCGCTGCGCTTCGCCGGCGCATTCGACGGACGCATTTATCGCCTCAATTGGATTCGCGGGAACGATTACGGAATGACGCTGATGAACGTTTCGCCCGACGGCCAGCATCTGAGCGCGGCCAATTGGCACGAAGAGGCGATCCCGATGTTCTTCGATACCGCATGGTTCGGTGAGCGCAACAAATGCTCGATGCAGCTCCCCGATTCGACAGAGGTTGCGGCGGCCCTGCTGCGCCGCACAGGACGCTATTCGCTGTACGGCGATTCCGACGTGCTGCCGCTCCTCGAGCGCGTTCCCGCTTACCGATTCGTGGCGCACGAGTTCAGATTTCAAACCGCGAAAGAGAATCACGATGCTGCTGAGCGCGCTCTTGCTCCCTGGCGAAAGCAGTTTGAAGGCCGCAACGTCGAATTCGTCGCGGCCGGAAGCGACAGTCCGCGCCAGCAGCCGGTGACGGAAATGATGCGCGCCCTGTACAGCACGATCGATCTCGAGATTCGGAGATAATCGCGCCGCGATGCCGCAACAAAAGTACGTCTATTTCTTCGGCGAGGGTCACGCCGAAGGCAACGCAAAGATGAAAGACATCCTCGGCGGCAAAGGCGCAGGCCTCGCTGAGATGACCAACATCGGCGTACCTGTCCCTCCAGGATTCACGATCTCAACAGAGGTCTGCACTTATTTTGACGCGAACGGAAAGAAGTATCCGCCGGAGCTGAAGAAGTACGTCGAGGAGAACCTCGCGCGCGTCGAGAAGTCGGTCGGCAAGAAACTCGGCGACGCCAAACGGCCGCTGCTGGTGTCCGTACGCTCCGGCGCCCGCGCCTCGATGCCCGGCATGATGGACACCATCCTCAACCTCGGTCTCAACGACCAGACCGTCCAGGGCCTGGCGGCCTCGGCGAATGAGCGATTTGCATACGACTCCTACCGGCGCTTCATCCAGATGTACTCCGACGTCGTCCTCAACATCGATCGCGAGCACTTCGAACACGAGCTCTTTGCAGCGCGCGATAAGGCCGGCGTGAGGACCGATGCCGAGATTCCGGCGGAGGCGCTGAAGCAACTCGTCGAAACGTATAAGAATATTGTTACTAAAAACAAGAACGCATTTCCGCAGGACGTCAACGAGCAGTTGTGGGGTGCAATCGGCGCCGTTTTTCTTTCGTGGAACAATCCGCGCGCGATCACTTATCGAAAACTGAATGGCATTCCTGACGATTGGGGCACCGCGGTCAACGTGCAGTCGATGGTGTTCGGCAACATGGGCGACGATTGCGCGACGGGAGTCGCGTTCACGCGCAATCCGTCGACCGGCGAGCGAAAGTTCTTCGGTGAGTACCTTCCCAATGCGCAAGGCGAGGACGTCGTCGCCGGAATCCGCACGCCACTTCCGATTTCGAAAGCGCAGGTGACCGGCGACCAGAAGTCGCTGGAAGAGACAATGCCGGCGGTCTACAAACAGCTCGAGGACGTCTACAAGAAACTCGAGGATCACTACCGCGACATGCAGGACATCGAGTTCACGATCGAGTCGGGCAAGCTCTATCTGCTGCAGACGCGCACTGGAAAGCGCACCGGCTTCGCGGCCGTGAAGATCGCGTGCGACATGGTCGACGAGAAGCGCATCTCACCTAAAGATGCCGTCGCGCGCGTGGAGGCGAATCAGATCACGCAGCTTCTCGCGCCGGTCTTCGATGCCGCCGAAAAGCAGAAGGCACTCAAAGGCGGGCGCCTGCTCAGCCGCGGTCTGCCCGCCGGCCCGGGCGCGGCGGCAGGGCGGGCGGCCTTCAATGCCGAGCACGCCGTCGCAATGGCGAAGGATGGACCGGTCGTGCTGGTCCGCATCGAGACATCGCCCGAAGACATTGCCGGCATGCACAGCGCAGTCGGAGTTTTAACGACACGCGGCGGCCTGACATCGCACGCCGCCGTCGTCGCTCGCGGAATGGGTCGCTCCTGCGTCGTGGGCGCCGGATCGTTGCGCGTCGACTACGCCCGCGGCGAATTGAAAGCGGAAGGACACGAGCCGCTCGAGGAAGGCGATTGGATCTCGATTGATGGCAGCACCGGCGAAGTGATCAGCGGACAGCTCGCCACCCGTCCATCGGAAGTGATCCAGGTGCTGCTCGAAGGGTCGATGAAGCCCGAGAAGTCCGAGATCTTCCGCAATTTCGATCGCCTCCTGAAATGGGCGGACGAAATCCGCACGCTCGGCGTCCGCACGAATGCTGACACGCCGCAGGATGCGCGCGTTGCGCGGCTGTTCGGTGCGCACGGCATCGGCCTGTGCCGCACCGAACACATGTTCTTCGCCGAGGAACGGATTCTGCGCGTGCGCGAGATGATCCTGGCGCGCAACGAAGCCGGACGCCGCAAGGCGATCGATCAGCTGCTTCCGTTTCAGAAGGGCGATTTCGAAGGAATCTTCCGCGAGCTCCCCGGAATGCCGGTGACGATCCGCCTCCTCGATCCTCCTCTTCACGAATTCCTGCCCCACACCGAGAGCCAGATTTCTGCAGTCGCGCGCGACATGGAGTGGGGCTTCATCGAATTGCGCGCGAAGGTCAACCAGTTGCACGAAAGCAATCCGATGCTCGGCCATCGCGGCTGCCGGCTGGCGATCACCTTCCCCGAAATTTACGAGATGCAGGTCCGCGCGATCTATCAGGCTGCTTGCGATATGAAGAAGGAAGGCGTCGACGCGCGTCCGGAAGTGATGATTCCGCTTGTCGGCGCGGTCAAGGAGCTCCAGATTCTGACCGAAATGGTCCGCCGCGTCGCTGCCGAAGTGATGCAGGAACGCGGGATCGAGTTTCCGATTGTCGTGGGCACGATGATCGAGATTCCGCGAGCCACGCTGATTGCGGACAAACTCGCGGAGGTCGCGGAGTTCTTCTCATTCGGCACGAACGACCTCACGCAGATGACCTTCGGATACTCGCGCGATGACGCCGGAACGTTTCTTCCCGAATACGTCGACAAGAAGATCCTCCCGAAAGATCCGTTCGAATCCCTCGACCAGGAAGGCGTCGGGCAGCTCATTCGCCTCGGCACCGACCGCGGCCGCAGCACGAACAAGAAGCTGAAGGTGGGCGTGTGCGGCGAGCACGGCGGCGATCCCGACTCGATCCGCTTTTTCCGCACCTGCAATCTCGATTACGTCTCCTGCTCACCGTACCGAGTGCCGATCGCACGCCTGGCGGCGGCCCAGGCGGAGCTGGAGTTCAAGCACTACGAGGGCTGACGGCGATCTTTCCAGCGGTGCCACGCGAAGATCGCGATGCCGACAACGACCAGGATCAGCAGTCCCCATTTCTCGATGTGCGCCGCGCGGCCGAGAACCCGCTCGACGGCCTGCCCGAAATAGAAGCCGGCCGTCGCGATGACCACCGCCCACACAAGGCAGGTGATCGCTTCGTAAACGAGAAACTTGACGACCGAGATGCGTGAGATTCCGATGATGACCGCGCACGTGACGCGCAACCCGTACAGCCACTGCGTGATGAAGATGGCCGGCGCGCCGTAACGCTCGAAAATGCGGATTCCCTTGCCGAAGTGCTTCTTCATCTTCGGAAAACGATCGAGCAGCTGCACACCCCTCGTCCGGCCGAGCCAGAACCAGAAAACATGGCCGACATAGGCGCCCGCCGCCGCGACCAGGATCACGCCGAGGAGCTTGAGGTATCCCCGTTGCGCGAAGAACCCCGCCATGACGAGGATCGTCTCGCCCTCGAGGAAAGTCCCGACGAAGACGGCGATGTACCCGAACTTGTGCAGGAGTAGTTCTGGCGACATTCAGGCCCGAAAATGCAAGATCCGGGGCTATGAAATAAATAACCCGCAGGGAGCGTAACATTGGGCCATAGCAGGAGGTCCAATGAAGTCCCAAACTATAGCGATCACGATCGCTGTCCTGGCGCTCCCCATCTACGCTCAGGATCAGCCGAGGCCCAACACCACCACCACGACGTTGTCCGTGCCCATCAGTCAGCAACCGGCGGATTCGCCTCTCGTTCGCGCCGCCAAGGCGACCGGCCGGCTCGGAAAGAAGCCGGGCTTCATCATCACGAACGACACCCTGCTGCGCGTCGGCTCGGGCCGCCTGGCAATTTCGACCTCGCAGGGAGCGGCCCTCCCAGCTGCGCCACTGCCAAAAGATCCCACCGCCGCACCGCTGCGACCTCAGGCGGACGCCAAGACCAAGGCTGACGCTGCCACTGCTCGCCAGCGCCTTGGACAGGCGAACTCCGATTACAACGGCGAGAATGTCGAAGCGCGTCATGACGATCCTGCGCAGCAGGAACGTCAGATGCAGCAGGCCACTACACCGAAACCGCCAGAGAACTGAGCCTTCGGATTACGCGTGGCGGCGCATGTATTTCACACCGCCGATCACGCCCACGACACTGGAAAACGGCTTTCGTACGCCGATCGATCGGGCGAATCCGCGCGATACCTTCTGGCCCACGCGAAACATCAATACCTTTTTCAAGAAGCGCAGCATCTCGGCCTCCTGACAGCTGAAATTGCAAGCGTGGGGCCACTGTCGAATCTGCCTAAACTACTGACTGGTCACGACTTTTCTGCCTTTAACGACCGTGACATCAAGCGTTGGATCGCTACCGGTGGCGACTCCCCTTCATAGAGGACGCGGTACATTTCGGACGTGATCGGCATCTCGATCGAATGTCGATCCGCCAACTGCTTCGCCGCCCGCGCAGTCTTCACACCCTCGGCCACAAACCTGGTGTCGTCGAGGATGTCGCTGAGTTTCCTGCCTTGTCCGAGCGCGACGCCGACCGTGCGATTTCGGGACAGCGAGCCGGTGCATGTGAGGACCAGATCGCCCATCCCGGCGAGTCCAGCGAATGTCTCCGGCCGGCCGCCGAGAGCGATTCCGAGCTTGCTGATCTCGTAAAGACCGCGCGTAATCAGAGCTGCGTTGGTGTTGGAGCCGAGGCCGAGTCCTTCCACGACGCCGGCCGCGATCGCGACAACGTTCTTGAGCGAGCCCGCAAGCTCGACACCTGCGACATCGGCCGCGTGGTAGAGCCGAAACGTGGTGGACGAGAGCGCATGTTGCATGCGTTGCGAGAAGTCGGCATCCACCGATGCGACGACCGCAGCGGTCGGGTCGCCGCGGGCGACTTCCAGAGCGAATGTCGGCCCGGACAGAACTGCAAAAGCGCGCAGGCGATCGCCGAGGACTTCCGCGGTGATCTGCGACATTCGATCGAGCGTTTCGTTTTCAATCCCTTTCGTGCCGGAAAGGACACTGACGGGGCCCTTCACGTGCGCCTTCAAATCGGAGAGAACACGACGGTAGTGATGGCTCGGCACAATCATGAACATCACATCGCTGAACTCCGCCGCCTCGGCCAGCGAATGGGTTGCGCGGATCTTCGGATCGAGCGGAAGCGTCGCGAGATAGGAAGGATTGCGTCCGCTCTTCTTGATGCCCTCCACCACGTGAGGGTCGTGCGCCCATAGCAGCACTTCGTTGCCGCAGCGCGAGGCGATCATCGCCATCGCAGTGCCGAAAGTCCCCGCCCCGATGATCGAGAACTTCACTCTTTTCTACCCATTTTGCGTTCGTTCCCCTGCGTCAGGCGCGCGATATTCGAATGATGTTTGACGATGATCGCGATCGCGATGACGATGCTGATGTTGACCGCCCAGAACGGCGCGTGCGTCAGAAATCGGAGAAAGATCGGGACCGATGCCGAGCTGAGGATCGAAGCCAGCGATACGAAGCGCGTCGATATCACGACGATCGCAAAGACGATCGCGCCGGCGAGAACGGAGATCGGATCGAGGCCGAGAAAGACTCCTGTCGCGGTCGCGACGCCTTTTCCGCCGTGAAATCGAAGCCAGACCGGAAACATGTGGCCGAGGACAGCGATGAGGCCGGAGAGTGCGACCCAGAACGCGCGCGAGTGCAGCGGCGATGCATCGACGCCAGCCGGCAGCGGCCACTGCGTGCTGTTCGTCACCCATTTGGCCAGCGCGACTGCCGCGTATCCCTTCGCCATGTCGAGCAGCAGCGCAATGATTCCGGGCAGCTTGCCGAACGAACGGGCGACATTCGTTGCGCCGACGTTGCGGCTTCCGACATTGCGAATGTCGGCGCCGGCCAAGACTCTCACGACCAGAAAGCTGAACGGAATGGATCCGATCAGATAGGCGACGACGAGAAGTCCGGCCGGCAGCACCGGCGCATTCTATCCGCGCGAGGCGAAGCGCTCGACCGCCGAGCGGAGTGTGTCCGCGTTGATTGCCGGATACCGATAGAGCTCGCCGGCGATCTGACCGAAAAGGTCCAACAGTTTCTCGGGCATCACGAGGCCTTCTCGAACCATGGCGTCAACGTCCGACAGGTCCTTACGATGGCCGCGCTCCAGCTTCGACAGTGCCTGCGAGTAAAAATCATAGTGATGAAATGCGATCGGTCCGTGCTGCGCGATGAACGGACTCCGGTCTGCCCACGACAGTAGCTCTGGAACGAAGTCCGAAGGCGAAGCCAACTCCACGTTGATGTGCAGTTTTTCCTTGAGTTCGGGCAACGCTCGCAGAATGCGATCGTTCTCGGGAACGATCTTCAGGTCGATGTCGACTGTGCTTTCCCGCCAGTGCTGCAGGACGGCACTCGCACCGCCAGTCAGATAGATGCGGCCGGGCGCACGCGCATGCGCCGCGACCTCTTGCATGAATTCACGGAGGCGTCGCTCGTCTACGGGCGAACGCATTCGGCGGCCCGCTCGAAGGAGACGAGAGTTCGGATCAAAGCGTTGTATCTCGAATGCGCGGAGTCGGAATCTTCGTCAGCAAGCCTCGCATACAGCTTGTCCTCCGGGAAAAAATCCGTATCCGGGACGGCGAAGCCAATGCGCCGTAGCCGGGGAGCTCCGATCAGCACCAGGAGGCTCGGAACGGACTCAATGCCTTTCTCCAGATCGGCGAGGCCGCGTCGGATCAGCTCAGCGCCAGGGAGCGCGTCGGAGACTTCCACAACGACAGTCTAGATCCCCTCGAAAGCGTTCTCCAGATCGGCGATCAAATCCTCGACGTCCTCGATGCCCACTGAGATCCGCACCAGCCCGGGCGTGATGCCGAGGCGTTGGCGCTGTTCGATCGGAACGGAGGCGTGCGTCATCGTTTCGGGATGCGAGATCAGCGTCTCGACTCCGCCTAACGACTCGCCAAGGAAACAGAGGCGGACGCGATTGAGAAACTTCGCGGCGTTGTCTTTCGATCCGAGATCGAACGCAATCATCGCTCCGAAGCCGTTCATCTGCCGTTTGGCGAGCGCGTGCTGCGGATGATTCGGGAGTCCGGGGTAGTACAGCTTCTTCACTTTCGGATGATGGCTGAGATAGCTCGCGATCGCGATGCCGTTTTCCTCGTGACGCTTCATCCGGACCGCCAGCGTTTTCACGCCGCGCAGAACGAGCCAGGAATCGAACGGAGAAAGAATCGCGCCGATGGCGTTCTGCAGGAATCCGATCTGCTCCGCGATTTCGTCGGAATTGGAGATCACCGCGCCGCCGATGGAGTCGGAGTGTCCGTTGAGAAACTTGGTGGTCGAGTGCACGACGATGTCGGCGCCGAGCTCGATGGGTCTCTGCAGATACGGCGAGCAAAACGTATTGTCGACGACCACCAGCGCACCGCGTTTGTGCGCGATTTCCGAGCACGCGGCGATGTCGGTGAGAGTCATCATCGGATTCGTGGGTGTCTCCAGGTAAATGATCTTCGTGTTAGGCCGGATCGCGTCCCGCACGGCCTCGATGCGCGAGGTATCGACGTACGTGAACTGCAGACCGAATTTCTCGAGCACGCGATTGAAGAGGCGGTACGACCCGCCGTACATGTTTTCGCCTGCGATGACGTGGTCGCCTGACTTCAGCATCCGGAAGACGACGTCGATCGCCGACATCCCCGATGCGAAACAGTGGCCGTGTTTCCCGCGCTCGAGTGCGGCCAGGTTCGCCTCCAGCACGCTGCGCGTCGGATTCTTCGTTCGCGCGTATTCGTAGCCTTTGTGCTCGCCGAGTCGGGGCTGCACGTAGGTCGAAGTCGCGAAGATCGGATAGGTCACCGCGCCGGTGACGGGCTCCGGCTCCTGGCCGGCGTGAATGCATGCGGTTGAGAAACCCATGGCGGTGGCCTTCATGACTTCCATTTTGAAAAGATCCCTTTCGACATGTAGCGCTCCGCAGCGTCCGGTATCAATGTAACAACCCGTTTGCCCCTGCCGAGTCTTTGCGCAACTTGTAACGATGCCGCGACGTTTGCGCCCGCCGACGACGCGCCGAGGATTCCTTCCTCTGCTGCCAGACGCTTGACCATCGCGAATGCCGGTTCGTCAACGATCTGAATGACTTCATCGGCAAGCGACATGTCGAGCACCAACGGGATGAACGACGAGGCGCCGATGCCTTCGACTTCGTGAGGCCCGGCCTCGCCGCCTTTGAGGATCGATCCCTGCGGCTCGACGATCACGCAATGCACGTTGGGAATGCGCTCGCGAAGATACTTCGCGACGCCGGTGAACGTTCCGCCGGTTCCGGCGCCGGTGACCCAGGCATCGATCCGCCCCTGCATCTGCTCGTAAATCTCGGGTCCGGTCGTTTCGTAATGCGATTCGGTGTTGTATGGATTCGTGAACTGCTGCGGGATGTAGGCGTCCGGTATCGATTTCGCCAGCTCTTCCGCGCGTGCGATCGCACCTTTCATCCCGTCATCCTTCGGCGTCAGCTCGACTTCGCCGCCGAGCGCTTTCATGACTTCGCGTTTCTCGATGGAAAAGTTTTCCGGCACGCACAGGATGACGCGATATCCCATCCTGACGCCCGCCAACGCCAGAGCGATACCGGTGTTGCCGGCGGTCGGCTCGATGATCGTCCCACCTTTTTTGAGGAGTCCGTCGCGTTCGGCGCGTGCGATCATCCCGACGCCGATGCGATCCTTGACCGAACCGCCGGGGCTGAGAAACTCGAGCTTGGCGAAGATCGCGGCGTCGTTCGGCCCCGGAATGCGCATCAATTGAACAATGGGTGTGTTGCCGATCAGATCGAGGACGCTGGTGACCGGCGGGAGGAGGGAAGGCGGCAACGGCGGGATTCTAATCGAGTAGGGGGCGGGGCTGGGTAGTCCCGCCTCCCTCTCACACCACCGAACGTACGGTCCCGTATCCGGCGGTTCAGCACACAGTTCCAAGTTGCAGCGATCGTTGATGAAGACTCGTCAGTCCCTGCGCAGGCAGCGACTCGGCTGAAAGCCCAGCGCTGAGGGTCGAACCACCGGCGATGTACCAGTGGCCGCGACGACAGTTGGCCGTCATCAGCACGAGATCTTCCCGAATGCCGAAGCTGCGAAGCTTCCGTATGCGCGT
>JALYZI010000214.1 GCA_030948915.1 Acidobacteriota bacterium
CCCCCCCCCCCGCCGCGAGAGTTAAGGTCTCCTGACGTGTTTGTTGCGGTAGTACTGCACGCCTTCTCCGGCCGCCGCGCCTACCAGCGCGCCGGTGAGAGGATGATGTCGGTCGATGATCGCGCCGGCCGCTGCGCCGACAAGAGCACCGCCCGCCTGGCTGTAGTGCTTCCGATGGTGCGTCGTGGAGTAGGTTCGTACGTATCGATGTCGAGTGATCGCAAAAGCGGATTCGGCGGGCGCCAGGATTGCGAGCGCCAGAACCGCTGCCTGAAGTTTCTTTGTAAGCGGAGTCATCATTTATCTCCTTGCCTAGTTATTTTGCGAAATTGGTGCCTGTTCATCTGCCATTTAAGTTACTGAGAATGCTTTACATAATCATCGAGAACTTCAAGGACCCCGTCGCCGTCTATCGACGCTTTCGAGACCGCGGCCGCGTGGCGCCAGACGGGCTCAACTACTTTAATAGTTGGGTCACGACGGACTTGAAGCGTTGCTACCAGGTGATGGAGTGCGCCGATCGACATCTTCTCGATGCCTGGATCGCGGAGTGGAAGGACCTCGTCGACTTCGAAGTGATCCCGGTGGTGACGTCGGCGGAGGCTGCGGAGACGATCAAGCCGCGGCTGTGACGCTACAATCCGGGCCGCATGCTCAAACGTTTGTTGTTCCTCGCGATTCTTGCGCCCGCGCTCAATGCTGCGCCGCCACCACTCGATGAGGCGACACGCCAGCTCACACGCGACATCTACAAACAGCTGATCGAGATCAACACGACTGACTCGGTCGGCAATACAACGACGGCGGCCGAGGCGATGGCGGCGCGGTTGCGGGCGGCGGGTTTTCCTGCCGGCGACGTTCAAGTCCTCGGGCCCAACCCTCGAAAGGGAAATCTCGTCGCGCGGCTGCGCGGCTCGACGAATCAGAAGCCGATTCTCCTGGTCGCGCATCTCGACGTCGTGGAAGCGAAACGCGAAGACTGGTCGCTCGATCCGTTCAAGCTCACGGAGCAGGACGGCTACTACTACGGCCGCGGGACGAGCGACGACAAGGCCATGGCATCGATGTTCATTGCGAACCTCATCCGCTACAAGAAAGAAGGATTCGTTCCGAAGCGCGATCTCATCGTCGCGCTGACCGCCGATGAAGAAACGGGCGACTTCAATGGCGTGTCCTGGCTGCTCGCCGGGCATCGCGATCTGATCGATGCCGCATTCGCAATCAACGAAGGTGGCTCGAGCCGGATGAAGAACGGCAAACGGCTTTACAACGGCGTCGGTGCGAGCGAGAAGGTGTACGTCACCTTCGCGCTTTCGACACAAAACAAAGGCGGCCACAGCTCGGTGCCGCGCACCGATAACGCGATCTACGAGCTGGCGGATGGACTGACCAAGCTCGCGAAGTTTCAGTTTCCAGTCGCGCTCAACGAAGTCACGCGTACGTACTTCGAACGCATGTCGAAAATCGAGGAAGGCACGACCGCCGCCGACATGGCCGCAGTCGCGAAGGGCGATGCTTCTGCCGCCGCGCGACTCTCCGAGACCGCCGCTTACAACGCACTGATGCGCACGACCTGCGTGGCGACGCGCCTCGAAGGCGGTCACGCCGACAACGCGCTGCCGCAATCGGCAAAGGCGACCGTGAACTGCCGCGTACTTCCCGCCGATTCCGCCGAAGAAGTCCGCAAGACAATCGTCGGTGTCGTGAGCGATCCGGGCATCGAAGTGACGTGGATCGATCGGCCGAAACCGAGTGCGCCGTCGCCTCTCGACGCCGCGGTGATGGGTCCGATCGAGAAGGTGACGAGTGAATTCTGGCCCGGCGTTCCGGTGCTGCCGCTCATGGGCACCGGCGCAACCGACAGCCTCTATCTTCGCAACGCAGGAATTCCGAGCTACGGAGTGTCCGGGCTTTTCGGCGAATTGACGGATAGTCGCGCGCATGGCCGCGATGAGCGCGTCGGCATCTCAGAGTTTTACGACAGTCTGCAGTTTCTGTACGTGCTCGTGAAGCGTCTCGCGTCGTGAAGCGGCTCGTCGTCATCGTTTTTCTCCTGGCGGCCTGTTCGACGCCCCCGCCGCCCGCCCCCGCTCCGTCGCCGCAGGCAGAAGTTCCGGGCGTCGAGAAGGCGATCGGCACGGTGCGCGTCACCGCGACGACGCTGAATGTCCGGCGCGAGGCTTCGGCATCATCGGAAGTCGTGGCGCAGGTTCGAAAAGGCGACCGCCTCGCCCTTCTCACCCCTGGCGACCAATGGCACCGCATCCGCCTCGGCACCGGCGCAATCGGATTTGTCTCGGTCGATCACGTCATTCGCGAAGGAGTCGCGCGTCGTGGCTGCGCGGCCGATGCCGATTATCAATTCGTGAAGACGCCGACGCCCGATCTGCGCGAAGGTGCTGCGCACGGCATCGTCACGGTGGATGCGAGTGTCGACACGCGCGGCAACGTGACTTCGACGAAGGTCGTGAGCAACACGACCGGCGACGAATCCCTGGGCGCTCTCGCCCAGCGCGAGATTCGCGGCGCCAGGTTCACGCCGCCGATTCGCAATTGCGTGGCCAAGGCCTTCATCTTCACGTATAAACGGGCGTTCTGATGAACATCCGCCAATACGCGACCGAGGCGCAGTCGACCGATACGTTCGGCAGGGTGCTTTGCACGGCGCGCAATCATCACTTCGTCATCGATGGGCCCGTGCAGAACGGCTGTCCCGGCGAAGCCGTGACGCCGCCGGAAGCATTTCTCACCGGCGTCGCTGCGTGCGGCGTCGAGCTGGTGCAGGTGATCGCGCGCGAGCTGTCGCTGCCAATACCGACCGCGCGCGTGCACATCGAAGGCATCATCGATCGCGATCATCCCGTGCGACCGGACTTCATGGTGTTCAACGAGGTGCGGCTGCGTTTCGAGATCGGCGGCGTGACGCGCGACCAGGCACAAGATCTGATCGAGCGTTTCAAAAAGCGTTGACCGCTCTACGGCACCGTCGCAGTTGCGACGCCGGTTGTGACTGTCGAATTGCAGGCGTGAGACGTCAGGCGTCAGGCGTCAGAAAGCACAGGCGGTTCCTGACGC
>JALYZI010000221.1 GCA_030948915.1 Acidobacteriota bacterium
CAGCTGGTCAAATCGTGCCGGGCGTCGATTTTTCGCTAACGCGGGGAGCGCGCTTCACCGGGACGGTAACGGATTCGGTAACGCGGGCTCCCGTCGCGGGAGTGTCGATCGCTGCTTACGACGCCGACGGCAACGCCACGACGACCGCGGTAACGGATGCGGCCGGAAACTACTCTCTCGTCGTGCCGGCGGGCACGTTCACGCTGATCGCGTTCGACGCGCAGCTGCGATATGTCACGGCGTACTCGGGCGGAGCGCCCAATTACCAAAACTCGAGCCTCTTTCAGGCCGATTGGAACTCCTCGCGGCGCGTCGACTTCACGCTTTCCCGTGGTATTCACGTGTCAGGGACGGTTGTCGATCCCAACCTTCGCGGAATCTCAGGCGTTCAAGTCGATGCGCTGGATCTCAATGGCAACCGCGTGGCGTCGGCAACGACAATCGATGGGACGTTTGATCTGATCCTCAAACCGGACACTTACAAGTTGCTGGCGGCTGACCCTTTACAACGTTTCCGGCCCTTGTTTTTCAACAGCGCGGCGTCGCTCGGGGGGGCGACCCCGGTAGTCGTTCAGAGCAGTGGTGTGAGCGTGCCGCTGACCTTCATCCTCGCGCGTGCCGACCGCCGGCATGCCACGCCGCACTGAGCGGCGGCTCCCGCTATAATCGCTTTCTCGCACCATGGAGCAACTCCAGATCCACTACGTCGACCTCGGCGTTCAACGCGTGACCGATCTAAAAGGCGACATGTCGATCGGGCGGACGGAGGGCAATGACCTCGTCCTGAACCATCCTTCGGTGTCTCGAAAGCACGCCCGTTTCGAGTCTCGCAATGACGCATGGTGGATCGTCGATCTGAAGTCGACGAACGGCGTGAAGGTGAACGGCAATCTCGTCACGGAATCGAAGGTCGGTGCCGAGGACAAGATCTCGATCGGTTCCGTTCAACTGGAGTTGAAACCGCAACCATCGGTGAACTTCAGCAACGAGTCGATGTTCGACAACCCGTCGGGCACCGTCATCCGCCGCATTTCCGACTTCAATTCCGAGTTCGGACTCGATCTCGCCGAAGCGCAGAAGCCGGTGCCGCGGATTCCGTCCGAACCGGGCACGAAGCCCGTTGCGGTCTCGCGCGAAAAAATCTTTCAGGTCCTCGTGCAGGTCGCCAAGGTCCTCCTGCAGACCGACGAGTTGAACACGCTGCTGGCCACCGTCATGGACATGATCTTCAAATACCTTCCGGTGGAGCGTGGACTGCTCATCCTGTTCGACGAAGAAGGGACTCCGATTCCGAAGATCACGAAGTTCATGGATGGCTCGGACGCGAAGGACATTCCGATCTCGCGAACAATTCTGAAGATGGTGGCCGAGAAACAGATCGCGATGATGACGTCGAACGCGCTGGAAGACGCGCGGCTATTAGGCGGAAAATCGATCGCGATTCACGGTATCCGCTCCGCGATGTGCGTGCCCCTGTGGAATCGCGGCCGCGTCATCGGTGCGGTGCAGGTCGACTCGGGAATTCACATCGGACGGTTCACTGAGGAAGACCTCGATCTCCTGACTGCGCTCGCAAACTTCGCGGCCGTTGCCATCGAGCGCGCGCAGCTCTCCGAAAAAATCGAAGAAGAGCGGAAAATTCGCGCGCGGATGGAGCGGTACCACTCGCCGGCGGTCGTCGACGAGATCGTGAAGGGATCGCTTCGCGGGGCCGCGACCGATGAGAGCGAGATCCGCAGCGCTGAAGTCTCGATTCTGTTCGCGGACATTTCGGGATTCACCACTGTTGCCGAGACGAAGAATCCGGCGGAAGTCGCCGAGTTTCTCTCGCACTTTTTCAGCTGCGCGGTGGAATCGATCTTCGCCTACGGCGGCACGCTCGACAAATTCATCGGCGACGCGGTGATGGCGTTTTTCGGCGCGCCGATCACTCAGGAAGATCATGCCGATCGCGCCGTCCTCTCCGGCATCATGCTGCAGCGGCTGATCGGAGAATGGAATGACGAGCGCGAGAAAATCGGCCTGCCGCAGGTGAAGGTTCGCGTCGGCATCAACAGCGGCCCGGCAGTCGTCGGCAATGTCGGCACCGAGAAGCGCGTCGACTACACCGTTCTCGGCACGTCAGTCAACATCGCGTCGCGCCTCGAGAGCGGCGTCGCGAAGCCTGGCCAGGTTGTCATCTCACAAAACACACTCGATCGCGTCATGGGGAGCTTCACGACCGAAGCGCTCGGTGAGTTCGCACTCAAAGGCCTCCAGCAGAAACTGCCCGTTTTTGCTGTGCTCGGTGGAGTCGATCGCGAGAAAACTTCGCCGAAAACGCTGCAGGCGACCCGCGCTTAGCGAAATGCCAGGCCGCTCAACCAAGTTGTACAAGCGGATGACGACCTTTCGGACGGTGGCGCGGCCGCTGCTCGTTGCCATCGCCCTCGCGCTGGGCGTGCGCAGCGCGATCCGCATCTATTCGATTCCGACCGCGTCGATGACCCCGACGTTACAAGTCGGCGATCACATCGTCGTGACGCCCTACCACCGCGCGACTGCCGAACGCGGCGATGTCGTCGTCTTCCGGTCGCCGGCAAGCCGCAATGATCTGCTCGTCAAACGCATCGTCGCCGTTCCGGGCGATCTCGTCGAAAGCCACGCAGGACGGCTTTTCGTTCGCGGACATGCGGTCGCAGAACCTTACGTGCTCGCATCAGCAACCACCGGCACCATCGTTTCGCAAGTCGTTCCGCCCGGATGCTTCTTCGTCCTCGGAGACAATCGCGCAAATTCGTTCGATAGCCGCCAGTGGGGGGTCCTCCCGGGCGAACTCCTCATCGGCCGAGCGCGTCTCATCCTCTGGTCGTCGGGCACCGGAACCATGCCGCCGCAGGCCAACGCCGAAGTTGTCACCCGTCCGAGCGTCAGCTCCCACAGCCTGCACCTGGATCGTCTTTTCAAGGCGATTCAGTAATTTGGCTCTATACTTTTTCTCGACGGAGGATGACTATGCTACGCAACCGCCGCGAGAGGGGCGAAGGTCAGTTCGGGTGTCTCGTCGGCCTGATTTTTCTGGCGCTGGGCGTTTTCATCGCCTGGAAAATGGTCCCGATCAAGGTCAAGGCTGCCGAGGTACGCGGGGTCGTCGTCGACGAGGCGAAATCGGCCGGCACCCACAATGACAAAGTGATCATGGGCAACATCCTTTCGAAGGCGCACGAAGACAACATTCCGCTGACCGAAGACAACGTGAAGATCCAACGCGCGAATAGTCAGATCACGATCGAAGTGAACTACGTGGTGCCGGTGGAGTTCCCCGGCTACGTCTATCAGTGGCATTTCAATCACACTGCCTCGAACCCGATATTCTGATGAGCGTAACAATCAAGATTCGCGATAACGGTCCGTACCTGGTCGAAGGCGACTTTGAGCTCGTCGATGCGCAGGGAAATCCTGTTCCCATCGTGAAGCGCGCGCTCTGCCGATGCGGCGGCTCGACGACGAAGCCGTTCTGCGACGGAACGCATTCGAAGATCGGCTTCCAGGGCGCGAGCGCGGCAGTCGAGAAGACGGAAGAACCGAAAACCAAGTAAGGCCGGCCTTACTCTTCCTGATAATCCGGATCATCTTCGAGCTCGAACACAACCGCCTCCCACCCGGATAAGGATTCGAGGAGCCGCGGGACATCTTCGTTTTCGATCACTTCCTGGATGAAGTCTGTTTTCATGCGCGGACGGTTACTCAACCGCCGTTCCGCGCGTTCGCTGAGGAGGGCGCGCGAATGCGATGTCAAAAAAATATGCGGTTCGCGTTGACTTTGCGGCGGCGAGAGCAGTAGCGTACGCGGCGCGAATGTAAGCGGTTACATTCAATGCCGGCATCGCACGGACGCGTCACCATCAAAGAAGTCGCCGCGCAAGCCGGCGTCTCGGTGGCCACCATTTCCCGAGTCCTCAACGGAAAAGGCCCGGTCCGCGAAGCCACCTCCCGCCGCGTCATCGAGACCTGTCAGGCTCTGCGCTTTACTCCGCACGGCGTCGCGCGAAGCCTCAGCATCCGGCGCACACACACGATCGGACTGCTGCTCCCCGATCTCCACGGCGAATTCTTTTCGGAGGTCATCCGCGGCATCGACACCGAAGCGCGAGGCAGCGGATATCACCTGCTCGTCTCCGGATTCCACAGCGACCATCAGGAGATGATCGCTGTCTTTCGAGCCGTACGCGGACGCGTCGACGGGCTGATCGTGATGTCGCCCGACCGCGACGCGGCGGCGTTGTGCGCCAACCTGCCGGCAGGATTTCCGGTCGTCCTTCTCAATAATGCCGGCGGCGTTTCGCGCGCGATCACCATCGACAACTACGGCGGCGCGGCCGCCATGGTGCGCCATTTGCGTGCCCACGGACATACGCGCATCGCATTCATCAAGGGTCCCGAAGGAAATGCCGACGCGGCCGAGAGGCTCCGCGGATATCGCGACACCTCGACCGAGAGAATCGAATTCGACGGCAACTTCATCGAAGACGCCGGATATCGCGCCGGCATCACGATGTTGTCGATGTCTCGAAAGCCGACGGCCGTCTTCGCAGCCAACGACGCGATGGCGGTCGGCGCGCTGAGCGCATTTCGCGATGCCGGCGTTCGCGTTCCGCATGACATCGCTCTGGCGGGATTCGACGACATCCCGATCGCGCGCTACGTCACGCCGCCGCTGACCACCGTCCATGTGCCGATCGCGGAGCTCGGCCGGCGCGCGTTCGCGCTTGCCATCTGCGACGAAGAACAACGCCACGAAATTCTGCCGACGGCTCTCGTCATCCGGGAGTCGTGCGGCTCGACAATTTTTCGAGAAGGAGCGAATTCATGACACTCAGACGAACCTGGATGACCCTATTGCTCGTGCTCGTGGTAGCGGTAAGCGCTTTCCCGCAATCGTCTACGACGGCCACGCTGCGCGGAAAGATCACCAACGCAGATGGGAAGGCGGTGTCCAACGCGGAGATCAACGCGGTCGACACGTCGACCGGTTTCGTGCACACCGTCAATTCGCGCCCGGACGGCACGTACACGCTCGCGGGATTGAACCCGGGCACCTACAACATTGTCGTTGCCGCTTCCGGTTATGAGCCGAAGACCCAGGACGTGACGGTCCTCGTCGGCCAGTTGCTGGAGATGAACCTGAACCTCTCCGCGACGGCGGTCCTCCGCGAATCGATCACCGTCGTCGGCAACCAGGCGGTCGAGACGAAGACGAGCGAGGTGGCGACCAACGTCACCACGCATCAGATCGAAAACCTTCCGCAGGACGACCGGAACTTTCTCAACTTCGCCGCATTGGCACCGGGGGTCCGTCTCTCAAAGGACCCGCAACGCAAGACGTTCGCGGGAGACGCACAAGATGCAGAGCAGACGAACATCTTCATCGACGGCGTGAGCACCAAGAACGACGTCCTGCAGGGCGGAACCAGCGGACAGGATTCGAGCCGCGGCAACCCGTTCCCACAGAGCGCCGTCCAGGAGTTCCGCGTCATCACGCAAAACTACAGCGCGCAGTACGACCACGCGTCGAGCGCCATCATCACCGCCGTGACGAAGTCGGGCGCCAACAACTTCAACGGCCAGGCCTTCGTCTTCTATCAGCCGAAGCAGTGGGTGTCCGCAACGAAGAAGAACTTCCAGTTCTCGTCGCTGACCACGAACTCGTCGTACCACCGCACGCAACCGGGCATCAGTTTCGGTGGTCCGCTCATCAAGGATCAGTTGAACTACTTCTTCGCCTATGAAGGGGACGACGAGCACGCCACCACCCCGGTGGTCGTGACGAACCCGGCGTACACGGCCCTGTTCAGCCAATACGTCGGGAATTTCAGCAGCCCCTTCAAATCGAACCTCGCATTCGGCAAGGTGAGCTGGCAGATGGCCAAGACCAACCTCGTCGACTTCAGCGCCAACTACCGGCGCGAACATGAAACGAGAGACTTCGGCGGCCAGACCAGCTTCGAATCGGCAACCGATCTCCGCAACTGGGTGTACGGCGCCACGGTGCGAGACCAGTGGAACAACAGCAGTGCACTGAACGAAGCCACGGTCAGCCTGCAGAAGTACGGCTGGAACCCGACGCCGTTAACCACTGGCCTGGTCGGGAAGCGCTACTTCACTCCGAACTTCACAACGGTTTTCCGTACGGGAGGCGGCAGCACGCTGCAGAAGTTCGATCAGCGCCGCCTGGAACTGCGTGACAACTTCAACTTCGCTCCCTGGGAAATGCATGGCATGCACAATTTACAGGTCGGCGGAAACGTCGACTTCATGAACTACAAAGTGAACAAGAGCCTCAATGGAAACCCGGA
This sequence comes from Acidobacteriota bacterium, assembly GCA_030948915.1. Lineage (GTDB taxonomy): Bacteria > Acidobacteriota > Thermoanaerobaculia > Gp7-AA8 > Gp7-AA8 > Gp7-AA10. The sequence goes on from JALYZI010000221.1 coordinate 6,336, forward strand.
GTTCAAGTTCCTTCCCGACGCCAACGGCAACTACGGAAACATCCCGTTCGAAGCGGACTTCGGCATCGGCAATCCGCTTCTTTCCACCAGCAACAGGGAGTACGGCATCTACGGGCAGGATTCGTGGGCTGTGAACAACCATCTCACTCTGAACCTCGGGATGCGATGGGACTATGAGACGCACATGCTGGACGAAAACTACGTCACTCCGGCGGCCGTCGTCGCCGGCTTGAAGGGGAAATCGTTCCAATTCTCCGGACGGACAATCACAATTCCCGATGACTACTTCTCCAACGGCAGTCAGCGCAAACCGTACAAGAGCGAGTATCAGCCGCGCATCGGCTTCACATACGACCTTAGCGGCGACAGCAAGTCGGTCCTCTTCGGAGGCTGGGGCAAATACTACGATCGCCTTTTTCTGAATTCGACGCTGGACGAACGCTTCCGGCTGCAGTTCCCGGTGTACCGCTTCAGCTTCTCGCCGGATGGCAGCTCAGGCGTCAAATGGGATCCTTCGTTCTTCACGATCGCGGGCCTCCAGTCTTTGATCGCCTCGGGGCGTAGCTCGCCGGAAATCTTTCTCCTGAGCAACAACACCAAGCCGCCGTACTCGACGCAGTACAACATCGGATATCGCCAGGCCTTCGGCGCCTGGCTCGCCTCTGTGGGCTACGACGTGGTGCGCGGGAAACGCGGGATCACGTATGTTTCTGCATCCGGCACATGCTGCGCGGCGTTCGTTCCCGGCTTTGGCAACATCATCATCAACGACCCGGTCGGAAAGAGCTTCTGGTATGACGGCCAGAACATCGTTCTCGATCGTCCGTACACGACCCAGACAAAATGGGGCGCCCGTTTCTCCTATACCCATGCGAAGGCGCTGCAGAACGGCAACGACCTTTTCAGCCTCGACCTGCCGAGCGCGGCGTCGTACGCGAAGCATCCCGTTCCGGGCTCTGAACCCAATCGCTTCCAGGCCAACGCGATCTTCGGCATTCCGTGGGATATGCGATTCAGCACGAACGTCACACTGAGCTCTGGCGGTGCGACACCGATCACTGATTTCTCTCAAGGGGACAGTCTTGCCGCTCGCCTCGCAACCGGAGTGAAGAACGGCGCCGTTTACCCCCCGAAGAGCGGCGGCTTCGGTTTTCGAAATGTTGACTTCCGGTTGCAGAAGGATTTCAACGCATTCCGCGGAACGAGCGTCGGAGTTGTCGCAGAAGTCTTCAACGCGTTCAACTTTACGAACTACGGCTGCCTGAGTGACTTTCTTGGACAAGGTGGCTCGCGCGCGAACCTGGGCGTTCCGAGTTGTGTCGTCAGCCTCGGCCGCCGCGAGCAGGTCGGACTCAAGCTCAACTTCTAATCTACCGATGCGGCGAACGTCAGCGGCGTTCGCCGCACTTCTTTTTTTCTTCGGCGCGGCCTGCCAGACAACGGCGGACGCGCCGAGGAGAAGGGCGGCGGCGCCGGCAGCTTCGATTGATGATCTCGAGCGGCGCACGTTTCGCTGGTTCTGGGATACCGCCAATCCGCGCAGCTATCTCGTCCCTGACCGCTGGCCGACGCAATCGTTCTCGAGCATTGCGGCGGTCGGATTCGGCCTGACTGCCTATTGCATCGGCGCAGAGCGGGGCTATGTCACTCGCGATCAGGCCCGCGACCGCGTCCTCGCGACATTGCGTTCACTCCTCGCGATGCCGGAAGGCGCTCAGGCGGCCGGTGTGACGCAGTACCGCGGTTTTTTTTATCACTTCCTCGATATGGAGACTGGCGCGCGCTACAAGGACGTCGAACTCTCCACAATCGACAGCACGTGGCTTTTTTCAGGCGCACTCTTCTGCCAGTCGTACTTCGATCGCGACGATCCGTCCGAGAAAGCGATTCGCGACGCAGTGGAGCAGATGTACGGGCGGGCGGAGTGGGATTGGGCGGCCCCTCGCTCGCCGGCAATCACGATGGGATGGACCCCCGAGCACGGCTTCCATACCTACGACTGGCGCGGCTACAACGAAGCGATGATGGTGGTCATCCTTGCGCTCGGATCGCCGACGCATCCTGTCGATGCAAGCGCGTGGAACGAATGGACGAAGTCGTACAAGTGGGGCACGTTTTACGGGCAGGAGCATCTTCTCTTCGCGCCGCTGTTCGGACATCAGTACACGCAGATGTTCATCGACTTCCGAGGGATCCAGGATGCGTACATGCGAGCGCACGGAATCGATTACTTCGAGAATTCGCGGCGTGCGACGCTTTCGCAGCGCGCATACGCCAACGACAACCCGGGACACTGGAAGGACTACGGCGGCGACATCTGGGGCCTGACGGCGTGTGATGGGCCGGGCGACACGACGATCGACGGCCGCACGTACATGGGTTACGCCGCGCGCGGCGCCGCCCCGGGCGACATTCGCGACGACGGAACTATCGCGCCCACGGCAGCAGCATCGTCGATTCCGTTCACACCCGAAATCTCGATCGCAGCGATCCAGGAAATGCAGCGACGCTATGGATCGCGCCTCTATCGTGAATATGGATTCGCGGATGCCTTCAATCCGACCTTCCAGAGCGGCTGGTTCGACGCCGACTACCTCGGCATCGACCAGGGACCGATCATCGCCATGATCGAGAATTATCGAAGCGGACTGGTTTGGGAAAAGATGAAGAAGAATCCGCATGTCATTCGAGGGTTGCGCAGAGCGGGGTTTACCGGAGGGTGGCTCGGATGAATTTGGAATTTGGAATTTGGAATTTGGAATTAAGAATTGGCCTGCGCGGCAATAGCATTCTCAATTCCAAATTCCAAATTCCAAATTCCAAATTCCTCTTTCTTCTTGTCCTCATCCTCGCCTGCACCTCCCGCCCTCCCGCCCCCGACCGCCTGAAATTCTGGGGTCTTGGCCACGAGGGCGAAGTGGTCGCGCAGATGCTTCCGGAGTTCACGCGCCGGACCGGCATCCGCGTCGACGTGCAGCAGATTCCGTGGAGCGCGGCGCACGAGAAACTGCTGACGGCGTACGTCGGCGACGCGACGCCGGACGTCGCGCAGATGGGTAACACGTGGATTCCGGAGTTCAACACGGTCGGCGCGCTCGAGCCTCTCGATCCCTTTCTCGCGCGCTCGACGATCCGGCAGCGCGATTACTTTCCCGGAGTCTGGGCGACAAACGTCGTGGGCAATGTGGTCTACGGCGTGCCGTGGTATGTCGATACGCGTGTGCTGTTCTACCGCACCGATCTGATTCCGACGCCGCCGCGCACGTGGGCGGAGTGGCTCGACGCGATGCAGCACGTCAAGGCGCAGCGCCCGGGCAGCTACGCGATTCTTTTGCCGACGAACGAATACGAGCAGCTCGAGATCCTGGCGATGGCCAACGGTGCCTCACTGCTGAACGCCAGCGGAACGGAAGGAGCATTTCACGATCCGCGTTTCGCTCAGGCCTTTCAGCTCTACGGGGAGATGTTCCGCCGCGGCTATGCACCCGTGCTGGGAAACACGCAGGTCGCAAATGTCTATCAAAGTTTCGCGCAAGGCGATTTCGCGATGTACATCACCGGGCCGTGGAACGTAGGAGAGTTTCGGAAACGGCTTCCGCCGTCGATGAAAGGCAAGTGGATGACGACGCCGATGCCCGCTCCTCGCGCGAACGAGTTTCCCGGGACGTCGATGGCCGGCGGAGCGAGTTTCGTGATTTTTCGCGCGTCGCAGAAGAAAGCTGCTGCCTGGAAGCTGATCGAGTTTCTCTCCGAGCCGGCGCAGCAGATCCGTTTCTATGAGCTGACGCAGGACCTTCCCGCGCACCGCGACGCGTGGAAAGTGCCGGCAGTGGCGAACGATCCGCCGCTCGCAGCGTTTCGCGTGCAACTGGAGCACGTCGCACCGCTGCCGCGGGTCGCGGAGTACGAACAGATCGCGACAGCCATTGCCGAGGATGGGGAGGCGGTCGTGCGTGGGCGAATGACGATCGCGCAGGCGCTCAACGATCTCGACGCCAGGGCCAATCACATCCTCGCCAAGCGTCGCTGGGTGCTGGCGCGGCGATGAACGAGCGTCGCGCGGCGATTCTCTTCCTGTTGCCGGCCCTGGCTGTCATCCTGCTTTTCTTTCTGCTGCCGGTCTGCGCGTCGCTGCTTCTGAGCATTACCGACTTCGACCTCTACGCGCTCGCTGACATCCACAACATCCGCCTGGTCGCTCTCCGCAACTACAGCGAGCTCCTCGGCAGCGCTCTGTTCTGGAAGGCGCTGGTGAACACCCTGTACTTCACGGCCGTCGGCGGTCCACTGACGGTCATCGTCGCGCTGGCGTCGGCGCTTCTCGTCAACGCGAAAGTCGCGCGATGGAGAACGCTATTTCGCACGATCTACTTCGCGCCGGTCGTCACGACGATCGTGGCGGTGGCGGTGGTCTGGAAATATCTCTACCACCCGCGCTTCGGACTGCTCAATCGCGGTCTCGATCTGATCGGCATCGGTCCGATCGACTGGCTCGGCGATCCGAAATGGGCGATGCCTGCCATCATCATCCTGGCCGTCTGGAAAAACTTCGGCTACACGATGATCATCTTCGTCGCGGCGCTGCAGGCGATCCCGGAGGAGCTGTACGAAGCGGCGCGTATCGACGGCGCGAGCGCGCTGCAGCAGTTCCGCTACGTCACGCTGCCGATGTTAGGCCCGACGTTCGTGTTCGTCGGCATCATCACCGCCATCGGCTACCTGCAGTTCTTCCCCGAGCCGTATGTCATGACGCGCGGCGGGCCGGTCAACAGCACTCTGTCGGTCGTGATGCTGATGTACGAGCAGGGTTTCAAGTGGTGGAACATGGGCTACGCCGCGGCGGTGGCGTTCGTCTTGTTCATCTTCATTGCGGCCGCCACGCTCGTGCAGTTGAAGGTTCAGCGCGCGAGCAAATAGCTACTGCCGGGCGAGCCCGTACGGCGACTGCACAAAGACGCCGTTCGACCAGACGATGTCGCAGTCGAAGTCCGTCGTGTAACCGCCCGCCCACTTTCGGTCGGATCGCCCGTCTTTCCCATACGAGATGATCATGTACTCCTGCGCAGGAGTGCTTCCGGACCACGGCGCGCTGACGGCCAACTGCCAGCCGTTCCCCCATGCGTCCGTTCGAGGAAGCGTCTTCGCGTACGTCGGAGAAAGCGATTTGAAGAGCATATCCACGGGTACGTCGTTGGTCGGGAAGAGCATGGCCGCGCTGTTGTAGCGCCCAAGGTCTTTCGCGCGCGCTTCCCAGGGGTCCCCGATGTCGCGGATGAACGCCATCGTGCGTTTCTGCCGGCTCCGCACGACCGCCGTGATCATCTGAGGCGCAATCACAATCGTCAACACGGCAGTAACCGCTGCGACGGCGGAGCCGATCGCGATCCACGACGCGCGTTTGACGGGCACGGCCGGGGCGCCGCGACCTGCCATGCGCCGCCGCATCGATGGCCGGCCAAGGTACACACATTCGTACAAGGCGAAGGGCAGGCTCACAGCGGCGATCACGAAGACCGACAGCGCGATGAACTTAGAGGGCGAATTGGTTTCCCTCAGCGTATGCCTCAAGCCAGTCCCTTGCAGAACGATGTACAGGAAGAAGTTGCTCGCGGGAACAACCCACAGCACCGCGGAAACGATCTCCAGGATCGCAGCGTAGCGCTTCATGCGGAGCAGTCCGTACATTGCCGCGATCCGCAGGACGCCGTAGAGAGCGAGCGCCGAAAGCCAGACCGTCGATTCGCGGTCCGGCCTTGTTGCAAACCCGACAAACGCGCACGTGAAGTAACAGATCGCGGCAGTCCCCGCGAAAAACGCGAGCGCGGTCACCACTCGGGGACGATCGAGAGACGGTTCCACCCTGGCAGTGTTTCAAAAATCGAGACAGCGTTACAACTCATGAACCTTCATCGCGGCCGCGACGCTCGTCCAGCTCAAAGTGCAGCGGGCGACGAAGTAGATCTATTGCTGTTGCACGCCTTCGGGATACTGAAGGAAGGCTCCGTTGCTGTAGATGATGTCGCAATCGAACTGAGTGGTTGCTCCGCCGGCCCATTGGCGCTGCGATTCGCCATCCTTACCATAGGAAATGATCACGTAAACCTGAGCATCCTCTTTGGCACCCCACGGACGATCCGCTCCGAATTGCCAGCCGTTTCCCCAACCATCTTTCATCGGAACGACCTTGAGGTAGGTCGGCGAAAGAGACGTCGTGAGATTCTCGATGGTGACTCCGGTGGTCGGAAAGGCGATGGCCGCGGCGTTGTAGCGATTGATGTCGGTCGCGCGCGCTTCCCATGCCGTCGCGATCGTCCGCATGTCCGCCATGGTTCGTTTTTGTCTGCTGCCGCCGTGGTTGAATGCCGGCGCGATCAGCACCGACATCACGCCGACTCCGATAACAACCAAAGCAGGACTGACTGCCGCGCGCGCCGTCAAAGGCAGCCCGGGCGCTGCGAACAGCGGCGCCACACGTCGGAAGTAGACGAACTCAATCAGCGCAAGGGCGAATCCCGGCAGGAGGATCACTGGATCGCGGGCGTTTCCCTTCCTGATGAAGTAAACGAACACAATGATCGTGAACGCAACCCAGACGATCGCCGAAAGCAACTCGAGCACCGCGCCGAAACGCTGCAGGCGGCGCAAACCGTGGCTGGCGGCGAGCCGCGAAAGACCATAAATCGCGATGCCGGCAAATATCATCGCGTGCTGCGCGGTGATATCGGAGGTGAAACCCAGGAGGCCGATGGTCAGGTAAACGATGGCCGCAAAATCCGCGAGCATCGCCAGCGCCGCTACTCCACCCGGAGCCCGCCGAATCGGAACATCGGGTTCCATGCTTGCAGTGTTCCCTGAATCGCGACATCGTTACACGCCATGAACCGCACCGCCGCGACGATCATCATTAATGCCTTACTGATCGCCACCGCTCTGCTGACGGTCATTCCGCTGCTGTGGATGATCTCAGCCTCCTTCATGCCGACCGGCGAAGCGACGATCTTCCCGCCCCGCCTTCTGCCCAGTCACGCAACAATCACACATTATCGTGATCTATTTACGCACATGAATTTCGGCCGCACGTTCACCAACAGCATGATCGTGGCGGCCGCCATCACGCTCTTCTCGCTGCTGCTCAATTCCATGGCCGGCTACGCATTCGCGAAGCTGCGATTCGGCGGACGCGATCGCCTGTTCGGCGCGCTGGTGGCGGCGCTGGTCATTCCGACGCAGGTCGGCATGCTGCCGCTTTTTCTGATCCTCAAGAGCGTCCACCTCATCAACAGCTACTGGGGTGTGATCCTCCCCAGCATGGCCACGATCTTCGGAATCTTTCTCATCCGCCAGTTCATGCTCTCGATTCCCGACGATCTCCTCGACGCCGCCCGCATCGACGGCGCCGGCGAATTCCGCATCTACTGGTCGATCGTGATGCCGCTCGCGCGTCCGGTACTGGTGACCCTCGCGATCTTCACGTTCATGTCGAGCTGGAACGATTTCATGTGGCCGCTGATCGTGCTCACCGACAACGCGAAATACACGCTGCCGGTCGCGGTGGCGAATCTCGTCGGCGAACACGTGCAGGACACGGAATTGATGATGGCCAGCTCGGTGCTGACCGTCCTGCCGGTCCTGCTTCTTTTCCTCGCGCTGCAGCGGCACTACATCGCCGGAATCATGATGGGCAGCGTCAAGGGATGAAGGCGTTCGCCGTGGCGTTGCTGTGCGTGGCGCCGACACTCCTGCCGGCGCAGATCTTCACGGACGACTTCAACGGCTCGCTGAAGTGGGAGCCACACCCGTCCGACGGCGTCTCGCTGATCATCACGCAGGAGCCGGCCGGCCGCCGCGCATCGGCGCTGCGCATGGATTTCGATTTTCACGGACACGGCGGCTATGCCATCGCGCGCCGCGCGGTGCCGATTGATCTGCCCGCCGATTTCGAATTCTCGTTCTGGATTCGCGGCACGACCCCGCCTAACAATCTGGAATTCAAGTTGATCGACGACACCGGCGACAACGTCTGGTGGGTCAACCAGCGCAACTTCGTCTTTCCAAAAGAGTGGGCTCCGATCATCCTCAAGAAACGTCATTTTCAATTCGCCTGGGGTCCCCTCGGCGGCGGCGAGCCGCATCACATCGCGGCAATCGAGATCGTCGTGACCGCCGGATCGGGAGGAAAGGGAACGGTCCTGATCGACGACCTGGCGCTCACCGAGCGTCACGTCGCAGCGGTCGATCAGCCAACGACTTTCGCGACATCGACGATCGATTTCCCCGAGACCCGCGAATTCGGCGGGATGATCGTCGAGAACGACGTTCCCGACTATCAGGTGCAGAGCTCGAAGGACGGCGAGACGTGGCAGTCGATCTACGCGGTGAAAGGCGCGAAGTCGGCCAGACAGTTTCTGTACATGCCGGAGACGGAGGCCAGCCACCTTCGGATCGTTCCGTCCGCACGCAAGGTCACTCTCGAGCCGATTGCGTGGTCGGCGTCGCGCAATGCCTTCTTCACGAACGTCGCGCGCGAGTCGCAGCCCGGCGACTATCCGCGTTATTTCCAGGGCGAACAGACGTATTGGACGGTGGTCGGCATCGACGGCGACACGAACGAAGCGCTGTTCAACACTGACGGCGCGCTCGAGCCCGAAAAAGGCGGCTACTCACTCGAACCGTTTCTCTACACCGGCGGCCGGCTGCTGTCGTGGCGCGATGTGAAGTCGACGCCGTCGCTCATCCGCGGATTCCTCCCGATCCCGAGCGTGAAGTGGCCGCAGATGACGATCACGGCGTATCCATTCGGGAGCCGCGATCTATCGACGCTGTATGTCGATTACGTCCTTCGCAGTCCGCAGGATGCGAACGTCACGTTGTTCGTCGCGGTGCGACCCTTCCAGGTCAATCCTCCGTGGCAATTCCTCGGCGTCGCCGGCGGCGGATCGCCGATTCACGACATGCGCTATCGCAATCACGTCGTCGAGATCGACAATCACCAGCCGATCATTCCGCTGACGCCGCCCGCCGGATTCGGAGCGGTGCGATTCGACGAAGGAAACATCGTCGACTGGCTGCGTCGCGGCGTCCTGCCGGAGACGACGATGGCGATCGACGATCAGCAGGCGGCGTCGGGCGCATTCGCGTTTCCGATCCACCTGGAGGCCGGAAAAGCGAAGACGGTCACGATCGCGGTTCCGTTGCACGATCGATCGAAAGCCAGCGACGGGATCCGTCCGCAGGCGGTGCGCGACTGGGAACAGAAGTTAGGCCGCGTCAGCATCGAGCTGCCGCCGTCGGCGCAGCGGATCAGCGACAGCATCCGTGCGAATCTCGCCTACATCCTCATTCATCGCGACGGCCCTTCGCTGCAGCCGGGATCGCGCTCCTACGAACGTTCATGGATCCGCGACGGCTCGATGATCTCCGACGCTCTCTTGCGCCTGGGCATGGCCGATGTGGTGAAGGAGTACATCGACTGGTACGTGAATTTTCAGTATCCCGACGGAAAAGTGCCGTGCTGCGTCGACAGCCGCGGCGCCGATCCTGTCCCCGAGAATGACAGCCACGGCGAGTTGATTTATCTCATCGCCGAGTATTACCGCCACACGCACGATCGCGCGCTCGTCGAACGCGTGTGGCTCCACGTGGTCTCGGCGGTCAACTACATCGATGCGCTGCGGCATCAGCGCATGGCCGATCCGTACAAGAACACGCCGTTTTTCGGACTGCTGCCCGAGTCGATCAGCCACGAAGGCTATTCCGCGAAGGCGATGCATTCGTACTGGGATGATTTCTTCGCCGCCAAAGGCCTCGCCGACGCCGTCTACCTCGCGCACGCCCTTGGATTCCTTCGCGAAGAAAAAAGATTCACGACAATTCGTGATGCATTTGAGCGCGATCTGCTGCTCTCGGTCAAACGTGCGATGGAGGCGAAGCACATCGACTTCATCCCGGGCTCAGTCGAGCTCGGAGACTTCGACCCGACATCGACAACCATCGCGATCGCGCCAGGCGGTCAGCTGGGAAAATTGCCGGCAGCCGCCGTAAGCCGCACCTTCGATCGTTACTTCGATGAGGCTCGCTCGCGCGCGATGGGCGTCAAGCCGTGGGAGAGCTACACGCCGTACGAGTGGCGCACCGTCGGCACATTCATTCGACTCGGACAGCCGGAGCGCGCGCACGAGCTGGCCAGCTTTTTCATGTTTGGGCAGCGGCCGCCCGAGTGGCGGCAATGGGCGGAAGTCGTATGGCATGATCCGAAGACGCCGAAGTTCATCGGGGACATGCCGCATGGCTGGGTGGCGTCGGACTTTCTCCGTTCGACGCTCGACATGTTCGCCTACGATCGCGATGACGGCACCGTCGTGATCGGCGCCGGGATTCTTCCGGAGTGGGTCACCCAATCGCCGGGTGTCACGGTGCGAAATCTCGACACGTATCAGGGCGTCGTCAGTTACGCGATGCATGGCACCGGCAAGTCGATTCGCGTGAACATCTCAGGGCCGGTGTCGAACGTGATCGTGCATTCGCCGCTGCCGAGGCCGAAGGAAGTTCACGTCAACGGAAAAGTCGTCGCGGCGACACAGGATGTCGGCGTCCACTCATTTCCGTCGGAAATCGTGTTCACTTACTAGCGCAGCGCGACGGCGAGTTTCGAGCCTGTTTCACGTAGTCCTCGAAGTCGGGCGCGACCAGCCGCGTCGATGGTGGGTAGAGACCCTCGCCTTTGCCACTGGCGTCGCCGCTCACCGATTGTCCCGACAAGTGATAGGTCAATGGAGTGCAGTACGGCGCGGTCGATCCGCCGAAGCGCGCGCTGACGCCAACGCTCTTTCGGACGACTTCGATCCGGCTCCAGTGCTTCTGCCACTCGCCGACGACAGCTACCCGCGGGCTGTTCGTCGCGACGTAAAGGGTGTCGTCGGCGCGCTCGATCAACCAGCAGTGAAGCTCGACATACTCATGATCGGGACGGAAGACCAGCACAGTCGCCGGTGCGATGCGGATCGGCTGCCGGCTGTCGGCTTTCGTCCACGGTCCATCCGGACGCCAAAGCCAGATGCCGATCGGCACTTCGTTGCGATGGCAGCCGGCGACGAGAAGAAGGGCAAACGCGAACCGCTTCAGGCGCATGAACGCTGAATTATCTCGTAATTTCCAGAAAGACGATTTCCGGCGGCACCCGAAAGCGTACCGGGATGATGCTCGTGCCGACGCCTGACGTCACGAAGAGATCTCTCCCCTTCTCGTGGATGTGCCCGATCGCGTAGCGCTGCCCGTATCTCGACGGAACGATGAGGCGTCCGACGAGCGGGATGGCCACCTGCCCGCCGTGCGTGTGCCCGGCGAGCGTCAGACAGACACGAGCGGGGATGAGCGGAAAGACGTCTGGATTGTGCGTGATGACGATGACCGGCGCGGAACTGGTGACGCCTTTGAGGGCGCCCTTCACATCGTGCGGACCTTCGCGAAAATCGCTGACTCCGACGAGCCAGAACTCGCCGATTTGTACCGCAGTGTCGTCGATGACATTGATGCTTGCGGAGCGGAGCGATTTCGTGACGCGCCGTTTGCCGAGCCACCTGTCGTGATTGCCGAGGATGGCGTACACGCCGTGGGGCGCGCGCAGATGCGCGAGCTCGGCCGCGATCGTCTCAGGCGGAACGAACTTCGAGCCGATCATGCTCGTGACGACGAAGTCTCCGAGGAGCACGATGATGTCGGGACGGCCGGCATTGATGCGAGCGACGATTGCTCGCACCTTTTCGATCGTGATGAAAGGCGATCCGACATGCAGATCGGAAACGACGGCTACTCGAAGAGGTCGTGCGCCCCAGCATGGAAGAGCGAGGCGTACTTCACGCGAGACGAGTTGCTGCGGCACCCACCAGAATCCCCAAATTGCGAGGGGGAGCGCGATCACCGCGAGCGCGAGTACGACTCGCCTGAACAACCGCAGCTTCACGCCAGCGCCGCGCCGCGCGTTCGGATCACATCCTTGTAAAAATGCGCGCTCGACTTCATCGTCCGCTTCTGTGTTTGAAAGTCGACGTGGATGATGCCGAAGCGTTTCGAGTAGCCGAGGGCCCATTCGAAATTGTCGAGCAGCGACCAGACGCAGTAGCCGCGCAGATCGACGCCGCGGCGCATGGCCTCGCGCGCCGCCAGCAGGTGTTGGCGAAGATAGTCGACGCGGAGCGGATCCTCGACTTTCCCTTCCGCGGTCGGCGGATCGTAGAACGCTGCGCCGTTCTCCGTGATGTAAATCGGGAGCTTGCCGTATCGCTCGCGCACCCACAGCAGAATATCGGTGAGGCCTTGCGGAAAAACTTCCCAGTCGGTCGTTGTGTAGACGGCGCGCGGATTGTCGACGCGGACCGCGCGCTCGATGATCGTGTTCGGCGAGTTCTTCGTGATGCCGCGCTTGTAATAGTTGACGCCCAGGAAATCGATGGGCTGGCGGATTTCGGCGAAGTCGGAATCCGGAAATGCCGGCCACGCTTCGCCGAACATTGACGGAAACTCTTTCGGATACGCGCCTTTGAAAATCGGATCGAGATATTGCCGGTTCATGTAGGCGTCGGCACGGATCACCGCCTCGCGATCATCGTCGCTGTCAGACGCCGGAGACTTCGGCTCGAGATTGACGACGATCCCGATTTTTCCTTTGCCGGTCGCGCGATACGCGGCGACGGCCGCGCCGTGGGCGCGAAGGAGATTGTGCGCCGCGATCGGCGTCTCGAAAAGATTCCGATGTCCCGGCGCGAGCGGCCCGTGAAGATATCCGCCGTCAGTCACGACCCACGGCTCATTGAGCGTCGCCCACATCGGCTGCCGGTCGTCGAGCGTGCGAAACATCACCATCGCGTAGTCCGCAAACCACTTCGCAATGTTGCGATTCAGCCAGCCGCCGCGATCGTCCAGGGCGGCCGGAAGGTCCCAGTGATAGAGCGTGATCAAAGGTTGAATTCCGGACGCGCGCAAACCATCGACGAGACGCCGATAGAAATCGAGTCCTTTCTCGTTGACGCGCCCTTTGCCGTCCGGAAAAACGCGGCTCCACGAAATGCTGAAGCGATACGCGTTGAGTCCGAGCTCCCGCATCAGCGCGATGTCGGCTTCGTAGCGGTGATAGTGATCGCACGCGATGTCGCCGGTATCGCCGTTGAGCACGAGTCCCGGCGTGTGGCTGAAGCGATGCCAGATGCTCGGGCCTGCGCCGTCGGCGAGCGGCGAGCCTTCGACCTGATATGCGGCCGTGGCTGCCCCCCACAGGAAGTCGGTCGGGAACAGATTGTCGTGTGTCATACTCGCGCGCCCGAGAGGGTTTCGCGATGGCGCGTGTGGCGCTCGCTGGCGTTCGGAAAGTCTATGACAACGGGTTCGTAGCCGTCGAGAACGCGAGTTTCGACATCAAAGACGGCGAGCTCATGGTTCTGGTCGGCCCTTCCGGCTGCGGCAAGAGCACGCTGCTGCGGATGATCGCGGGCCTCGAGACGGTCTCCAGCGGCACCATCTCGATCGGCGACCGCCTGGTCAACGACGTCCCACCAAAACAGCGCGACATCGCGATGGTTTTTCAGAACTACGCGCTCTATCCCCACATGTCGGTGTACAACAATATGGCTTTCGGCCTGAAGCTGCGGCATCTCTCCAGGGACGCCATCGATGAACGCGTCCGCCGCGCCGCGTCGATGCTCGGACTCGAGCCGGTCCTCGATCGGAAACCGAAGCAACTCTCCGGCGGCCAGCGGCAGCGCGTCGCCCTCGGACGCGCACTCGTACGCGAACCGGCCGCATTTCTCCTCGACGAGCCGCTCTCCAATCTCGACGCGAAACTCCGTTTGCAGACACGCGCAGAGATCGCGAAACTGCATCAACGGCTGACAGCCACGATGATCTACGTCACCCACGATCAGATCGAAGCCATGACCCTCGGCGATCGCATCGTCGTGCTCGATGCCGGAAAAATTCAGCAGATCGATGCACCGCTGAATCTCTATCGCGAGCCGGCGAATCGCTTCGTGGCGGGTTTTATCGGAAGTCCTCCAATGAATTTTCTGGACGGACGGATCGAGGATGGAAAATTCGTCTCCGATGGGCTGCCGGTGCCGCTGAGTCGAGTGCCGCGGCAGGGACCGATCGTTCTCGGCATTCGGCCGGAACATGTCGGCGTCGGCGCGGGGCCGACGTTCACGCTCGATCTCGTCGAGCCGATCGGCAACGAGATGTTCATCTACGCCAGCGCCGGATCGAATCACGTGGTGGCGCGCGTCGCACCGCAAGAGTTGCCGAAAGTCGGAAGCCCGATCTCACTGAGCTTCGACGCCGAACATCTGCATTTCTTCGACGGCGCCACGGGCGCGCGGATCTAGCCGGCTTTAGAGCGGCGGCAGGGCGATCCAGAAAATGCGTTTGAACAAGCGGCTAGAATGACGGCCATGAAACGGCTGGCACTCATCCTCGGCTTTGCAATCACGGTTCCGGGTTTCGCGCTCACACAATCGCCGCGACCCGGCGATCGGATCGGCGTCCTGCGCATGCCGGATCGCTACGCACATGGCGCGGAGCAGGCCGTCGCGAAAACGGTCCAGACGGCCCTTCGCAGCGAGCTCCGCGACCTCGGCTTCGATGCCTACGATGCGCGTCTGACGTACGACGAACTATCGCGACACTCGCTGCCGGCCGCCGAGTACTTCGTCGAGATCATTTCCGGTCCATCCGCGAATCATCCCGTGGGCGGTGCGGGCATCGGAGCGGGCGCGGTGTCTGTCGAAGTCGGCGTCGTCGTTGCGCAAGTGGCGGCCGAGGTGCGCGTGTATGACGGACGAACGCTGAATCCGATCGCGCAGTTCGATCTTCACAAGAACAAGACCGCCGTCCTTCCGATGGGCATCGGCCTCGGTGGCCGCTGGACATGGGCCTATATCGCGCTGCCCTTCATGCAATATGGCCAGTACCGCGCCGCGGCCCACGAAGTCGCACATCAGGCGGCCGAGAGGATCGCCGGGCGATGACTCCGGTGCTCGTGCTGACAACCGTCGGCGCGACATTCGATCCGGCACCGCTCGCGACACACCTGGTAGAGAAACGGCTCGCGGCCTGCGTCAACGTCATTCCGCAGATCTACTCTGTATATCGCTGGAAGGGAGCGATCGAGAAGGACGCCGAACAACTTCTTCTGATCAAAACGATCGACACCCAGGTCGACGCATTGCGCGACGCGCTCTTCGCGATGCACCCGTACGCAGTACCGGAGTTCGTCGTGGTCACGATCGACAATCTATCCGACGCGTACCGATCGTGGCTCGCCGGCGAACTTCAGCCCGCCGAGTAGCGCGATCAGCCAGCCGGCCGCGAGTGCCAGCGGCAGCGCCGGCAAACGATGGATCGGCGCGGCCTCGATTGCGCCGCGATAGACATCGAATCCGACTTCATGGCCGCTGTAGCCGGCCCAATGTGGCAAGAGAAGGAAAACTGTGCCGGCGACATTCGCAATGAGCAGCAAGATGATGAAGATCTGGGCGACCCGGCGAGCGCCCCGCTCCGAAACCGCTGCGCCGATGACGATCGCCACGATGCATGCCTCCATCGTCCGCATCTCGTCGAGGTACCACCCTTCCGCGCCGATCGTGGGAAACTTCGGATCCTTGATCGCCGCGATTGCGCCGTTCACCATGTGCAACGCCATCGCGGTGAGGTACGCAATGATGATCGCGAGGAGCGGCCACACCGCGCGAGGGATCGGCTTCTTCCGACTCACCAGCGCGATGACAATCAACGCGAGAATCGCGATCACGACGACGCCGTAGAGCGCATCCGGCGGCTTGAGAAAAGCCCATCCGCCGCTCCACAGATGATTCTTGACGAGCTCGCGTGTGACCGGCAGCCCGCGAAGTCGGGCCAGCGCTTTTTCAACATCTTCGATTGTCGTGGAGCTGACGGTCGTGCGCTCGATGACGCCACTCATATGGCCCGAAGCGGCTTGATTCCACGCGAGAAGAACTCCGAGCGCGGCAATCGGCAGTCCGAGTGCTGCGAACCAGCATCGCGACGATCGAACTCTGCCGAAGAGAAGTGCGATGATGACGCCCGCGAGCACCGAGACGATCGTCAGCCGCGTCCAGATACCGATCGATGTGAGGATGCCGAGGAGCCAGCAGTCGCGTGAGGAACGGTTCGTCGCGACCGCGATCAGCGCGTAAGTGATGGCGGCCATAAGTGGCAGAACCAGCGACTCGTTCGAGATCCGATCGAACGCGAAGATCGTGTTGGGCGCAAGAGCGACCAGCGGCAATCCGATCGCGAGAGCCGACTCGCCGCCGATCAGAAGAAGCGCGGCGGCCGAGATCGGGACGGCCGTCGATGCGAAAAGAACGCAGAAGAGCCGCATCGCGACGAGGAGCTTCGGCAAAGTGAGATGTCGCAGAAAAAACCCGGGAATCGCGTCGAGAAAATAGAAAACCGGCCCCTGCTGCCGCTCGTAATTGCCGGAGATGTATACGCGGTAGCGATTCGGATCCTGCGCGAGCTGATCGGCGATCGCGCGATTGCGCTCGCGCTCCGCCTGCGGCATGCGGCGCCATTCGGCAAATGTCGGAGCGCCGAGGCCGACGGTGCTGGGAAGGTAACGGTTAGCCTCGACAAAGAATCGCGCGAAGCTCGGCTCATTAAAACCGGGCGGGCGGCCATGATCGTCGATGAAGAGAATGTAGGCGAGATGTCCCGGCTCGTCGAAGCCGTCCCACATCGGCGCGACGATCGCGTGAAATGCGCCCTGAAGCACGAACGCAATCCAGAGAGCAACCACAAACCGGCGCACTCTCCACAGTGTAGAACGGCGTCAGTGTTCCGTCAGCGTCGACAGCCCGCTTCCGACAGCTCTGAAAACCCCGCAGACCGAGCCGAAACACACCGTTGCGCCGTCGGTCAGATCGTGACGTGCGTTTATCGGTTCGCCATCCACCGAAGTTCCATTCTTACTGCCAAGGTCCTCGATGAACGCGTGAGTGCCCACGACCTCGATCGCGGCGTGGCGCCGTGAGATGGCCGGCGAATCAATCATGACCGCCGCGTCGGGCGTGCGGCCAACGATGTTCATGCCTTCGCGCAACAGGAAGCTGTTCTTCCCGACCAGGAGGACGAACGCCGCGCCGGGCTGATCGTCGCGATCGACCGGCCCTGCGAAGACGTACCCGAAACGATGCTTCGTCCGTAGCATCCGTTTCTCCTTGTCTCCGATCGCGGCGCGAAGCTCGACGATCACGTTGTTGAGATTCGTGAGCTCGACGATCGTGTCGGGCCAGAGCTCCTGGTACAACTCCTCCTTCGAAACTGCATCGGGGTACCGCGCGAGCAGCAGTGAGAGTGCTCGGAATGCGCGCGGAGACAGGTCGGCGTCGGTGCCGGCGCGAGTCAACTGCCGGCGGCCCGGATCGAATACGCATTTTCCGAATCGGTACTGCGCCATGTGAACCACAAATTCTCCACGATTTCGTGAAGATTTCGACGGCCCTCCGGAACGATCTTCTCCACTACGGAGGCAAAGATGAAAACTGCAAGCTTCATTGGAATTGCACTATTGGTGTCGGCGGCAGCGATTGCGGCTGACATTCGAAGCTGGCCCGAGGATGACGTGATATTCGATGTGGTGGGAGAGGTGAAGAATGCCGGCACTCAGTCGACACAATACGGCTACCTCTCGTACATCAATGGACTGTCGGTCGAGCAGACCTTCGCGCCGGGCAGTTCGCAGGACGAGAAGACGGCGCACTTCACGTTCTACAACGAAGGCACGACCATCCGATCCGTGACCCATGGCCTTTGGCGGATCGTCACGCGAGAAGGCACATCAACGATCTACTACAACGTCGCGCCGCACGGAGATCTCACGACGCCGGTTCCGGATTCGTTCCGCTCCGGCACGCCCATCGTCACGTCGACGTGGCGGCATCAGGTCATTTTCGAACCCTCTCCCACCGGCCATTTTTTCGTGACCTTTGTCCACACCATCACCGGAAGTACCACCGTAAACGTTGGCGGTGAGACAATCCGCATCGGCAAGATCGGCGACAAATACAAAGTCTCGTTGTTCGGCGGTCCTGATCCGGCAGGTCTGGTCAATGGGAAATTCGCAGGTAACGCGGCCGCCATCGGCTCCGGACGTGGAAACGTGCGCGACGAGGCGCGTCCGGAAGGCCTCGAATTGCGGAGACAATGAATGAACAGGCGGCTTGGAATCATCGGCGCTGCTGTCGCGCTGCTCAGCGTCGTCGCACCGGCGTTCGGTCAGGGCTGAGCGCCGGTTCGATTCGAGACGCCCGGTCTGGGCGTGAGCGGTGCCGGTGATCTCGCCCAAGGCGAGTGGCAGATCGCCTTGGCGTACCGTCGCGTGACCGCCGATCAGTGGATCGTTGGACGCGATGTTCGCGAAGACAAAGCGCCCTTCGGCAAAACGTTGTACCTCGATATCCGCTCGCTCGATGTGACGGTCGATTACGGTTTGTCGAATCGATCGCGGCTGAGCGTGACCGTACCCTTTTCCGAAGGGAGCCACTCGCGCTACTACGCGGACGGCATCCGTCACAAGGTTTACGCATCGGGCCTTGGCGACATCAACGCGACGGCCGCGCGATGGCTGATCGATCCAGCGACTTTGCCGAAAGGAAATCTCGAGATCGGGATCGGAGTGAAGAGCGCGACTGGTCGTCACGATGTCACTGATGACTACTTCCTCCCCAACGGGAAAACGACGTTCACGGTCGATCAGTCGATCCAACCGGGCGACGGAGGTTGGGGCGCCATTCTTCAGGCGCGTGCTTTTCGCGAAATTTTCGCCAACGCCTATGCCTACATGACCGGTTTCTATCTCTTGAGCCCCCAGAATCACACGTCCGTGCGCCAGGGACAGTCGGGGCCGTACTCGAATGTCCGCGTTTCGATTCCGGACGTCTACAACGCGCGCGCCGGCATCGTGTATGCGCTCCAGCGTCCGAGCGGTGTGTCTCTCAGTCTTGGCTGGCGCGTCGATGGAATCCCTCTTCGTGATCTCGTCGGCAGGAGTGATGGTTTCCGCCGTCCGGCCGTCGTTGGCTATCTCGATCCGGGACTCACGATTGTGCGCGGGAAGAACAGCTGGACCGCCTCGCTGCCGGTTCGGCAATACATGAATTTCCGGCCGAGCGGCGTTGATCGACAACTGGGCACGTCCGGCGGCGGCGATCTCGCGCGCAATCCGTTGTTCCTGAGCTACGCGCGACGATTCTGAAGCTGTCGCTGAATTGCCACGGGCGGAAAGCCGACTTTGCGGACGATTTCCTGAAACCGCGGCTCCGAGCGGATCGCATCCCAGCGCGGGTCCTGGAGAAGCCAGACGAGCCAATTTGAGCGTTCATTGAACGAACGCGCGAGAAACTCGAGCGCTTTTTCCTTGTCGCCCAGGCCGAGATAGATCAGCGCAGGAGCGTATGGCGTCACGAAGTGCTTTTGAGATTGCTCGTCGATCGATTGCAGAATCTCGAGCGCTTCGTTTCTCTGACCGAGGCGGCCGTACAAGTATCCGAGGCCGGCAATGGTGGGGATCCAACCGCTCTCGCCGGTTCGAAACTCGACCAGCGCATCCGGAAGTTTGCCTTGTGCCTGATACACGCGGCCCAGCCAGAAGTGCGGGCTGGTCGCTTTCGGGCTCATCGCGATCGCATCCTGCAAGGCTTTGGCTGCCTCCGGATATTCGCGCACGTAGTACAGAACAAACCCGCGGCTGGACGCGACCTGTGTCGAGAGTGGGTCGAGCGATCGCGCGGTGTCCATCTCGCGGATCGCTTCCGGTGATCGCAGCATCGCGGCGAGAAAAATGCCGTAGTCCTGGTGTGCGGTCGCCAGATTCGGATTCAGCGAAATCGCCTTTCGGAATTCCGCATCCGCCGCCGGGAAGTCCCAGTCGTAATACATGTGCACGAAGCCGAGACACGCATGTGCCTCGGCGAGGCGCGGATCGAGATCCAGCGCGCGGTTGGCAGCCGCCTTGGCTTTCGGAAATGTGTCGATAGGCGCGAAGTCGTTGTAGTAGCCCATCTGGGCGTACGCTTCGCCCAGGCCGCTGTACGCCGGAGCGTACGTCGGGTCGGCATCGAGAGCCTGCTGAAACTGCTCGACAGCTTTCGCACGGTCGGCCGAACTGGCCTTCGCGAGGTAATAACGGCCGCGAACGTAGGCGTCGTAGCCTTTGGGATCGACGCGCGGTGGCTGCGCGTTGAGTCGGGCATTCGCCGCCGGCGTGAGTTGAATCTGAACTTTTTGCGCCACCGCACGCGCGATGTCGCGCTGTAGCGTCAGCACATCCTGCAGATCGCGCTCGTAGGTCTGAGCCCAGAGGTGTTCGTCCTTTTTCGCGTTCACGAGCTCGGCGGTCACTTTCACTCGATCGCCCGAACGCACGATCGAGCCTTCGACAATCGTATCGACACCGAGTTTTTTCGAGATCTCGGCAAGCGACTCCTTCGAACCCTTGTAAAGCATGACGGAGGTGCGCGATGTCACGCGCATCCCTTCAACCTGCGCGAGATCGGAAATCAACTGCTCGGTGATGCCGTCGGCCAGAAAATCCTGCTGTGGGTCACCGGAGACGTTGGTCAGGGGAAGAACCGCCAAAGAATGGATCTGGGGAGTCCTCGCAAAATGATTGAGCGCTGCGCGCCTGACAACGAGGGCCGACAACGCGATGACGATCACCGCTCCTGCGATCCAGAGAAGCGGAGGCACCCTTCGGCGTGGACCAGCCGTGACTTCGACGATGCCGGAGCCACTCGCGATCTCCCGCAGCGCGAAACTGAGGTCGCGAGCCGACTGGAACCGCTCGTCAGGATTTTTTTGGAGGCAACGGCGGACGACTGCGACCAGGTTTTGCGGAATCGTTTTGTCGAATTCAGACAAGTCCTTCGGGTGATCACGGAGAATCGCTGCCAGCGTTGCGCCGCCGGAGCTTCCCTGGAAGGCGCGCTGAGCGGTCAGCAGCTCGTAGAGGATGCAGCCGAGCGAAAAGATGTCGCTGCGAGCATCGGCGATCTCGCCCGACACCTGTTCGGGTGACATGTAGCCGATGGTGCCGAGGACCGTCCCCGGTTCGGTATCCATCTGACTGCCGGCTCCGATCGGGCCTGTCTGTTTCGCGAGACCGAAGTCGAGAATCTTCACCTGCCCGTCCGCCGTCAGAAAAATGTTCGCGGGCTTCAGATCGCGATGGATGATTCCGCGGCTATGCGCGGAGGCCAATCCGTCGGTGACGGCGGTTGCGATCTCGACTGCCTTGCGCCACGCCATGCGTTCGCGCATGAGGCTCTGATCGAGCGATTCACCGCGGAGCAACTCCGTCACGACGAACGCCATCTCGCCGCCGCGCTCGAAATCGTGGATCGCGAGAATGTTGGGATGCGAAAGCGCCGCGATCGCGCGCGCTTCCTGTTCGAAGCGATGCAACATCTTCGGGTCGGAAGCCATGCGGTCGGGCACGACTTTGATCGCCACCTCGCGGCCGAGGCGCGTGTCGCGAGCACGATAAACCTCACCCATTCCACCCGCGGCGATCAGGGCGAGAATCTCGTATGGCCCCAGACGGTAGCCGGCGGAGAGTTTCATATGCGCGTGCCGCGTATCTTACGACTCTCCCACGTGTAGAACGGGAACACTTACGAGGTTTCCGCCGTTGATCGTTTCACCACAGAGGTGATCTCCGTGATCTCCGTGTCTCTGTGGTGCACTAAACTCTCAAGAAAATGGACTCCATCGTCATCCGCGGTGCCCGCGAACACAATCTCAAGAATATTGATGTGGTCGTTCCGCGAAACAAATTCGTGGTGATCACAGGCGTCTCCGGCTCGGGAAAGTCCTCGCTGGCCTTCGACACGATTTTTGCCGAGGGGCAGAGAAGGTACGTGGAGTCGCTGTCGGCGTATGCCCGCCAATTCCTCGAGCAGATGGAGAAGCCCGACGTCGACTCCATCGAAGGCCTCTCGCCGGCGATTTCCATCGAACAGCGCACGACTTCGCGCAATCCGCGTTCAACGGTCGGAACCGTAACGGAGATTTACGACTACCTCCGCCTGCTGTACGCATCGATCGGCGTCCCGCACTGCACGAACTGCGGCCAGGAGATCCGCCCGCAGACGATTCAGCAGATGGTCGACAAGCTGATGGCGCTCGCGACCGGAACGAAATTCACGATCCTCGCTCCATACGTCCGCGGCAAGAAAGGCGAGTACCGCAAGCAGATGCTGCAGATGGTGAAGGAAGGCTTCACCCGCGCGGTCGTCGACGGCGAGATGGTCGAGCTGGCGAATCCGCCGGTGCTCGACAAGCAGAAGAAACACACGATCGACATCGTCATCGATCGTTTGGTCGTGAAGGAAGGCATCGAGCAGCGCCTCGCCGACTCGCTCGAGACAGCCACGCGCGTCGCGAAGGGGCTGGTCAAGATTCTCTACGCCGAGAAGAACCGCGAAGAACTCATGTCGCAGTCGTACGCCTGTCCCGACTGCGGCATCTCCATCGGGGAGATTACTCCGCGGCTCTTCTCGTTCAACTCGCCCTACGGCGCGTGCCCGCGCTGCTCGGGACTCGGCGTGCTGCTCGAAATGGACGAGAGCAAGATCGTTCCAGATGCGACGAGGTCGATCGAGGATGGCGCAATCGCGATCTGGAAAGAGGGCTCGGAGAACTGGCGTATCAAGCAGATCCACACCCTGGCGAAGCATTTCAAGTTCTCGCTGACGACGGCCTGGAACAAGCTGCCTGAAAAAGCGCGGAACTGCATCCTGTACGGCTCGGAAGACAAGATCAAATTCACATTCGAGGGCAGTGACAGCTCCTACAAGTACACCGGCAACTACGAAGGCCTCGTCCCGATGCTGCAGCGCCGGTATCACGAGTCCGACAACGACGACATCCGCGAAGAGATCGAGCGTTTCATGACGCCGAAGAAATGTCCGGAGTGCGGCGGCCGCCGTCTCAAACCGGAATCGCTGGCGGTGACTGTTTCCAATCAGCCCATCGATATGGTGGTCAAGCTCCAGCTTCGCGACGCCGAAGAATTCTTCAAGACGATCGCGCTCACGCCGCGCGAAGAGCAGATCGCCGGCAAGATCCTCAAGGAAGTCCGCGATCGCCTCGGCTTTCTCAATGCCGTCGGCGTTGGATATCTCGCGCTCGACCGCAACGCGGCTTCACTTTCCGGCGGCGAGGGACAGCGGATCCGGCTCGCGACGCAGATCGGCTCGAAGCTGATGGGCGTGCTGTACGTGCTCGACGAGCCGTCTATCGGCCTGCATCAGCGCGACAACCGAAAGCTGATCGAGTCGCTTCTGGAGTTGCGCGACATCGGCAACACGGTGATCGTGGTCGAGCACGATGAGGAAACCATCCACACCGCCGATCACATCATCGACCTCGGCCCGCGCGCCGGTGTGCACGGAGGCGAAGTCGTCGCCGAAGGCACGATGGAGCAGGTGAAGACTTTCCCCAGCTCGCTCACCGCGAAGTATCTGCGCGGCGATTTGCGGATCGACGTTCCGGCGACGCGGCGTCCGATCGGCGATAACAAACTCGTGATCCGCGGCGCACGACAGAACAATCTGAAGAACATCGACGTGACCATTCCGCTCGGACTCTTCGTGGCGGTGACCGGAGTCTCGGGCTCGGGCAAATCGACGCTCGTCAACGACATCCTCTACAACGCGCTTTCGCGACATTTCTACGAATCGCCCGAAACGCCCGGCGCACACGATCGCATCGACGGGCTCGGGCAGATCGACAAGGTGATCGACATCGACCAGTCGCCGATCGGCCGCACACCGCGATCGAACCCCGCGACGTACACCCAGCTCTTCACCGAGATCCGCAATCTGATGGCGCAAACGCCGGAAGCGCGCATGCGCGGTTACGGGCCTGGACGCTTTTCGTTCAACGTCAAAGGCGGACGCTGCGAAGCGTGCCGGGGCGACGGGCAGATCAAGATCGAGATGCATTTTCTGCCCGACATCTACGTCACGTGCGACGTGTGCAGCGGCAAGCGCTACAACCGCGAGACGCTGCAGGTGACGTACAAAGGCGCGTCGATCGCGGACATCCTCGACATGACCGTCGAGCAGGCGCTGGAGATTTTTCGAAACGTTCCAAAAATCGCGAACATCCTCCGCACGCTCGACGAAGTCGGACTCGGATACATCAAGCTCGGGCAGTCATCGACCACGCTGTCCGGCGGAGAAGCGCAGCGCGTGAAACTCGCGAAAGAGCTCGCCAAACGCGCAACGGGTCGAACGCTCTACATCCTCGACGAGCCGACGACCGGACTGCATTTCGACGACATCGCGAAGCTGCTGCACCTGATGCACGGACTCGTCGACCGTGGAAACACGGTGGTGGTGATCGAGCACAACCTCGACGTCGTGAAGACCGCCGACTACGTCATCGACCTCGGTCCCGAAGGGGGCGACGAGGGCGGCTATGTCATCGGGACAGGAACTCCGGAACAGATCGCGTCGCTCTCGACGGCCACCGCGAAGTTCCTCCGAAAAGTATTCGCCGGATCGCCCGTCATCGCATAATCGGCGCATGAAAAAGCTGATTTTGGGTTTCCTCCTGCTGCCCGTGTGTGCCTTCGCAATCGACACGGCCGATTGCGCCGACGCAACGAAGCTCGCGGCGCTGTATCAGGTGCGCGCGATGATGTTGCGCAATTACGCGTCGTACGACGTCGACAACTTCATCGACAAGAAGCTCGACGAGTTGCGCGTGCCGCTCTCCGGCGGCGGATTTCAATATGTGCGATGGGTCAAGCCTTCCCGCGATCCGGAGTACGACAAGCGCGGCCACAACGTCGCCGGCGTGCAGGGAACATCGACCGATAATTTCGAATCATCGGGAAACAACGCGTTCGGCGTGCGCGTCGCTGTTCCTGGAAAACGCTCGCTGTTCAGCGGGAACAATGCGGTGTGGGTCGGAACCGTGCATGTGCGTTACAGCGCCGGCGGGCGCGAGCGAAGAAAAGATGAAGCGATCAACAACTGGATGAATCCCGACACGACGCGCACCATCGACCTCGGCACGATCGCCGACCACGTCGAGGTCTCGCTCGATTCGGCCACGACGGAGAAGAATGCGAAGCAGGCTCTCGTCGAGATCCATATTCTCAAGGCCGTGGCGCAGGACGATCCCGCCAATCCGAATGCCGGCACCATCACTACCCTCAAAAAGATACGCAACACGCTGACGCCGGAGATCATCGACGACGAAATTGCCAGCCTCGAGCCGGGGGATTCATTTCCGCTGTATCGATTTGTCTCGGAACTGCGGCGTGCCGACACGCTCATTCGGAGCAAGAAAGAAGACGACCAGCAGAAGGGTGACAAACTGTTGAAAGATACGCTGCGAAGATTGCGTTAGATCGACGACATGCCCCAGTCGGTTTTCCTGCTTTCCCCGGCGAACATGAACGGCTTGCGAGCGCGGCAGTTGATGTCACCGCGCGCGAACTTCCAGGCCGCGGAGCTTTATCGCACGCCCGAGGGCGTCCCGATCGCGCTGGCATTCGCATTCATGAGCGCGTTGTACTTTCGCGGAAAGATCACTTACGCACTGCACTTTGGCGGCGTCGAGAACACATTCGTGATCGCGCCGGGTTACGGGCTCGTCCCGCCGACGTGGTGCATCACGGAAGAGCGGATGAAGATCCTCAAGCGCACGCCGGTCGACGCGCGGAAACGCAACTACCGCAAGCCGCTCGAGCGCGATGCGCGTTCTCTCGCCGAGAACCTCCACGCCGACGCGCAGGTCGTTCTCCTCGGCAGCGTCGCGTCGGGGAAATACGTCGACATTCTCTGGCCGATTTTCGGTGACCGGCTCCGCTTTCCCACCGCCTTCGCCGGCCTGGGCGACATGTCGCGCGGCGGACTGCTTCTGCGGGCGACGCGCGCGGATCGCGAGCTCGCGTACACGACGCTCGAAGCGCCGCGCCATCGCGCCGGCGGCGGAAGCGGCAAGATGCCGTCGCTCGACATCGCCGCCGCGAAGTAACGCTCCTGCCGCCGCGGGAACTGTGTATCCGATGACATCACTATTGTTGGCACTCGTTCTCGTGGATCCAAGGGTGCAGCCGGTGCGCGTGCTGCGCGCGAACTTGTCGGCGATCACTTGCGAGCACACGACCGTCGTTCCAGCAGCCCCTGTGAAGTGCACCGTCTCGCTCGACGCCGCCGCGGCGGATCCAATCGCAGTCGCACTGAATGCCAATCTGCCGGTTCTTTCGGTGCCGGCGACCGTGACGATCAACAAGAGCGCGGACAGAGCAACATTCGAGGCCACAGCAATGCCGATTGCGCAATCGGCATCTGTTCAGATTTCCGGCACGTTTGCCAGAGTGACGAAGTCTTTCACCGTGACAGTATTGCCGGTCGCACTGGCATCGATGTCGATCAGCCCCGCCACGACGCTTCCGGGCGGGGGCTCGCGATACATTCCTATGCTCACGCTGACGCTGACCGCGCCGCCTCCCGCAGCCGGCCTGAAAGTCAAGCTTTCGGCGCAGGTGACGGCTTCACACGGAGGCGCACTTCCGGTCAGCCTTCCGATCTCGCTCACGGTGACACAGCAGACGCAGACTATGGAAATCGTTGTGCACCCGGTGGCATCCGAAATGTGGGTCGCGATCAATGCTTCATCGGATTTCTTCAACGATGTCGACAAGAAATCTGTGACGATCGAGGTCATCCCGGCGCAACTCCAGGGAATTACAGTCAGTCCGTTCCAATTTTCGCATTTGCCGCTCGGCGGCGTGACCACTACCGGGGAGGTGTGGCTCGAGGGCTTTGCGCCGGAGGGCGGAGCGACCATTGATCTCGAGTACAGCGGAGACACACCGATCATCGGGCCAAGCCACATTGAGATTCCGAAGGACACGCGGTCCAAGTATTTTCAGGTGACGGTCTCGCCATGTTCTGTGAAACCGATGTGCATTGCATCGATCGGCGGGCGATATCTCGGCAAGCAGGTTCAGTTCCGTTTCACAATCGCTCAATAGCCGTTAAACTCGCGCGAATCCATGCGAGCGCTCTGGCTCGAGAATCAGAAACTCGCGCTGCGAAGCGACATCCCGAAACCTGACGCGCCACTGGTCCGCGTACTCTTCGCGGGCATCTGCAATACCGACATCGAGCTCACGCGCGGCTACTACCCGTTCCGAGGGATTCCGGGACATGAGTTTGTCGGGGAGTTGAATGGCAAGCGCGTCGTCGGCGAGATCAACGCCGTCTGCCACACATGCGATGCCTGCCTGGGCGGCCGTCCGACTCACTGCGAAAATCGAACGGTCCTCGGCATCAAGGAACGCAACGGAGCGTTCGCGGAATACCTCACCCTGCCCGCAGAGAATCTTCACGTGATCCCCGACGCGATCGAGACGGAGGAAGCCGTTTTCATCGAGCCGATCGCGGCGGCGTTGGAAATCCAGGAGCAGATTCAAATCTCAGCAGGGGATCGCGTCCTCGTGGTCGGCCATGGAAAGCTCGGCCGGTTGATCGCACGGACGCTGGCCCTGACAGGATGCGATCTGACCGTGGCATCGCGTGGCGCGGCGGTCCCGGAGAAGCATTTCGACATCGTCGTCGAATGCAGCGGCAATCCGGAAGGATTCGAAGTCGCGCGTCGGGCGGTCCGGCCGCGCGGGACGATTGTGATGAAGAGCACCTACGCCGGCGACCTGACGATCAACGCCTCATCGCTGGTCGTCGATGAGATCACTCTGATCGGCTCACGCTGCGGGCCGTTCGACAAGGCGATCGATCTGCTGGCCGCGCGCAAAATCGAAGTGCGCGATCTCATCGACGCGGTCTATCCGCTGGACGACGCGATCGCGGCGTTCGATCACGCGCAGCGCAAAGGCGCGCTGAAAGTGCTCATCCGATGCCGAGAGTAAAAACGCTCACGATCCCGAAGGACGCCGACAACGTCATCCTTCGTTTTGGCGAGCGACAAGTGCAGCTCACCAACCTCCGCAAACTTTTCTGGAAGAAGTTGAAGCTTTCCAAACGCGACCTGCTGCAGTACTACGCAGACATTTCTCCGTGGCTGCTACCGCACCTCGTCGACCGCGCGATGGTCATGAAGCGTTATCCGAATGGGGCCGAGGGGGATTTTTTCTACATGAAGAGGGCGCCGGAGCCGCGGCCGGAATGGATCGAGATCTGCCCGATTCCGCACAACGAGGGGCTCGTGAACTTTCCGATGGTGCAGGACCTCCCGTCCCTCCTGTGGCTCATCAACCTGGGCTGCATCGATCTCAATCAGTGGTACGCGAAGTGCGACGACTGGGATCGGCCCGACGTCCTGCACTTCGATCTGGATCCGGGCCCGGGAGCCGATTTCGAGAAAGTGCGGGAAGTGGCGTTGCGAGTGCGGGACATTCTCGATCAGCTATCGATGCCGACGTACCCGAAGACGACAGGATCGAAAGGCATTCACGTCTACATTCCGATCGTCCGCGGGCCGGTACAGAAAGAAGTGTGGGCGTTCGCGAAAGCGATTGCGATCGAGCTGGAGACGCGGCATCCCGAAATCATCACGGCCGAATACCGCAAAGTGAAACGGCCGCATGGGCGCGTGCTCGTCGATTACAACCAGAACGCGTGGGGACGGACGCTGGCGTCGATCTACTCGATCCGGCCAACGCCGGTGGCGTCAGTCTCGACGCCGGTGACGTGGGAAGAAGTCGAAGACGGTGTCCGCATCGAAGACTTCCGCATCGACAACGTTCTCGATCGCGTGCGCGAAGTCGGCGATCTGTGGAAGCCGGTCGCGTCCGGCAAGAAACGTTTTGACCTTCGCAAGATATTCGAGAAGAAGTGAGTTTCGTAACTTTATCCGAGCTCAGTGACCTCTGTGCTCTCTGTGGTTTAAAGCTTTCACCACAGAGGAACCAGAGCACACAGAGAAAGAAGAAATGACGCTTCCCATCCGCCCGCCCTACCCGCCGATGGAGGCGATGCGTGTCGAAAAGATTCCGGAGGGCAATCGCTGGCAGTTCGAACCGAAGTGGGATGGATTCCGCGCGATTGTTTTTCGCGACGGCGACAAGATCGCGATTCAATCGAAATCCGGAACACCTCTGGCGCGCTACTTTCCGGAGTTGGTCGATTCATTCCACAAGCTGAAGAGTAAGCAATTCGTCCTCGACGGCGAGATCGTCGTTCCAATCGACGGACGGCCGTCGTTCGATGACCTTCTACTGCGCATGCACCCGGCCGAGTCTCGCGTTCGAAAACTTGCGGCCGAGACTCCCGCGCATTACTTCGCGTTCGATCTTCTCCTCATCAAAGAGAAGTTGATCAAGGACCAGCCGATCGAGAAGCGCCGCAAACAGCTCGAGAAATTTTTCGTTTCGGTTCCGGAGGGTTCGCTCGTCAAGCTTTCGCCCGCGACCACCGACCGCAGCGTCGCGAAGGAGTGGTTCACGAAGTATTCGCGTCTCGGTCTCGACGGAATCATGGCCAAGCGGCTCGGCGAGCCGTATCACTCCGGCGATCGCAACGGCATGGTGAAGGTCAAACATC